>NZ_JBBKBO010000002.1:0-538606 GCF_037890215.1 Prevotella sp. HCN-7019 | reverse complement strand
TATTCCAGTGTCTTTTCACGTTCCAGAATCGGTGTTTTTAAAGAAAACCCGAGGGGAGAACTTATAATTTCTCTTGACTTTTTTTGACAAAATATTTTCTAAAAATAGACGTAAGGGGATGCCAAATTTCATATAATAAAGACTCTTTCTGCCTGAACAGCATTTTGATATACCCTATACCATATTCTGGAACAAATTATTCGGTGTTCTGATAATACCCGTTTGAGGGTCTGATTTCGCCTTCGTGATGACGTGATATTAGGCATTTCAGCCCCTGATATGGGCCATTTCGCATGCTGAAATGGTGCTTATTGCAAGGCAGAAAAGTGATTATTAAATGTAAATCATTGATATTTAGTGTATTGCAGGAATCTTTCATAATTCGCGTATTTGCGTCCGAATAAGACTCTGCCCGTAAATACTCTCTTATTTTGAGGGTATAACAGGAAACTAAGATCCGAAACATCAAATTCTGCTTATAATTTGAAAGTAGGCCGGATGCCTTCCTTTCTGCATAAGAAAACAACGCTTATTCATGAATGGGGCGACAGTTTTCTATATAAGGGCGGTAAAACGAAATGTATATTTTAGAAGTCCTGTAAAAATGTTGCAACTTGTTGTATTACAGCACGTTATTTGTTTTAGGTGTGGGACCCTTGTGCAAAACGAAATGTAACATTTATATAACATTTATGTAACATTGAACAGTTTATTTTACAGTGTTCAACGAGAAAATATAACATTGATTAAAAAAAAGGTGCATTTTAGGCGATTTTAAGGCGTTATTTACTACTTTATGCGCTCTGATCAGTAACACAAACATAACGCCACAACGGCAAAATAAATGCACTATTTTACATGTGCAAAGCGTTTTTTACAACAAAATATTACACGATGATTATTTATATAATATATGCAAATTATTCCATATAGTTATTATTTGGAAGTATTTGCAATAAATAGCCGGAATAATAATAAATAGTAATATACAGATGACCAACATTTTTGTATTTTACATACGAAAATGCTTTTTTACACTTTTTAAATAATCAGGCTGTTATAATGAATAATAAAAATATATCGTAATATACGAAAGAGATAAAAGGGTATAAAAATACTAATATTTATTTGTAAGTTACTGATTGAACGAAAGTTATATGATTTTATAGCATTATGCGTATTTTACATGTTCTAAAACACCTAAAATTTGGTATTTATATTACACACATTAATATTTTAACTATCTGTAAGTTATTGATTGAACGAAAGTTATACAGGAATTGAACAAAATACACTTTCTATATATTCTAAATCACCACAAATTTAGTATATTTATAACGTTAAAATATCTTTAGTTTGTTAAATCTTACATTTGGGGGGGCATTTGGGGGGACATTTGGGTGGACATGCGTCCCATACATAGAAAATAATATCTATGATAAATATTGTTAATTATTTTATTTTGGCATAAAATATGCTAACATAAAATTTATGATATAAAATCTGTATGGAAAACACAAACAATCTGTGTATCATGCAGGATGGAATATTAAAGCAGCAGCGGCCACAGAAACAGGATATTTTGACATGTTTACAGGCATGATCCACACAGCATGTTAACAAAGGCATAAACAACGTGCGCACTTAAATCCGCTGTTTATATGCTTGTCGAAATATAGGACTTCAGGAAACGGAGAAACCGTATGTCTGTGTATGATAACATGATGGAAGATTAAAGGGCAACAGCGGCCACAGAAATGGGCGTTTGGGTATTTTTTATGTACGATAATATACGTGTTAAAGAAATAATTATCAATATTCGTACAAATAAAAAAGATATTCATATTTTTGTGACATGAAAGGAAGAAATAAAAATTTAATTGAAGAAAGAGACCAAAAACTCTATGAAAGATTTTATTGTCTTGTTGAGGTAAACAGAATGCGGTTTGACGATGCGGTAAAATATTTAGCGGAAAAAGAATTTTTCCTGTCAGAAGCGCGTGTTATTCAACTTTTAAGAAAAAAGATACAAGAAGGTGCGACCGTAAACGGAGAAAGATTTAAATTTCCTCTATTCATGGGTTTTCGTGACATGAAAAGAACGAGAATACACAACAATAAAAATTAAATGTTGTGCCAATAAAAAAAACAACCTGTAAAACAAATATTTACAGGTTGTTTTTTATATTAAAATATTAAATATAAATCTCGCATTTTTTCCTTATCGGCATTTCTGTTTTTTCGCCTTTGTCGTTAAAATATTTCTTAAACATTGAGTATGCCTGTTGTTCATTTAGTTCAAATTCTTGCATAAGCGAAAGAAAATAAAACTTTTCATCCTCTGTCATACAGCAATCATTTTTAGAAAGTGTGTCTGTTAAACAAGATATAAGCGAAATTTTTATGCTTTGCAAATCATCATAACTTACTGTCTCATTAAAAACAACGGCTAAATGATCTTTACCGTCCAGATTAATTTTTGCAATCATGTTTTTTATGTTTAGGAATAAAAAAAGCACACCTTAGGTGTCCTATGCCTAAAAAACAAAGCATTGGGGCGTTTCCGCTTACCACACCATAGTGTGCTATATTTTTATAATAAAATTTTGCAATCATTGTGTTTTTTATTTTAGGATGCTGCAAATATAGTATTTTTCTTTTTTTCAAGCAAAAGAAACAGAAAAATTTATCAGTTTGATAGTGTTTTTGTGCCATATTGTGTAGTTTACATATATTTGCAAAAGAAAAAAAAGAAAAATTTTAACATTATGAGAATAAAAAACAGGCTGATTGTTGGTGATGAAAAAAATACCATATTGCTTTACGGAGAGATAGGTGAAGTAATTTCGGCAACAGATATAAAAGCAGAGATATTACAGGCCGAAAGTAACGGAAAAACTATCGAAATGCGCATTAACTCGCTCGGTGGTGACGTATATTCCGGTCTTGCTATTATAGAGGCTATAAGGCAAAGCAATGCGGATATACGCATGTTTATTGATGGTGTTGCCGCTTCAATGGCAAGCGTTATCGCCATGTGTGGCCGTCATATAGAAATGGGGCGTTACTCTCGCCTCATGCTTCATGCCGTGAGTGCAGGCTGTTACGGCAACACAAACGAAATGTTACAGTGCATTCAGGAAATGAAAAAAACAGAAAATCTATTATGTGAAATTATTTCAAAAAAATGCAACAAAACAGCAGAAGAAATAAAAAATAAATATTTTGACGGTGAAGATCATTGGCTTTCTGCCGATGAAGCATTAAGCCTTGGCCTTATAGATGGTATTTTTGATATGGAAAAAATACAAGAGCCAACAACCGAAAATATATACAACATAACAAACAAACGTAAAGGCGTTAATTTGAAAGATGATTATAGAGCGTTTAAATTGCATTTGAGCCGCCTTTTATCATTGGATGGGCATTCGGACGAAACCGAAATTTTTAACGCAATAAACAGGCTTAAAACAGGAAAAAACGGATTGTCTTCCATGGTTGATAATGCCGTGAAAAAAGGTTGGATAAATAATAAAGACAAAGACGTATATATCTCTTTGTTAAAAAATGACACAAAAACGTTTCTGAAAAAGTATGAAACATTAAAAAACGAAGACGCGGCAAACGTGATAGAACTTATATGCGAAGCCCAAAACAAAGGCATTATTTTAGCATGTGAAACAGATGTATATAAAAGCATAGGTGACGAAATGGGCGCAAATGTTCTATGTGATATATTGCAAATGAAGCCACGGCCAAAACGCGCTGTGAGGTATTTGAATTTAGATTTTGCGGATCGTTCGGAATGGACTTATGACGATTGGCGAAATTTTGATCCGAAAGGACTTGCGGAAAATCCAGAATTATACAAGTTACTAAAAAACAAAAGGAGCGGTAAAACAATGGAAGCAAGGACTTTGGAATGGTACAGAAGAAACAATCCGGAATATCTGGAACAGCATCCGGATTTTTATAAATCATTGATAGATAAAGAATATAACAAACAATAAATTATTAAATTATGGCATTAAATACGGAAGTTTGGGTAAATCAATTAAAAGAAAATTTTTATCCGGAAAGTAGTTTTTTGAACAAAGTTCTTGATTATTCGGGCTTAGTCAATAATAATAAAATACATATTGCATCTGCCGGAATAGACCCGAAAGTGCTTGTAAATAACAAGACATATCCTATAAAAATTGTAGGCCGTGATGATACGGATAATGAATTGCCGTTGGATAAGTTTGAAACAGAAAATACTATTGTACGCAGACCGGAAGCAATAGAATATTCTTATGATAAATTGGAAAGCGTGTTGAGACAACACCGTGCAACTTTACAAAAGGCGGTTGCAATAAAAGCCGCACATTCTATTGCCCCAAATAGCGATACAGATGATACACCAATAGTACCGACAAATGGCGAAGATACTAACGGTAGAAAACGTCTTACTTTTGAGAATGTTCTTGAATTAAAAGAGCGTTTTGATGCTGCCGAAATTCCTATGGATAAAAGGTATTTAGTGCTTCATCCGAAACACGTTTCAGACCTTTTAATGCAAGATATGAAACTCTTTAAAAACTTAACAAATATTGTTGACGGTGAGCCAATAAAATTTGCGGGGTTTGGTTGTCTTTCGTTCTCTCACATGCCTACATACAGTTACAGTGGAAGTGTTTACACAAAAGTAGCGTACGGTGGGGAAGATACACAAAATTTTGCAAGTTTCGCCTTTTATATGGATGAAGTAATGAAAGCTGATGGTGATATTTTTATGTACTCAAAAGAAAATGATCCGGCAGAACGTGCAACAATAGTAGGATTTGACAAACGATTTGTTTGTATGCCGATAAGAAACAAAGGTATAGGCGCAATCGTTAGCGCAAGTTCTTTGTAAGATAATAAAAAATATATATATTTGTGATACCGTTTTCGGTATCACTTTTTTATTTAAATATATGCAATATAGACGTTTAAAAGCTATTGAAAAAGTTGCTAAAGTAATAAAGGCACATTATGAACCGCAGAACCATGCGAAGTGTTATAAACAGATATGGCGTAATTTTATTCAGCCCGAAATGGGGTTGTCATACCCTACTTTTGTAAGATACATAAAAGAAATTAAACACAATAAAGAAATTGATACAATAAAAGCATAACGATTTTGTTAAATTATTAACAATAAGCATGTGTTTTATTTGTTAAAAAATATAAAACAGAATTGCTATACAATTATGTTAATTTTTTACATTTCGTTTTGTCAATTTTTTACATTTCGTTTTGCCGGATTTATATAGAAACTAATTTTCTTCTGAATCTGTGTTGAGCCGATTTTCCTCCGTTTTATATTTTTATTTAATGGTGTGCATTATTAATACATCGTTCCGCTGCGGTAAATTTATTTATCAGAATTATTATCGCGAGCTTCACAGTGTCGCTTATTTCCATTACTTTTGTAGGAAATATCAAGAGACACACATCCTAAGGCCGGCAGATTATGAAAATCTATTTCTCATTTTAACATGATGCCGTCATGGCGTAAGGATGAACCATACGATAAAACATATAACTTAATAATTAATTTAATGTAATGAAAAAGACACTGTTATTCTTATTACTGTTCATTCAGTCTGTTTTTTCTTTTGCGGATAATACGGCCGGATGGAGTATTTCCACAACAGAAAAAGAAGGTGATTATTACGGCACAGTTGTAGCCAGCGGACGTATCGGCATACTGCCGTGGAGAGAGCCGTTCTCGATAAGGGACGTGTTTCTGAATCATGTGTTCGACGCTGACGGAAAGAACGGAGTGAGCCGTGTGCTCCGAGGCATCAACCCTTTCCAGATGCAGGTGTATATAGACGGCCGGCGACTGGAGATGAATAATGTGGACGACTGGAAACAGACGCTGAGCATGAAAGAGGCTGTTCACCGCTCATCGTTCTCATGCATGAAGAAGGCCAACGTGAGTTATGAGGTGCGTGCGCTGCGCAATATGCCGTATGCAGGACTTATAAGCGTCAATGTCGAAGCTCTTGAGGACATGGTTCTGGATGTCCGCAACATGCCGGTTGTGCCGAACGAATATAAAGAACCGGTCACAGAGATGCAGAGCATAAATGTGGAGGGCACAGAGTTGCAGATAATGCGCACCCATGCTTATTCATTATACAGAAACTG
The DNA here is from genome assembly GCF_037890215.1 of Prevotella sp. HCN-7019. Taxonomy (NCBI): domain Bacteria; kingdom Pseudomonadati; phylum Bacteroidota; class Bacteroidia; order Bacteroidales; family Prevotellaceae; genus Prevotella; species Prevotella sp. HCN-7019. Next base: position 532,426 of record NZ_JBBKBO010000002.1, on the reverse strand, counting down.
TGAGGTGTCCGCTTCGTCGGCCTTTGTGCTTCCGAAGAACAGCGATGCCAACGTGATGAGCTCTGCCAACACCGTCGAGATATACAAACATCTGACGAAAGGCGAGAAATTCAGCTTCAGTCTTATCGGTTCCATCTGCACAAACCGCGACTTCATCGATCCGTACAACGAATCCAACCGCCAGGTGATATACGGTGTTTACGAAGGAATCGACCAGCTGATGAGTGTTCATGAGGCACAATGGAACGAGATATGGAAGAGCGACATCATCATCGAAGGCGACGACGAAGCCCAGACCAGCGTGCGCCTCGCCCTGTACAATCTCTATTCGTCAATCCGTGCGAACAGCCGTTTGAGCATACCTCCATTCGGTCTTTCGTCACAGGGATACAACGGCCACATATTCTGGGATTCAGAAATATGGATGTATCCGCCGCTGCTGTTCCTCAACCACGACATGGCCCAGTCGATGATGGAATACCGTTTCGATCGTCTCGGTGCCGCACGCAAGAAAGCAGAGGCCAACGGTTATATGGGAGTGATGTTCCCGTGGGAGAGCGATGACGCAGGTGAGGAAGCCTGTCCGACGTGGGCTCTTACCGGTCCGTTCGAACACCACATCACCGGCGACATTGGTATTGCCGCCTGGAACTACTACTGTATGACTCAGGACAGGAAATGGCTTGAGCAGAAAGGCTATCCGTTGATAAAGGAGATTGCCGACTTCTGGATTAGCCGCGCCACGAAGAACGCCGACGGAACATACTCGATAAACAACGTTGTGTGCGCCGACGAATACGCCATGGGCGTGGACGACAATGCTTTTACAAACGGAGTGGCAATCGTTTCGTTGAGAAACGCATGCAAGGCGGCAGCTCTTTGCGGTATGAAATATCCTAAGATATGGAGCGAGGTGGCAAATAAAATAAGCATACATCGTTTCGATGACGGAGTGATAAAGGAATACGAAGATTATGACGGACGCGGCATAAAACAGGTTGATGTCAATCTCTTGGCTTATCCTTTGCAGCTGGTTACGGACGCATCGGATATTAAGAAAAACCTTGTATATTACGAAGACAAGATAGACAAGAACGGTCCTGCCATGTCGTTCTCCATCTTTGCCGTGCAGTACGCACGACTGATGCAGGGTAAGAAAGCATACGAGATGTTCGTACAGGGCTACCGTCCCAACAAGCTGCCTCCGTTCGGTGTGATATCCGAGGGCGCGGGTGGCACAAATCCGTACTTCACTACAGGTGCCGGCGGTATGCTTCAGGCTGTCATCAATGGTTTCTGCGGACTGGAGATAACCGACAAAGGCATACGTCAGCTGCCGTCAGTACTGCCTCCGCACTGGAAGAAACTCACCATAACTGGAGTAGGTCCGGACAAGAAAACATATACGAGGGTTCAGAAATAAAACATAACCTGCACGGCTTGAACGCTATGTAAAGGCCGAATCCTGTTATCATATCTTCGCCGTACGTCTGACACCGGAGCATTGTGCTCATCCGGTTTCAGCCGTACGGCGGAGTTTTTTGTTTCTTCCTTTTCTAATAAGACGTGACGCTAACGCTATGTACGCCTTTGTATCATTATGAACGTGGTGTGACATCACAGTCAGGTTTTATCATGCGCATCCTTGCCGCATTCGGTTTTTATCTGATGTTTCCTGTGTATAAACCGTTCCGATTTATAAAAACAAAAAAAGGAAGCTATGGCTGCCACCGCTTCCTTTGTACTTTTTCTATATATTGTTCACGTAGCCTGTCTATTTCGCCGGCCGTACATCCTCGTCACGGCAGAGCACTTTCAGGCAAAAATCAGGAGCTTTCCGTTGTCCGTCAGAATCTTTTACAGACTGTCCGCACGCTATTTCTGCTTCTTATCCATACTTAATGATGACCGTTATCTTGGCCTTTTCATAGCGTGTGTCGCGTCTTTCCGGAGTGTATGGCCTGGTGCAACGCATCATGTATATGCGGTTCTGGCGTTCGCCGCGCACCGTCAGCATGAGTGTGAGTCCTTCCTCGTCGCGTTTCTCCGTGAAGTTTCCGCTCTTCGACTCACGCCTGAATGCGTTGATGAACTCGTCGATGCCCATATGGTTAAGCTCTATCACGTTGACCACCTTCTGCACCTTGCGCGTCTTCGGGTCGCGTTCCACGGCCGAGGTATATTTGCTTGTTCCGCGCGACGAGTAATTGTCCATCATGTCGTCTATCCTGTTCTGCGCCGCGACATTCATCATTGCCGCGACAAGCAGCAGCGCCGTTATGATAATTCTATGTATGTTCATATATGTGATAGTTTTATTCGTTCAACATAAGTTCCACCTCCCTGCGCATGTCAGGATCGGATATGTTGTCGAGCACATCCTGCTCGGCACGGTCTATGACGTTGTGCTCGGCCCGCTGTTCTATGTGGCGCGAGTCGGCCAGAGCCTGCTCTATGTCGCCCCGTATGGTTCTCAGGTCGTCTATGCGCCGGCCGTTCTCTATGACGTAGCTGCCGCCGTATATGCGTGCCAGCGACTGTTCTTCGCGGTAATCCGAATAGATGGCTATGCCTACAGCCAGTGCCAGCACGGCCGCCGCGCCCATAAGTGCACGCCGTATCATGCTCACCGTCACGGCGTGCCGCGGCTTCTCCTCGCCCATTGCGCCGAAAGCCTCCATCACCGGGCGCATCTGCTCCAGACTGTCGGGCAGTCTTTTGCGTCGGAACACCTTGTACAGCCGTGCTTCCTCTTCCGTAGTTGTCTCACCGTCGAAGAAGCGTTCCATGAGCTGTTCTATTTCTTTTGTCTTCTTACTGTTCATTTCCGATGTCTTCAATATAATGTTTCCTCACCGCCATTCGCGCCCTGCTCAGCGTCTTGCGTACGGCGGCCTCGCTCGTTCCTGTCAGTTTTGCAATGTCTGCGGTGCCCATACCGTCGATGTGGCGCAGGCGAAGTGCCACCTGTTGTGCCGCCGGCAGCCGGTCGATTACCTTCATCACGTGCAGGAAAGGATCGTTGTCTGTCGCCGTTTCTGCCATGTCGCGCTGTTCGGCCGACAGAGGTACCATCACCGCGTGACGCCTCCGCAGACTGTCCACACACAAGTTTCTGACAACGGCGCGCGCCAGAGCCGCCATAGGACTGCGCAGTTCGTCGCGCATGGCCCACAGCTTTGCAAGCGTCTCCTGTGCTGCGTCCTCGGCCTCGCTTTCGCTGCCCAGCATGTGTGCGGCTGTTGCCACAAGCATGGAGCGCAACTGTCCGGCCTCGTGTTCGAATTCTTCCGTTGTCATCTGTTTCCTTATGCTGTTTCTATCTTTGCGGTGCGTGTCGCAGCAGTGCGCACTGCTGCCGCCCGCCGTTGTTGTCTTCTGCCCGCTGTCGGGGCTGGGATCAGAACTTGTTCAGTCTCGATGTGTTCACATGTGATATTCCCGAGCCGTCGAAAGAAGTGTTGTCGGCCGTTCCCGAGAGCGTCACATTTATCTGTCCGCTCGAGTTTACCTTTATGCTGCGGCAGTCGAGTGCCATTTCGAAGTTGCCTATTCCGCTGCAGTTGAGTTTCGCTTCGCCGCCGGAGAAACTCATCTCGTAGCGGCTCTGTCCGTTCACGTTCATGTCCAGCTGTTCCGATTTCAGCTTGCCGTTCCTTCTGTCAACTCCCGAGTTGGTTATGCTTATGGCGTTTGCTGTCACGTCTCCGTCGTTGTCTGCCTGTCCGGAGTTGGCATAAGTATAGTTGTTGTCCAGATGGAATGAACCCTCCATTCCGTACATTCCGGTGTTTTTCAGGGTGGCAGTCGAGCCTTTCACGTCGCCTGATATGCGCAGTTGTCCGCCATTGCTGCATGAGTAGCTGCCGGTCAGGTTGAACGCGCTGCTCATGTTGCATACTCCTTTGTTGTACAGATTGGCCGTAGAACCTTCCATGTTGCCCTTGATGTTAAGCTGTCCCGAGTTGTTTATTGTCAGACTACCACCCTTTATGCTGTTGCTTTGGAACATCAGCACACCCATGTTCTCCAGCGAAAACATATTCATGTCCACTGTCGGCATCTCAGCCGTCATCCTTCCAGTGTTGTCGATGCTCAGTCCGCTGCCACCTTTGCCTGATACGTTCTGCACATTCATATTGAGTATTCCCTTGTTTTTTATCTGCAGTCCGTCGCCGTTGAGTTGCTTTGTATAGAATCCCATTATGCCGCGGTTCTCTATGACACTTATCTCCGGAGCTGTGATATACAACGTGATTTTATCCTGTTTTGAGTTGTCATCGGAATCGGGTGCGTTCTTTTTCGTTTTCAGTACGAGAGTAGAACCGCTCACCGATATGTCGCATCTGTCAATCTGTTTCTGGGTAGCGCGCACCTTCACGCTGCGTTTTGTGTCCTGTGTATAGTGTATGTCCACAATCACAGAAGCCTCTATTCCGCTGAAACTGCCCAGATTCAGTGTTTTTTCCACCTCGCCGTTGCCTGGCAGTTCTGCTCCGCTCGCCATGTAAGTGGCCGCTGTGCTTTTGTTTGTTCCGCTGCATGAAGTCATGCATAATGACGTAGCTATAATTACCAATGCCAATGTTTTCATTTTCATAATGTGTATTTTAATTTTGTTTCATGTCTTATTTAACGTGAGTCATACGAATGATTGATGTCTGTAATGTCGGTGATCAGCGGAAACCGTTGCCTTTCCGGATTGGACTTTTATGGCGAAATGCTTTTACGCGAGATGCTCATCCGGGCAGGTTGTCCGTCGGATGGAAATACAGCTTTTGCCAATCCGCGAAGGCACGGTGAACGCCTTTATCCCAAGGACAGACTATTGTTGTAGGCGCGCTGTTTCGTATGGGACATACTTAAAGTATTCTTCAAACTTATCAATACGGTTTACATGATAAGTCTCACCGCAACCGTTTATCTTAATCTGGTCTGCCGTAAACGAGATAAGCGACCAGTATATTCCTCCGTCGGGATTGAACACGCAGGCATTAGGATTGAATTTGCTGTTGTCGATCTGCAGATTGTCTGCGGCAACAGTATAATTATCAGGTGCCATATACGATGTCAGTTCTCCGGTATTATTGTTGCGCATCATACGGATGTTCTGAAAAAACAATGTGCCGTTATCGTTGTTCGCCGTTGCTGCTGCTCGGATATATGTCATGTTAGGATTAATCAGATAGATAAACATGTGGCGGTTGGTATTGACCTCACACATAAAGACATCGCCGTCTTTTCCAAACTTAGCGCCAAGCCTCCATTCCTGTAAACATTTGCCTACGTCTGACTTGCTGTTCGCACGGGATTTCTCATAAGGCTTGCAGGTCTCTATCTCCTCCACTTTAGACATCACCTTGTCTCCGATACGCAGAGTCCTGACGGCTGTTCCGTTAACCGTCTTAACCTCATCGGTGAGTTTGAGAGGCGCAACCGCCTCAACTACAAATGCCGAATCCTTGTAAGTGGTACGGCTATATATATATTGTGTCGGGACATTGAGAAATGCTCTCAACCCCTTTGGAGTCTTCTCGAAGAACATACAGACACTGTCTGTTATGACCGCTTCGGCATCGTTTGATGCCCAGACGCCGCGATATTTTGAAAAATCACCGGCGAAAGACATGCCGTGAAGTACAAAGGTAAGTAAAAAAACAAAAAATAGCCTTTTCATAATATGTGAATATAATTGATTTAACGTGGTCCGACGAATTGTAAAAGTCTGTAAGTCCGGCAATCGGTTAAGACCGTTGTATCATTATGTTACTTAAAATCAAGGAAACACAAACCTATGGTCACCGAGAGCAAAGTATTGTTATTTAACTTGAGTTCGGCGAACTGTAAATGCTAAAGTTTTCATTTTCATAATATATATGTTTTTTATTCTGCTTTGCGTTTTACTTATATTACGCAATATTTACGTATTTGTGACATTTCGAGCATTATTTTTTTTGATTTTTTGTTAACGGGGATGGCTGGTATATGACGCCAGGAAGGAAACGGGACTGCGGTGTTTACTCTCGGATAAGTGTTGCTTCCTTATGTGTGGATGAAAACGATATGGGCAACTTTCAGATTGAAAGCAGATTTTGATTTTTCCGCCTCAGTTTACTGATATACCCCGAAAAATAAGCGAGTATTTGCGGGCAGACTCTCCATCGGACGCAAATTCGTGAAAAATAAGAGATTTATGCAAGGTGTTGTATGTCAATGGCTTACATTCGGGGATAATTCTTTCATCATGTAAAAGATACTGTTTCAGCACGTGATACAGCCTGTTTCAGGGCCTGAAATGAACTATATCACACCCTGAAACAGACGAAAACAGAGGATAAAACGGGCATTATCGGAACGCAGAACGGATTGTCCGGCATTCCACTACAGGGTATACCCCAAGTCTGTATGGTCTGAACCGGCCTTTATTATGCGGAATTTAACATTCCTTTACATCTCTTTTGCGAAAATATTTTGTCAAAAAAAGTCAAGAAAAACTGTAAGTGCGCCCCTCGGGTTTTCTTCCGAAACGCTGATATTAAGCGTTAGGGAATACACGGGAAGTATGCCTACTTCCTGCGATGATGATTTGTCGGTTGTGGCAACGCGGATTTATCGTTACGTGAGGAACTGTCTGTGCGGTCCACGTTCCCCTGCGTTGTAAGGACGTTTTGCGGCATTATACGGCACTTAATGAATAAAAACCAAATCTCCATTGATTTTCTGCGGAGTGCGTGAAATGCGCTTCATCCGGTCCGTCCGGTCGCAGCCGTCATCCGCCGAGGCAATAAACCGCACAAAACCTCGTTATCATATCAGTATGCAATGGACAGACCAGATACGCAGGGTTAAGATTTTTCTTGTTGTGGCAGCCGTCATCATAGCTGTCGCATCGCTGCTCGTGTCCCATTTTCTCATCCGCGACCTCTCGGCAGAGGAGCACAAGAAGATGGAGACGTGGGCCGAGGCCATGCGTACCTTCAGCAATGCCGACAGCAACGCCGACCTCAATCTCGTGCTCAAGGTGCTCAACGGCAACACCACTATTCCCGTTATCGTGATGGACGAGAACAAGAACGTGCAGACATTCCGCAACCTCAGTATCAGTTCTTGTTCCAACTATGCCGACACACTCGCCTACGTCAAGGCCGAGGGGCTGCGCCTGCTCCATTCTGATAAGGTGATAAAGGTTGCGCTGTCCGACAATGTTCCGTCCGACTACGTGTATGTTTGCTACGACGACTCCGTTATGCTCCGCCGCCTGTCTTCCTATCCTTACGTGCAGCTCGGCGTGGTTATGATCTTCGTTGTCATAGCCATCTTTGCGCTGCTCACGTCGAAGAAGGCCGAGCAGAACAAGGTGTGGGTGGGCCTGTCCAAGGAGACCGCCCATCAGCTCGGCACACCTATATCGAGCCTTATGGCCTGGGTGGAAGTGCTGAAGGAGACTTATCCGTCGGACGAACTTATCCCCGAGATGTACAACGACATCAGCCGCCTGCAGCTTATAGCCGACCGCTTCTCCAAGATCGGGTCGCTGCCGGAGCTTGTGCCTACCGACCTGCGCGACGTCATGGACCATGTGGTGAACTATATGGACCGCCGCACGTCGTCGAAAATCAGGATGACCTGCTGTTTCCCCGACACGGGCGTCATCGTGAACATCAACGCTTCGCTCTTCGAGTGGGTGATAGAAAATCTCTGCAAGAACGCTGTCGATGCCATGAGTGGTGAGGGCAGCATCACCATAACCGTTTACGACGAGCCCGGACGCACTGCCATTGAGGTGAGCGACACGGGCAAGGGCATACCAAAGAAGAATATAGGCAACGTGTTCCGACCGGGTTTCACCACAAAGAAACGCGGATGGGGCCTCGGACTTTCGCTTGCAAAGCGCATCGTGGAGGAGTATCACCACGGCCGGATATTCGTGAAAAGCTCTGAGCCGGGACGCGGCACGACGTTCCGTATAGAGTTGAAGAAATAGAAATGATAATATGAAATCATAATTACCCGGTCATTTACGATTATTGTGGTAATGTTTATACAAACAACATTCTTATATGAATGGATGTAAGTGTTGTTGAATAAAATATTGAATAATAATGGTACAGTGTTATTATTCATTCCATTTACATTTTATATCTTTGTGTATTGAAAGTCTGTTGAAAAGTTCCGTTTATGACAAAGCAAGAAATTTCAGAATACGTACGAATACAATATCCTCGCGAAAACGAAGGATGTGATTGGAAAGAATATAAAAATCTTAGAAACAGCCTTTGCGGACATGAAGGTGATGATGTGGTGTCGTATGTGTCAGCCATTTCCAATATGAATGGTGGTGCGATAGTTATTGGAATACAAGACAAAACTTTCGATGTAGTAGGTATTCAGGACGTTGGAAATTACACAATAGAATCGGCAAAGGCAAAGATTGTGGAGAAATGTAGAAATATATCCTCCGAAGAACTGAATATAGATGAACTTACTGCAGAAGACACAGGTGAAAAAGTATGGATAATAACAATACCTAAACATAAATCGCGTCTGCCTGTTTATGCGCACAATAAGGCTTGGCAACGTATCGGAGACTCTTTGGTTGAGATGACTGATGACAGGCTGCGGACAATCTTATCAGAACTTGTTATAACAGATGACTGGAGCGTCGCGGTTGTTGAGGATGCTACGATTGCAGACCTTGACCCGGAGGCAATAGAAAAGGCGCGTAAGGAATACACAAAAAGGAATCCGTTCCGTAAGGCGGAAATATCAGCATGGGACGATACGAAGTTTTTGGATAAAGCAAAAATCACAATTAACGGTAAGATAACCCGTACAGCTTTAGTTTTGTTGGGCAAAGAAGAGAGCGAACATCTGCTCACACCATACGTAGCTTGCATACGTTGGTCATTGCGCGAGGTAGGAGCAACCCAGAACAAAGATTACGAAATACTGTCTATACCCTTATTGTTAAGCGTTGACAAACTTTATAATAAAGTGCGTAATGTCAAATACAGACTTGTACGTCCGGACTCTATGTTTCCTGATGAGATGTTGCGTTATGATATGTTCAACATCCGTGAGCCACTGAACAATGCCATAGCACACCAGGATTATACTAAATGCGCAAGAATAGAAGTAGTGGAATATGAGGATGATCATATTATATTTCAAAACTATGGAACGTTTTTGCCGGAGAGTGTTGAGAATGTTGTGACGAAAGATTGCCCGGAGTCGGTTTATCGCAATCGTTTTCTTGTGGAAGCAATGCGTAACCTGAATATGATTGAAACAGAAGGAGGTGGTATCAAAAAAATGTTTGTCAATCAACGGATGAGGCTGTTCCCTATGCCGGAATATGACTTGTCGGACAACAAGGTAAGGGTGATGATAATAGGAAAGGTTATTGATGAAAACTTTGCTCGTATATTGACGGACAATCCTGAATTGCATCTTGATGATATAATGTTGCTTGACAAAGTGCAGAAGAAAAAGTGCATAACTGATGAACAGGCCGCCTATCTGAGAAAACGCAGATTTATAGAAGGTCGTAAACCAAACTTTTATCTTGCTCATAAAGTGGTTTCAAAGACAAAAGATGCAACCTTGAAGGGACAGTATATAAAGAACCGGAGTTTTGATGATGAATACTTTATGAAACTGATACTGGAATATTTAAATAAATTCGGTAAGGCTTCACGTAAAGATATAAACGGATTGTTGGCAGGAAAACTGTCGGATGTGTTGGATGACACACAAAAGAAGAACAAGATTGATTATCTGTTGAAGAAGTTGAAAGAAAGAGGTTGCATCGAATTTAACAAAGAAAAGCAGTGGATTTTAAGCTGAGAATTCCGCGACTTTTCCGCGACTTTTCCGCGACTTTTCCGCGACTTTTCCGCGACTTTTCCGCGGAGCTTATTTGTAATGTGTTGGTATAGTGGTATTTATGGAATTGTTATAATAATATGTTTCAGTGAATGCTATCGGTATTCAACGTGTTTGTGTTATTAAGCAGAGGGCTAATCGATAGAAGCCAGAACAATGGTTTTAAGTTATTCACTCTGGAGGTTTGTGACTGATCTGGCTTATCATGCAAACAATATGGTTGACCGCAGTGAGAATGTTATTGGTGACTCTTATATGAAATGTGCTTGGCATGCAGTAAGCCGAAGTAAGATAATCTGGCGTTATTGTCCTGAATTTGCATTGGGAAATGTTATGTTAACTAAAACAATTAGTTAAATAACTAATCGTTTTAGTTTTATTAACTCTCTTTTCTTGCACTCAACTAAAAGTTTTAGTTACTTTGCCATTGTAAAAAACAGAAACTGTTATGAAGACACTTACAAACAAGGAAGAAGAGATAATGAATCATTACTGGAGTCGCGGCGACATGCAGATACGCGAACTTCAAAGTTGTTATGACGACCCGAAGCCGCATGTGAATACTCTTTCGACGCTCGTGCGCATACTTGAGGAGAAAGGTTTCCTGTCGCACCGCGCTCTGTCGGCACGCAGTTTCCAGTATTTCGCCACGGTGAGCCGCGACGAGTATAGCCGCGGATCGCTGAAAAACGTCATCAGCAAGTTCTTCGGCAATTCCTATCTCGACGCTGTGTCGTCGCTCGTGAAGGAGGAAGACCTCACTGTGGACGACCTGAAGAAACTAATAGACATGGTGAAGGACAAATAGTTCCGCGCCATTATCCGTTCTCTCCATGGCGTGCAGGCCATTGTCGTGCGCCCGTCATACAATCAGACAAAGCTAACCTGTAAACATTATCACAATGGGAATGTTCTTCGTATATATAATAAAGGTGGCAGTTTTTCAAACCATATTCTATCTGACGTACAAACTGCTGCTCAGCCGCGAGAGCTTTCATGCCTTCAACCGCGGTGTACTGCTCACGATGCAGGCGGCCGCTCTCCTGCTGCCTCTCATGCACATTACGCTGGAGACACCTGCTCCCGTACATCAGACCATCGCCCTTGCCGAAGCCGCCTTCGTACAGACTGCGGTCGAAACAGAGGGCGACGGGGCGGGGCTGACGCTCGTGCAAGTGCTCACGCTGGTGTGGATAGCCGGTTTCGCGCTGCTTCTGTTGCGCTCGGTGGTGTCGCTGTTGCGCCTTACGATGCTCCTGCGCGGCGGCCGGCGGTGTGAGACCTGCGGTGCGGTGGTGACCGTAGTGCCTGGCGACAGAGCACCTTTCAGCTGGTTCCGGCGCATAGTCATCAGTGAGAAAGACTACGCGGCGGGAGCCCGGGAGATAGTGATACACGAGCAGGCACACGTGGCCCGCCTCCATTCCGTCGATATAGCTCTGTGCAACACCATAATAATGTTCTGCTGGTTCTCGCCGGCGGCGTGGCTGTTGCGTGCCGAACTGCGCGATGTTCACGAGTATGAGGCCGACGACGCCGTGCTCCGCCGGGGTGTCGATGCATCCGGATATCAGCTACTTCTCATACGCAAGGCAGTGGGCGAACGCCTTTTCGCCATGGCAAACAATCTGAACCAAACCAACTTAAAAAAACGTATAACTATGATGAAAATGAAAAAATCAAATCCGTGGAACCGTGTCAAGGCAGCCGTGGTGCTTCCTTTGGCCGCAGTGTCAGTGTTTGTATTCGCCATTCCGGCAGCCACAAAGATGGCCGGTGAGGTGGCACTGGAGAGTGACAAGGTAGTATCTGAAGCCGGCGCAATGATTGTGAAGGCAGACACAAAGAGTGAGAACATGACATCGGCGAAGGCTTCCGCTACCAGCAAGACGGCTATGCCTGCTGAGTCGTTGAAACAGTTGATAAATGTGGGAGCAAAGTCTGTTCCTAATGATATGCTTGTGGTGATTGATGACCGTGAGACAGACATGAACGAGTTGAATGGTCTTGACGTGTCAAAAATAAATTCGGTGACTGTCCTTAAGGACGATTCTGCTACTAAGATATATGGTGAGAAGGCGAAGAATGGAGTAATTGTCGTGACCATGAAAAAGTCTGCCGGTGAGTCTTCTGCTTCTTCCGCATCTTCAGAAAATAAGGCAACAGCAGGCAAGGTGAATACTATTACGATACACCAGAAGGACAAGCCGGTGACAGTGGGTGACGTGAAGGACGTGAGAATTGTCACGTTGAACAGTGAAGGAAAGAAACCAAAGAGAGTCGAGATTTACAATATGGATAAAGAACCCACCTATATGATTGACGGCAAGACCGTGACAAAGGAAGAGGTTGAAGCCCTTTTGCCGAACGACATAAAGTCGGTAGTGGTGGATAAAGGCGGCACTTCAGGCAAGAACACTGTGAATATATTTCTTAAAAAGAAAACAACAGACGAATAATCCGCGCTTCCGTTGATCGGAACCCTGCAACATCTGTCTGTCTCCGGCGCACAGCGTACGGGACGGACAGATGGATTTTACGTTTCATCATAGTAGGTCATAATATTTATTCTGCGCGATACGGGCATGGCAGCGGCACGGTGGCGGCATGCATATCGCTGCGGAACGTATAACGAAGAAGACCGTGGCACGGGCTGAGAGCCTCAGTGCCACGGTCTTCGCATATTGTCGCGGTGTGCCGGCGGCGTCATAGTCTGTTTATGGCGGCCTTCGCCCTGTTCACGGCTTCTGTGGCCGTTGTCTGGTCTAGCAGCTTCTCGTCGAACGCCGACAGTATGTTTTCTATCTTCTTCAGCATCGACTTGTTGCCTTTGCTGCGGGCTTCCTCCTTCAGCAGGCGCACCTTCTCATACTGCTGTATGCCCTCCGCCATACGCTCAAACCTTATGGAGCTGCGGCCGTCGGGATAGACAAGGAACGGGTCGCCGGCCGGCCATGCGGTGAAGCATGCATCGGTGAGCGGACTTGCGGTCCAGCTGTTGAATGCCCAGCGCAGATATCCGTCGAGGTCTTCCTTTGCGCTGTGCCATGCCAGCCACTCCGACTCTGCCGGCGGACTCTGTATGAAGGTGTTGGGGCGCGGCGGTGTGCAGCATGTGTAGAACGTGGTGTTCATGCCTGCTGCGCGTCGGCTGGCTACGGTTTCGGCAGGGAATTTCTCGTTTATTATCACGCAGTAGTCGTCGAGTTTGTCCTCAAGTTCCTTGTGATATGAGCCTGCGAGCGCCACCTTGAAGCCGCTGTCGGCCTTGCGTATCACCTCGAGCGTGGCGAGCATGTCCTTCAGCTGGCGTTCATCCATGGCTATGTGGGTGATGTCGAACCATCCCTTCTCTTTCAGGTGAGCGGCGAACGAGCGGAGCATCTCCGTCCACAGCTGTTCGTAGGCCTTGTCGCCCGGATTGGCGTCGATGGCTTTGAACGAGTTGGTGGCCTGATCGAGGTAAGAGAAAGAGAGCTTCCACGGAATCATGGAGTAGCAGCTTATCTGTTTTTTCACGCCGAGACTCATCATGAACTCCACCCATTTGTCGAACGCCGTGTAGTCGAACGCCCATGTGCCGTCGGCCTTCTTCATCCACGTTATCATGCTCGGGAAGGCGTCGTAGGTCTGTCCGTTCCACGGACGGTGCATCATCGGCACGGTGATGGCCTTGCCGCCGGCGTCGGCGTAGAGCAGCATTATCGGGCGCATGAGTCTGAAGTGCTCGTTGCTGAACGGCTCCACGTTGTAGTAACGGGCCACGGCGTAAGGATTCTGCCATAGGTCTAAGTGGAATTTCCAGTCTTTGGCTGAAGGTAGTGTACGGTTTGTCACCTTCAGGTTGAGGCGCAGCGACGCTATCGTTTTGCCGCCAGCCTTCACCTCTACGGTGCCGCGATATGTGCCTGCCTTGGCATTCTGCGGCACGCTTATGCTCACCCATCCGCAGCGGGTGGTGTTGGACTCCATGTCGAGTTGGCGCGTGAGATGGTCTATCGGGTCGGCCACGAGAAAATGTCTGTACTCCTCCTGATTGCGTCCGCCGCACGTGTTCTGTCCGTCCTTCTGCAGTTCGTCCGCCATTACATATCTCACGAAGGCCGTCCGTACGTTCGCCTTGCTTATTGTTGAGGCTGAGCCGGTGAGGTCGCCTGCCTCGAAGGTGAGTGCGGACAGTTTCTCCGGCGTGCTCACTGCGAGCTGCGCCGACACTTTCTCGCCCCGCCATGCCGTGAGACTGATGCTCCCGGCGGTGGCCTTGGCGGGCAGTTCCTTGTTGTAACGGGTGTCGGTGTCGCCCCATCCTGCGGTGACTTTCTTCACCGCGCTCCATGCCTTGGCGTCTGTTGCGGTGGGGTTGGGCAGTTCGTTGTAGTCTGTCGTTGCTTGTCCGAACGTGCACAGCGCGCCTGCTAACAGCGCGGCGAGCATTGCCGTCCGTCTTTTCCTGATAGGTTCTGGTTTCATGTTGGCATTATTGTTTTTGAGGGTTAGTATGTTGGTTTCCTTTTATCGGCATGAAAAGATGCGTGCATCCTGGCGGAATGGTGTTCTGTTCTGTGTCTTTCCGCCCGCAGTCTTGTGTATTATACAAAGGTAATGAAATACAACAACTTGCGCAAAAGGATGATATGTTTTTTAATTTAAATTATCCGTAGGGCTTCATACTGCTCTCATTTCTGCTCATGATGTGCGGACGATGGCTGACAGCGACGGCGCGGACGGATACTCCTCATCGGACCATCCGCAGAGATATAAAAAAACAAAAAGCGCAGTCGGAAAAGTTAAATTTTTATCGTGGAAATCTCGTAAAAACTGCGTGAAATCGTCCGTGACAGGATTTTGTTCGGAAAATCGTAAAAATGACGAGTCTTTGTAAATTGTTGACAGATAGTGATTTACCGGAGATGATATTCCGGCGGTATTTTCTTCGTCCTGCGAAAGAGCCTTTATTGCACTCCGATACGGGCCGTTTCAGGTGGTGATATGGTGCATATCAGGCCCTAAAACAGTTAATATCAGAGCGTGAAACGGGCTCTTTCGCAAGACCGTCAGCGCGGTGCCGCTATGTGGAATGTACGGAACGGGCTTTCCGGAGAGCATCCGGCGGACGGAATTTCTCTGTAATCGGGAAAATGATGTGTTAAATCCAGTGTGCGGAATGTGAATGGATGTTAATGAAAATTTGCAAATACGTGCGCATGCAGGGTGGGGGATGCTCCTGCCGGCGTGTCATTGCCGTGTGGCTGTTTTTGACGTTCGGGTGGCCGGTTTTGGTTGCACGTTTCTGCCTAAGTGTGCGAAAAGGAGCGGCAAACACGGCCCGTTATCGGTGTCAGATACTTAAATAACATGATTTTTTGCTTTTTTATGTGCTGGTATGAAAATAATTTGTAACTTTGCATCCCAAAGGCAGACTCTGCTCTGTGTGCGTGTGAAGCAAACGGTTTCCTCGCGTCGGCACTGTCTGCGCAGACTATCCTTATAGCCCGATGTTCAGCTTGGAGTCTTTTAAAATAGATTTGAAAGGGTTGGAGACCGGCGTCACGACGTTTCAGTATGACCTCGGCGATGCTTACTTCAGTGCCGTTGGCGGTTCGGAAGTAGGTGGAGGCGACGTGCATGTCAGTCTGGATGTCCGCCGCTCGTCAACTCATTACGAACTTGATTTCTCCATTTCGGGAACTGTGACGGTGGCCTGCGACCTGTGTCTCGACGACATGGAGCAGCCCATAGAGTCGCACAACCACATCGTGGCTAAGTTTGGTGACGAATGTTCAGAAGACGAAAACCTCGTCATTGTCGATGAGAGCGAAGGCGTTCTCGACGTGGCGTGGCTCATATACGAATTCATTGCTCTTGCCGTTCCCGTCAGACATGTGCATGCACCTGGCAAATGTAATCCTGTCATGATAAAGGCTCTCGAAGAGCACTCGGCTGCCCGAAGCAGCGAGGAGGACGGTGCGACAGCGGTGGATCCGCGCTGGAGTGAACTGGAAAAATTAAAAACAATAATTAAAGATTAAAAGAAAATGGCACATCCTAAAAGAAGACAGTCAAAGACTCGTACACTCAAAAGAAGAACTCATGATAAGGCAGTAGCACCTACACTGGCAGTATGTCCTAACTGTGGCGCTTATTATGTTTATCATACAGTATGCCCGACTTGCGGATATTACAGAGGCAAGGTGGCAATCGTAAAGGAAGTTGCTGAATAATCGATGGGAAAGATCAACGCGATAATCACCGGCATCGGCGGATACGTGCCCGATTATGTCCTCAACAATGAGGAACTGTCGCGCATGGTTGACACGAGCGATGAGTGGATCATGACTCGCGTCGGCATCAAGGAACGTCACATCCTCACCGAGGAAGGCCTGGGTACAAGCTATCTGGCGCGCAAGGCTGCCAAGCAGTTGCTGAAGAAAACAGGCACGGATCCTGATACCATCGATGCTCTTATTGTCAGCACTACAACGCCTGACTATAAATTCCCGTCAACGGCTTCTATCGTTCTGGGCAAACTGGGACTGAAGAACGCTTTCGCATTCGACCTCGAGGCAGCATGCTGCGGATTCCTTTATGCGCTCGACATGGCTGCGTCGATGATCCAGAGCGGACGCTACAAGAAAGTGATTGTCATCGGAGCCGACAAGATGTCGTCGCTCGTTGACTATCGCGACCGCACAACATGTGTGCTCTTCGGCGACGGTGCCGGAGCTGCTCTTGTTGAGGCTACGGAGGAAGAGAATGTAGGTGTGCAGAACACTTACTTCCGTACAGACGGCATGGGACTTCCGTTCCTGCACATGAAAGCCGGCGGTTCGGTTTGTCCTGCTTCTCATTTCACCGTTAACCATCGTCTCCACTATCTGTATCAGGAAGGCCGCACGGTGTTCCGTTATGCAGTTACCAACATGGGTGACGACGTGCTCAAGGTGATGGAGAACAACAATCTGACAGCCGACGACGTGAAATGGGTTGTTCCTCATGAGGCCAACATGCGTATCATCGAGGCAGTGACCAAGCGTGTGGGCATCCCTATGGAGAAGGTGATGGTGAACATACAGCGCTACGGTAACACGAGTGCTGCTACCATTCCGCTCGCTCTCTGGGACTTCGAGAAGCAGCTCAAGAAAGGTGACAATGTGATATTCACAGCGTTCGGAGCCGGTTTCGTTCACGGAGCTTCATTCTACAAATGGGCTTACGATGGCGACAAGGTGGCTGACGCGAAGTAAAGAACAATATTATCAAGAATCATAGGAACGTGTGCACGGCTTGATGCTGTGCACACGTTTTTGTTTTTATGTCTGTGGGGATATGGTTTCGCCGGACGGGAATGAGTATTGCGCGTGGGCGGCCGGCGCCGGTCTTCATGGCTTTTGGTGTATTTTTGGCGCTGTTTGTCTGACGGTCTTACAGCGATTTGCGTATTGTCAGGTTCCAGGCGTTGTCTATGTTTATTATCTCCTTGCGTTTCAGGAGCGACGCCATGGTCTTTCCCATCTTTCTGAAGTCGGTTGACAGCGTGGCTATGCCGCCTGCCAGAATCTCTTTCAGCGTGGTGTCGTTGTATGAGATGATGCCGAATTCGCGGCCGGGCTCCATGTTCTGGCGTGCGGCCTGCTTCAATACCTTGACAAGGTCGGCGTCGTTGGCTATCATGAACAGGTCGGCCGTGCTGATGTGTTTTCCGTTGAAACCGTTCATGTATTTACATTCAAAACCGTTTTCGCGTGCGAATCTCTGAAGTCCGGTGAAGCGTTCGTAAGGCTCTTTTGCCTCGCTCTGTATCATGCAGATGCGTTTGTATTTGTGCAGATGGGGCAGTCCGGAGACAAGGGCGTTGTATGTGTCGTTCTCAAAATTCTGCCCTACGCCTGAGTAACGGCCGCGAAGCTCGGGATGATAGTGGTCGAGCAGGAATACGCGTCCGTTGAGGCTGTCGAGCAGCGGAGCCAGTCCCTGGAACTTTCCCGGCATCAGCACGTATGTGGTGTACTTACCGTTGGCCTCGCGGAGCAGCGTCTCGAACACCCGACGGTTGTAATTATGGAACTGCAGGTCCACCTTGTCGTCCTTGTCGAGGCCCGACATGAAGGCATCGTATAACTCCTGCTTGAATGAGTTCATCTCGTTGAAAAGCAGAAAAATGTTCTGCTTGAGGTTCAGCCGCACGTTGCTCACGAAGTAGCCCACGCCCGGTGCCGACGATATTATGCCGTGGGCTTTCAGTTCCTTTATGCCGGCAAACACCGTGTCGCGTGACAGATTGAACATGTGGCGATACTCGTTGATTGACGGCAGACGGTCGCCTTTGCTTATCTCTCCGTTGTTTATGCCGTCTATCACATGGTTGACCACCAGTTTGTATTTTGATTCGTTCTGTTTCATGTTTTCATTATGTATGTGTGAACACGCGGAATGTCATGTGCAAATATACGTATAATATTCGGTAAAGTGTTTTTCTTTACATAGTTTAATTTCCTTAAATATGGTTTGCATGAGCAAATATTGTCTGGTAGCCAGAATGTTATAAAAATTTAAAAACCGTATCAGTTCGTACCAGTATGGAATATTGTTGCTATATTTGTTGCCGGAATCTAAATTATTATTAACCGTATATAAGCTGTTCCAATGAAGAAACAGGATGTGCGTGATTACTGTCTGCATACCGCGTTTCCGCCTGCCGTATAAGTGCATTGCTGCATAGGTGCGTGACGGACGGATGCTCCCGTACCTGCAAAGCAAGGTGGTGGTGTTTTCACAGAATGACAACTTGGATCATTAATCAGATATATTATATAACAAAATTAAAAACCATACAGCCTTATGAAACAGACTATTGTTGCGTTATTGGCGTCAGTCGTGCCTTTGTCGTTATCTGCACAGACCCGTATAACAGTGGATGCCTCCAAAATAGAAGGCTCTATCCCGGCTCTGATTTACGGTGCCGGGGCAGAGGATGTGAACCATGAGATATACGGCGGATTGTACGACCAGCGTATATTCGGCGAGAGTTTTGAGGAGCCTGCCTTCTCTTTGGTCAACGGTTTTGCGTCTTACGACAACCAGTGGAGCCTGGAGAACGATGTGTTGAGAATAGATACGGACGGCTTCGGTAAGATTGTTTATCAAGATCGAAGCCTGCAGAAGGCGTCTGTAGATGTTGACATGCGCATAGATGGAGCTGATGCCATCGCCGGTTTCATATTCAATGTGAGCGGTGCGGGCAATGGTGCGGATGCTTTCAACGGGTATGAAGTGAGCGTGGATGCGGCAGAACGCAAACTCGTGGTGGGCAAGCATGAGAACAACTGGCAGCCCGTAGCGGAGGTCCCTCTGACCGTAACTCCCGGAGAATGGAACAAACTGCGTGTCGATTTTGACGGGGCGAGGTTCACGGTTTTTCTGAATGGTGACGAGGTATATGATTATGAAGATGTGACGAATCCGCTGACCGGCGGATATGTCGGCCTGAGAAGTTATGACGGTTCTGCCAGTTTCAGAAATCTGCGGATAGACGGTGACATGATAGAATTCAGGGCGTTGCCTCTTGATGTTGAGAACTTCAAGCGTTATGATGACTTCTGGACAGTGACGGACAATGTGATGAAAACCGCGACATCCGCCTTTGCCAAGGCTGTGTATCAGAGTCATGACATGCAGGAAGGTTCGGTAGAGACGGACGTGCGTATGGATGGCAGCCGTTCCATATCGGGTCTTATCGTTGACGTTTCGGATGCGGGCAACGGCGCGGACGGTTTCAGAGGATATGAGATAAGTCTTGATGCGGACGACCATACACTTGTGATTGGCAAGCACGATCATAACTGGCAGCCAATAGAAAGCATCCCTGTGTCGTTCAATTCATCTGACTGGAACAGGCTGCGCGTGGATTTCAACGGAAACACATTTTCCGTATGGCTGAACGGAAAAAGCGTTTACGAATATGTGGACGAGAATACTCCGCTGATGAAAGGTAAGGTGGGAGTGCGCACCTTTGACGGCCCTGCGAGCTTCCGCAACCTGAAGATAAACGGTGAGACTATCGCTCTGAGAAACAGTCCGGTGGGAGTGAGCGCCATGTGGCTTCCTGTCGGCAACGGTGTTTATACTCATGACGGCACGCAGGCGTTCAACGGCACATACTCACAGAAGATCACCGGCACGCAGGGCGACGGCATCTGTAATTTCGGATTGAACAAATGGGGCATCGGTGTTACAGGTGAAGAGCCTATGAAAGGATATGTATATCTTAAAGGTGACGTGGAAAAGGCATACGTGGCATTGCAGAATGCTGACGGCAGCGTGGAATATTGTCGCAAGGAAATAAGCGGAATAGGAGAGGAATGGAAACGTTTCGATTTCGAGATGACGCCGTCGGTATCTGACAATAACGCACGTTTCGTCGTGGCTCTTGACGAAGAAGGTTCGATGTGGGTTGACATGGCAATGCTCCATACGCAGAGTTTTCCTTACAGGGCAGACCTCACCCGGAACTTCATGAACGAGAAACAGACCTTCCTGAGATATGGTGGAACAATGATAAACGCTCCTGAATATAAGGTGAAGAATATGATGGGACCGCGCGACAAACGACCTCCTTACAAGGGTCATTGGTATCGTTACAGTACGAACGGTTTCGGAATAATCGAGTTTGTTGAGTTCGCACGTAAGATAGGAACCGAACCTACCTTCAGCATAAACATCGAAGACGATCCGCAGGACGTCATCGCTCTGCTGGAAGAACTGAAACCTTACGACCTGAAATATATTGAAATAGGAAACGAGGAAAATATCGGCGACGAGTCGTTAGGCGCATACAAGCACTATGTGGAGCGTTTCCTCGCCTTCTACGATGCCATACATCCGCTTTATCCGGAGCTTCAGTTCATCAACGCCGCGTGGTGGCGTCAGGACAAACCGGAGCTTATGGAATATGTGTTCAAGAGTCTTGACGGCAAGGCTGCGCTGTGGGATTATCATCCATGGACCGACGAGATAGACCAGGCACGTGCTGTTGAGACCGAACTTAAGAACATGCGGCAGATGTTCCTCGGCTGGAATCCTCAGACATCGATGAAATGTGCGATACTCGAAGAGAACGGCAATACCCACAATATGCACCGTGCGCTCAGTCACGCCATAGTTCTGAACGCTGTGAGAAAGATGGATGGATTTGTCCAACTCGACAGTCCTGCCAACGCGTTGCAGCCATATCTGCAGAACGATAACGGCTGGGATCAGGGACAGATATTCTTCAACAGTTCCATGTCTTGGTGTCAGCCGCCGTACTACGCACAGCAGATGGCTGCCTCACATCATCAGCCGCTTCTGATAGATAACGTATGTTCGAACCGCAACATCAATATGACTGCGACGCGCAGTGAGGATGGCAGCACCGTTGTATTGCATATAGTGAATACATCTTCTAATGATATATCTGTGGATATCGACATAAAAAATGTCGGCGATATAAGCAATATCAAGAGAGTTTCTCTTTGTGGAGACCTTGCGGACAGGAACACTCCGCACGAACCGGAGAAGATAGTTCCGCAGGAAGTGGAACTGCAGGACATGCAGATGGTACTTGAAGCGAAAAGCTATACGGTGCTCGAAGTTTCGTGTGATGTGCCAGACAATATCAATGATGTGACGCTGGAGGAAAACCAGGACAGTGTTTATTATAATATCTCCGGCCAGAGAGTCGCCGATCCGCAGCACGGAATATATATAAACAACAGCGGTCAGAAAGTGATAATGTGAGCATGACGGCTGGCGAGGATATATCTGTTGCCGGCTAGTATTGCTGAGAAAGACCATAAAGAAACGGCATCGCGAAAATTCCGCGATGCCGTTTCTTTATGGTATATTTGCGTTTTGTGCTTATTATCCGTAGATAATCTTTCCGTTCTCGTCCTCGTAAGGAGCGAGATCCTTTGCATACTGGTTCATGGCTCTGAGGCTCATACCCATTGAAGAGAATCCTCCGTCGTGGAAGAGGTTCTGCATTGTCACCTTGCGGGTGAAGTCGGAGAACATCATTACGCAGTAGTTTGCGCACTCCTCTGCAGATGCGTTGCCCAGAGGTGACATCTTGTTGGAGAAGTCCATGAGGTTGTCCATATCCTTGATACCTTTTCCTGCTGTTGTAGGAGTAGGCGACTGAGATATGGTGTTGATGCGTACGTTCTTCTCACGGCCGTAGATGTAACCGAAGCTGCGCGCGATGCTTTCGAGCATGCTCTTGGCGTCGGCCATGTCGTTGTAGCCGAAGAATGTGCGCTGAGAAGCGACGTATGTCAGTGCTACCACCGAACCGTATTCGGCGATGGCGTCCTGTTTCTTTGCAACCTGAAGCATCTTGTGGAATGAGATGGCCGAGATGTCGAGTGTCTTCTGCAGATAACCGTAGTCCAGATCATCGTATGTACGGCGTTTGCGTACGTTGGGGCTCATTCCGATAGAGTGGAGTACAAAGTCGATTTTGCCTCCGAGGAGTTTCACTGATTCAGCGAATACCTTTTCCAGATCTTCAACGCTTGTAGCATCGGCAGCCACAACGGGAGCGTTGAGTTTTTTGCTCAGTTCGTCGAGCGTACCCATGCGGAGTGCCATCGGAGTGTTACTCAGAGTGATGGTGGCACCTTCTTCAACGGCTTTCACAGCCACTTTCCATGCAATGGAGTCTTCGTTAAGCGCACCGAAAATAATACCGCGCTTACCTTTCAATAAATTGTGAGTCATTATTTATATTTCGTTGATTCGTCTGCAAAATTAGTATAAAATCGTGAAAAACACGGGTTTTACGCGAAATATTGCGGATTTTTGCTGTCTATTCCACTCTTTTCAGCTCACTGAAAGGATATAAGTCGATGTGCAGCACGTCGTTATCGACATTCCGAAAGTCAATCATACGGCCCACGGTGCCGCCTTCCTGGCGTTCTTTAAGATAAAGTATGGGGCGCAGTTCGTCGTTGTCGTTGCGCACCACGTTCAGAGACCATGTCCCCTCGCTTTTGTATTCGAGAGTGCTTGTCCATTCTCCGTTGTCGTCGGGAGTCAGTGCCGATTCGACGAGTGTGAACGTCCTGTCCTCGTTCAGTTTCAGATTGACCACGCTTTTCAGCTGTCCGTCCTCTCTCGGCATTTCGTTCTGCCATTCTCCGTACATCAGACTCAGGTATTTTTCTTTCAGTTCCTGCAGCGCCTTGTATGCGCCGGGATCGGTGGGTCGGGGCTCGTTGCTGCACGAACAGAGCAGAGTCACGGCCATCAGCAGCATCAGACAGATTTTCTTCATCATGTATCCAGTGTTTTGTTGTTTGCATTATAACGGGCGCAGACTGTCTTTATTGTGCGTGTCATTTCTGTTTATTCTTACTGTGTAATGTTGTAAGTGCAGAATTTTTTACGTATCTTTGCTGCAATAAATATATAGTATGCACAAAGCAGGTTTTGTAAATATAGTGGGAAATCCCAACGTCGGCAAGTCAACACTGATGAATCAGCTTGTCGGCGAGCGCATATCCATTGCCACATTCAAGGCGCAGACCACGCGCCACCGCATCATGGGCATTGTCAACACGGACGATGCGCAGATAGTTTTTTCGGACACTCCGGGTGTGCTGAAGCCCAACTACAAGCTCCAGGAGTCTATGCTCGCCTTCTCGGAGTCGGCGCTTCAGGATGCTGACGTGCTGCTCTACGTCACCGATGTGGTGGAGAACCCCGAGAAGAATATGGACTTTCTTGAGAAGGTGGGCAAGATGACCATTCCCGTGCTGCTGCTCATCAACAAGATAGACCAGAGCGACAACAAGACGCTGGGCGACCTTGTGGAGAAATGGCACGGCCTGTTGCCATCGGCCGAGATACTGCCGATATCGGCTCAGAACAAGTTCGGCATCGACTTGCTCATGAAACGCATTAAGGAGCTTCTGCCCGATTCGCCGCCTTATTTCGACAAGGACCAGCTGACGGACAAGCCCGCCCGCTTTTTCGTGAGCGAGATTGTGCGCGAGAAAATCCTGCTTTACTATTCGAAGGAAATTCCTTATTCTGTCGAGGTGAGGGTGGAGTCGTTCAAGGAAACGGACAACCTCATACGCATAGGAGCCGTGATATACGTGGAGCGCGACTCGCAGAAAGGCATCATCATAGGTCATCAGGGCATCGCGCTGAAGAAAGTGAGCACCGAGAGCCGCAAGTCTCTGGAGAAGTTCTTCGGCAAGAACGTCTATCTGGAGATATTCGTCAAGGTGGACAAAGACTGGCGCAACTCCAAGCGTGAGCTCGACAGCTTCGGATACAATCCTGTATGACGCCTGCCGCCCATGCGGCGGACATACGCCTGAAGGATGCGTGATAGGTGCGCCCTTACGGCATACATCATTATCGTTGAAATCAAAAACATCTGAAAAATGGCAAATTTAGTAGCAATAGTCGGACGCCCTAATGTAGGCAAATCGACACTTTTCAACAGACTGACAAAGACGCGCAGTGCCATCGTGAGTGATACTGCGGGCACAACGCGCGACCGCCAGTACGGCAAGTGCGACTGGAACGGCCGTGAGTTCTCCGTCGTTGACACCGGCGGATGGGTTGTCAATTCAGACGACATATTTGAGGACGCCATACGCAAGCAGGTGCTTGTGGCAACAGAGGAGGCCGACCTCATTCTGTTCCTCGTCGACGTGACCACCGGACTGACCGACTGGGACGAGGACGTGGCTGCAATATTGCGCCGCACCAAGCGCCCCGTGATACTCGTTGCAAACAAGACCGACAACAACAATCAGATATACGACGCGGCCGAGTTCTACGCACTCGGACTGGGCGACCCGCAGTGCATCAGCTCTGCAACCGGCAGCGGAACGGGCGATCTGCTCGACCTCGTGCTCTCAAAACTGCCCGAAGACAAGAGCGAACTGCTCGAAGACGGTATTCCGCGCTTCGCTGTTGTGGGACGTCCTAATGCAGGAAAGAGCAGTCTGATAAACGCCTTCATAGGCGAAGACCGCAATATCGTGACCGAGATAGCCGGAACAACTCGCGACAGCATATACACCCGCTACGACAAGTTCGGCTTCGACTTCTATCTTGTCGATACCGCCGGCATACGCCGCAAGAACAAGGTGACGGAAGATCTGGAGTTCTATTCGGTGATGCGTTCCATACGTGCCATTGAGTATTCGGACGTCTGCATACTCATGATAGATGCAACCCGCGGCATCGAGGCGCAGGACATGAACATATTCCAGCTCATACAGCGCAACAACAAGTCGCTTGTGGTGGTGGTGAACAAGTGGGACCTCGTGGAGAACAAGGATCAGGTGGTGATAAAGACCTTCGAGAACGCCATACGCGAACGCATGGCTCCGTTTGTCGATTTCCCCATCATCTTCGCCTCGGCCCTTACCAAGCAGCGCATCTTCAAGGTGCTCGAGATGGCCAAGAGCGTATATCTCAACCGCAAGTCGAAGGTAGGAACGGCCAAGCTCAACGAGGTGATGCTTCCTCTTATCGAGGCTTATCCGCCACCATCGATAAAGGGCAAGTACATCAAGATAAAATACTGCACGCAGCTTCCCAACACGCAGATACCTTCGTTCGTGTTCTATGCCAACCTGCCGCAGTATGTCAAGGAGCCTTACCGCCGCTTCCTTGAGAACAAGATACGCGAGAACTGGCCTATGCACGGCTGTCCGATAAACATATTCATCAGACAGAAGTGACACTCAATATGGCCTTACACTCATAAAACAACGATCAGTATGCGCAGATTGTTTATAATTGCGGCCATTGCGGTCGCTGCGATGTGGGCGTGCTCTGAGCAGAAACCGTCGGCCGACGAAATGGCCGGCCGCACGGCAAAGCTCTACTACGACTATCTCGTGGAAGGCAAATACGACGCTTATGTAGACGGCTTCTTCCAGCCCGACAGCATTCCCGGCGTGTATCGCGAGCAGCTCATAGCCAACGCCAAGATGTTCGAAGCCCAGCAGCACGAGGAACGCAAGGGCATAGCCTCCGTGCGTCTGCTGCGTGCCCGCGCCGATACAGCCCGCCATGTGGCCAGCGCCTATCTTCTGCTCTGCTATGGCGACAGCACCAGAGAGGAGATTGTCGTGCCGATGGTGGAGCACAAGGGCGTATGGATGATGAAATAAAGAAACACCCACCTGCTTATGGTATGGCTCAGACACATATTGTTTGCCGTGACGGTATGCGTGGTTCCGATTGTAGTCCACGCACAGGAACCGGTGGAGAAACCGGACGTCGGACAAAGCATTCCGGACGTCACGCAGAGTCCTGAGCCCGACCTTGGCGGCATACCTGTCACGCGCAAGCCGTTCACCACACTTCCCGGCAAGGCGCCACAACAGCCCGCCACCACTGCCGACAGCACCATGCGCCGCATTGCCGGAGCCATGTCAGCACGCTATTATCCGTCGGTGTATCCGCGCGGTGGAGCCGATTTCTCACGCAACATTTTCTTCTACGACTACTCTTCCGGCGGCGACCTGATGCGCTGGAAGGGCGGAGCCCTCGTGGGAAGCGGCAGCCGTACCACGATGCCCGGACTATTCTCGCATCAGAATGCGTCGCTCCAGGCTGTACATACAGTAGGAAACCTCATGTTCA
The DNA here is from genome assembly GCF_037890215.1 of Prevotella sp. HCN-7019. NCBI lineage: Bacteria > Pseudomonadati > Bacteroidota > Bacteroidia > Bacteroidales > Prevotellaceae > Prevotella > Prevotella sp. HCN-7019. The sequence continues at coordinate 505,885 of NZ_JBBKBO010000002.1, read as the reverse complement.
CGGCAGGCGTTACGGCCGACCGCTATCTGCTCACGCGCGGCCTGAAGACCGTCTATGGTATCAACGCCTCGGCCACATACAACTTCAACGAAAATCTGTCGCTCACCGTCTTCGGCCGGTTCTACAACAATTCGCCGTACGTTTCGATGGCCGCCATGCCCTATATCGGCAGCTCTGCCTACGGTGGATATGTCAGTTACACGGGCGAGAGGTTCGGCATAAACCTTGGTGTGGAACGGGTGTACGATCCTTTCCTCCGTCGCTGGACCACCGTGCCCATAGTGACGCCAATGATCAACTTCGGCCGCGGCATAGTGGTAGAACTGCCCGTTGGATGGTTTGTGAAGGAGCTGGTGGAGGATGCCGTGTACGACAAGAAGCAGCCACGCAATCCTACTATTCTCCCGCCCACGCTGCCACCGCCCTCACCTTCGGTCATACCTCCGCCATCGGGCACCGACGGCAGCTTCTGAATCTTATAATTGGTTATTCTCAAATATAATCGCGCACCGGCCTACTCATACCTCGTTTTTAGTTCGGATGTACGTGGGCAAACGCATTTCCTGCCGTTTATATGCTGAAAATGAAGAGTATGTCAGGTTATTGTCGTACCGCCGTTTATATTTATAGTGCAGACGGCGGACCGTTTCCTGTTCTGTGATAAACAGCGCTTCATACTCCCACAAAACTGTTTCTGCATACTCATTGCGCCTTTTTCGCACCATGTAGAAGCACGTCTCAGCCGTTGGAAAGCACTTTCCGACGTATCATAAAGGCCCGTTGGAAATACGGTGTGGATTGATTATACTAAAACCCTGCAGCTTGAATCCCGAACCGACGATGTTGTTCCTCTTTTGAAATAAAAACAAAACGGGGCACTTACAGATTTTCAGTTCTCTGTGGTTTTCGCGTCTGAGTTTTCTGTTCTACCCCGAAAAATTAGCGAGTATTTGCGGGCTGACTCTCCTTCGGACGCAAATACGCGAATTATGAGAGGTTTTTATAAGATGCTGAGTGTCAGATATTTATATTTGATAACCGTTTTTCCGTCCTGCAATAAGCACCGTTTCAGCATGCGTTATTGTCCATATCAGGGGCTGAAATGCTTAATATCACGCCATGATACAGACGGAATCAGACCCTCAAACGGGCATTATCAGAACGTCGGACGATTTGTTTCGGAATATAGTATGGGGTATGTCAAAATGCTGTTCGGGCGGAAAGAGCCTTTATTATATGGAATTTGACATTCCCTTACGTCTGTTTTCCGAAAATATTTTGTCAAAAAAAAGTCAAGAAAAACTGTAAGTCCGCCTCTCGGGTTTTCTTCAGAAACGCTGATTCTGTAATATGGAAAAGCACTGAAAGATATGCAACAAGCGTGCTGTGAGGGCGTGTCGGTTGCGGCAGTGTGAATTTATCATTAGGGGGGAAAGCCCCGTTGCTGTTCATGCCACATTGCGGTGTCCTGCCATTTTAGGTTATTCTATGATGATTTATGGATTAAAAACAATCCACACGGAATTTCTACAGAACTGTAATGTCCCTTTCTCTTGTCTGCTTCCTGCTCCTGTCGGCCGGCTTTTCCGGTGGTTGAGGCTCATTTATGGCGTTTTCTCTGCCATACGTCCATACTGCATCTGAAAAATCGGAGGGTTAAAACTGTCGTGGCGTTAACTTAAAATAGATATAAAATCCAAGTTTTCAGACATAGCGTGTATGTATGTCTTCTGCTTTGGCATCCGCATCGCGCGCAAATAAAAATATGTCTTAAAATTTTAAGGCTATCGTTTTTCTTTTTTCAAAAAATATGTAACTTTGTGAAACAATCTATATCATCTGCTTCTACTTTTACCGTGCCTTGCGTACACATACATCCGGCTGGATGTACTGCATGCGGGAGATGAGGCAGATTCTGACGATACAGGACGTCATGTGTAGCCGCCACCATGCGGCACAAATCAGAAGTACTGTTATAATTACAGAAAAAAGAACACACGATGAAATCCTTGATAATTATACTACTGACAATATGTCTCCTTCCTCTTACGTCCTCCGCTTCTGACGAAGTGGAGTTCTGGCTGCGCAAACTGGACCACAGTCTTGAGCACAAGGATAAGTATGAGAATGTGAAGAAGCACCGTATAGCATATCTGCGCCGTTCGCTTAATGTTGCAAAAGGACCGGTGCGACGCTACAAACTGTGTCATAGTCTTTTTGAGGAGTACAAGGCCTATCGCAACGATTCGGCTATGGCTTATGCATGGCAGTGCATGCAGCTGGCCGAAAAGACCGGCAATGACGACATGATGGTGGAGGCCCGTTGCGCCGTTGCCTTCTGTCAGATATCGGCGGGCATCATGAACGAAGCCTACAACACGATTTCTGTCATAAATCCCGAGCACCTGGACGTGAAGCAGAAAAGAGACTATTATAGTCTGTGTTCGAAATTGTGGCAGGAAAATGCCAATTATACCAACGGCACGCCTTACTGCGACAATTACAAGAAGAAGAGCATAGCCTATGTGGACACGCTTGTTATGCTGACTCCGAAGAACAGTGCCGAGTACTGGATGCACATGTGTACGCTGCAGATGCGTACCGGACAGTGGGAGAAAAGCATCGAGGCGTTCAGAAATTTCCAGAAGTATGGCAACGTGGACAGTCATACCAAGGCTATGACCTATGCGGTGGTGGCATGGGCATTCACCGGACAGGGCCAGACGGACAGTGCCAAGGTGTATTTCGCAAGGTCGGCCATCTACGACAATATTTCGTGCACACGTGAGATAACGGCGCTTTATCTGCTTGCCAAACTCATATATAAGGACGATTACAACCGCGCAAGCCGTTACATACATCTCGCACTCAACGACATCACTTTCTACGATTCGCGCCAGCGCAAGATAGACCTTGGAGCCATATTGCCGCTCATCGAGCAGGACCGTTATGAGGCCATACGCAGCCAGCGCAATTACTTCATGCTTGCCGCCGCGCTCTTCGTGGTGCTGCTTGCTGTGTCGTTGCTGTCGGTGAGATTTGTCAGACGCAAGAATGCAAAGATAATGCAGGCGCGCAATACCATCAGCGAGAACCTGGCACAGCTGCGTGAGGTGAACCGGCAACTCACCGAGGCGAACAAGATCAAGAACGAATATATCGGCATGTCGTTCTGTGCCAACTCTGAGCTTTTGTCAAGATTACAGAAACTCTTCACCGTGCTCGACCACAAGATTGTGGCTCATCAGTATGGCGACCTGCGCGCAATAATCGACCGCACTGTGCTCGACACCGAGCGCGACAGTATGTATGCGTCGTTCGACGCTGCGTTCCTCAAACTGTTCCCGGACTTCATCGAGAAATACAATCTGCTGTTCGACGAGAAGTATCGCACCATACCGCGAAAGAATTCTCTGACATCCGAAATGCGCATCTTCGCACTTATACGTCTTGGCATAAACGACAGCGAGCGCATTGCCAACTTCCTGAACTACTCGGTGCATACGGTCAACACATACAAGACGCGTGTGAAAAACCGCTCACTGCTCGACAACAGTAAGTTCGAACCGGCCATAATTGCCATCTGAAAACCTGCCGGCCGTATGGGCAGTAAGCTCTCCGCAGGTCGTATAATACATCCGAAAAACACATGAACAAGGCATGTTTTTCATGTCTTATTCTTTATTCTGTACTGTATTTTCTGTAATACAAAACGGTTACATGGCGAAATGTAACATGTTGATAATCAGTTGTATGTGATTATACAACTGATAAAATCATTATACAAGTACTAAAAACGCTGATATATTTTTCTTTTTTTTCTAATTTTGCATGGTACGAATCTAAATTTTATATAAACCTAAATTAATTTTAACGTATGATTAAACGATTACCTATTTATCTTTTGTTGACAGCCTTAGGTACTGGGGCCGTGTCTGGCGCATATGCAATAGACATAAAAGATGATGTTTATCAGATTGCGACGGCATCTGATCTGATGGAGTTCTCCAATCTTGTAAGTGGAGGCAGCAGCAACATCCGTGGTGTGCTTACCAACGATGTGGACATGTCGGGTGTGGAGTTCTCACCCATCGGCAATAGTGAAGTGCCTTTCAACGGAACCTTTGACGGAAACTGTCATTATGTGCGCAATCTTAATATCGATGCACCGGGACAGAGCTATGTTGGATTATTCGGAGCTGTGGCCGACGGTGCTTATATAAAGAATGTGATTGTCGACGCTGCCAGCTCAATCAATGGCGAGGAGTTCTGCGGCGGTATTGCCGGCGGATCTGTTGGCGGTGGAACGGTGACTATCGAAAACTGCGGTAATGAGGCATCGGTTTATGCAAACGGAGCAAATGCAGCAGGCATCATCGGAGTGAGCTATCTGGGAAGTTGCAACTTCAATATAAGCAACTGTTATAACGCCGGAAATATAGACGGCGGACGTGAGAGCGCTGCCATCTCCGGTTGGGTAGGCGGCGGTTCTGTCATCAGAAACTGCTATAACGCTGGAAACATCGTCGGTATGGACGGCACACAATCGCTCTACCGCAATACTTGTACATCGTCAGGTCTTTACGACATATATGGTTATCAGGGCACTCCGGTGAGTGTGGAGGAACTGGAGAGTGGTGCTGCAGCATACGCGATGAACAACAACGGCAATAATAATATATGGTATCAGACACTTGGTGAGGACAGCCAGCCGGTGCCTTTCAATACACACGGTACCGTGTATGTAGTGGGAGACCTTAACTGCGACGGTACACCGGCAGGCCAGATAAACGGTTATTCAAACGAAGATCTCTCTGTACGTGAACCACACGATTATGTAGACGGAGTATGCTCTGCTTGTGGAGATGTCAATACCGATTTCATGTCACCCGATGCAGAAGGCATGTATGCTATTTCTACACCGCAGCAGCTCTACTGGTTTGCAGCTTATACTAACAGGGTTGATGCTGCTGCCAGTGCATATCTCACTGCTGACATAGATTTTAGCAGCTACAGTGCTAAAGGTGTGATGATTGGTGAAGTGGAGGAAAATTCGTATACAGGAACATTCGACGGTCGCGAACATAAGATAACAATCGCTTATGACACAAGTAATGACAACGTGGCTCTGTTCCGTTTTATAAAGAATTCTACAATACGTAACCTGCTCACTACAGGAACAATCAACACTTCTGCACGTTATGCCGGAGGTATCTTGTGTAGGTCGGCCGGTTCTTCGCTCATCGAGAATTGTGTTAGCGACGTCAACATCACATCGTCTTATTCAGGTGATGCTACACACGGAGGACTTGCTTCCAACACACATGACAATATTGTATTCCGCAACTGTGGCTATGCCGGACAGATAGATGCTCCGCAAAGTGAAGGTAGTGCGGGAATCATCGGATATGCTCATGGAGCTAAGGAAATTCTGTTGCAGAATGTTTATGTGATAAGCAATCTTAATTTCTCAACATCAGGATTGTATGACGTGTTCGCACGCAATAACGTACAGTATGACAACTGCTATTATTGGACACCATTCCTGGACACAGAAGACGCGACATTACTCAAGGATGAAGATGCAGCTGCTTCAGGTGAGTTGTGTTATATGCTCAATGCATTCAGCTCTTGCGGAGCATCTTGGACGCAGACTCTAGGCGCCGATGCTTATCCGTTGCCTTTCATGAGTCATAAGACTGTGAATGTGGCCGGTGACGTCAACTGTGACAAGACACTGGGTGCCAATGCTACATTCACAAACGACGAGGCGGTGACAAATGTTCATGAGCATGATTATATTGATGGTGTCTGTCAGAACTGTGGTGCACGCTATATCACAACTGCAGAACAACTCATGGCTGCTGCCGACGACATTGCGACCGGGTTTGCAAGCCGGATGATGAACATTACACTTGGTGCTGATATTGATATGAGCGGCATATACAATTATCCTGGTATAGGAACTGTGGATTATCCTTATGGAGGAGTGTTTGAAGGCAATGGACACCGTATCTACAATCTGATGATAGAGAATGATATGGAAGGCAATAAAGGATTGTTCGGTGTTATAAACGGAGGTGCAAAGATCAGAAATGTGATAATGGATGCTTCGTGCTATATCTATGCAAAAGCATGGGCCGGAGGTATCGTTGGAACAATTGTCAATAAAGGACTTGTTGAGATTACCGGTTGTGGCAATGAGGCAGATATCACTGTTACTGGTGCAAATGCCGGTGGTATACTTGGTGTGAACGACCAGCAGAAGGCTCTTGTATATATCACGAATTGTTATAATACAGGTATCATAACTGCACAACGCGAAAGTGCAGGACTGTCAGGATGGCTTGGCGATAGAGCAGAAATTGTCAACTGCTATAATGCAGGAGAGGTCATTCTTCAATCACCCGATGCAAACAATAGTTTTGCACGTGGAAATAAGACTGGATTTACCAACTGCTACGAACTTGACGGCTCACAGGTGACAAGCGTCACAAGTACTCAGGTTAGAAACGGTGAACTGTGTTACCTGCTCAATGGTAAGAAGAGCGAGGATGTGGTATTCTTCCAAACACTTGATGAAGACATGCATCCGGTGCTTGACAAGACACACAAAGTGGTTTACTTCGATGGCACAGACTATGTGAACGAACTTGATACAGACGCAATAGAAGACATCGAAAACGCTGCCGATGCCAAGGTTGAGGGCATCTGGTCGCTTTCCGGTGCGAAGATGCAGACACTGCAGAGAGGCATCAATATCGTGAAGATGTCTGACGGAACAGTGCGCAAAGTGCTTGTGAAATAAACATAAATCCTGAATTCCTGAGTCCGGCCTGCAATATGGCAGGCCGGAGCAGGAAATATGTTACGCAAAGATTCACCTGTGCTGTAGATAAAGTCTGGATTTCAAAAAAACGGAAACACTATACATTATATATAATAAAATAAGGTTAATATGAAAAAGATTTTATTGTTACTGTCTTTTGCATGCCTGGCTCTGATGGCAAAGGCGCAGGAAGACTATGAGCCGAAGGCTGATCCTAAGGCTGTGGTAGTCTCTGGCAGCGCGCGCTTCACGGTGCTCACGCCGCAAATGATACGTATCCAGTACAGCAAGGACAAGAAATTCGAAGACCGCGCCACATTTGCGGTTGTTAACCGTCGTCTGCCGGTGCCGGCGTTCAAGACACGCGAAGACGACAACTACTTGTATATCAGTACGAGCGATCTCGAACTGAAATATCGCAAGAATGCAGAAATAAATGCTGCTGACAAGAATCCTGATGTGCTTTCCATTACGTTCACACTCAATGGCAGGGAAGTGCTGTGGTATCCGGGAAAGGACGACGCGCTCAACCTTAAGGGCACGACACGAACACTCGACGGATGCATAGGAGACTCAAAGCGTCCTGAACTCGAGAACGGATTGCTCTCGCGTGCAGGATGGGCCATCATTGACGAGTCGTATTCGGCACGAAGGGGTGACGGCAGCCGCACATTCGCATTCGACAATAACGTGAACGGTATGTCATGGGTAGCACCGCTCGCAGACAAGACAGCTATCGACTGGTACTTCCTCGGCTACGGCCATCAATATAAAAAAGCACTGTACGATTATACGCTTATCGGTGGAAAACAGCCGATGCCGCCGCTCTTCGTGCTTGGCTACTGGTACAGCAAATACCAGCGTTACTCACAGCAGGACTTTGTAGATATTGTCACAGATATAAAGAACAACAAGATTCCTATCGACGTGATGATTCTTGACATGGACTGGCACACTGAGGGATGGACCGGATGGACATGGAACAAAGAGCTTATCCCGGATCCGCAGGGACTTCTCAAATGGATGCACGAACAGGGCCTGAAAGTGTCGATGAACCTTCATCCGGCCGACGGAGTGGACAGCGACGAGGAGAACTTCAGCCTGCTTGCGAAGGACATGGGCCTGGATCCGGCAACCACAAAGGTTGTTCCATGGCAGCTCGAGGACTCCGTATTCTATAAGAACATGTTCAAGGACATCCTGCACCACAGAGAGAAGGATGGTGTGGACTTCTGGTGGCTCGACTGGCAGCAGAACCTCACCAACCCGCGTATGGACGGACTGAGCGAGACATTCTGGTGCAACCACGTGTTCTACAACGACATGAAGGCCACTCATCCGGACCGTCGTCCGCTGATATTCCACCGTTGGGGTGGACTCGGAAGCCACCGTTATCCTATCGGTTTCTCCGGCGACTCGTTCTCCACATTCCCGACACTCGCCTTCCAGCCTTACTTCACAGCCACTGCTGCAAACGTGGGCTTCGGCTACTGGGGACATGATCTTGGCGGCCACCAGCACGGCAACAACGATCCGGAACTTTATCTGAGATGGATGCAGTATGGTGTGTTCTCTCCGCTGTTCAGAACTCATGCTACAAACGATCCGAAGATTGAGATGCGCATCTGGAAATATCCTAACTTCCCGGATCTGCTCCAGACTGTGAAACTCAGATACGAACTCATGCCTTACATATACACCGCCGCACGCGAGTCATATGATACAGGTGTCGCAATATGCCGCCCGCTGTATTATGACTATCCTGAAGTGAACAACGCCTACCGTTATGAGGACGAATACATGTTCGGCGACGAGATTCTCGTTGCGCCTGTTCTGACAGTCGGAAAGAATGGAAAAACAGAAAGAAAGATCTGGCTGCCGGAAGGAAAATGGTTCGACGTATGCCGCAACAAGATTGTGGAAGGCGACAGAGAGTTTGTGGATTACTACAAGCAGACCGAAATTCCTTATTTCTATAAGGCCGGAAGCATCATCGTGAACTACGAGAACGTGATGAACCTCAACAACCGTCCTGACTGCATCGTGCTGAAGGTTGTGCCCGGCGCTGACGGTTCTTCAACACTTTACGAGGATGAGAACAACACCGAAGGCTACAAGTCGGGATTGTTCACCAACACCAGATTCGAGCAGAAACGTACCGCAGGAAGCGTCACTCTGACCATCAACGCACGCGAAGGTTCGTTCCCGGGAATGCCGGAGAAACGCAACTACACCGTGAAACTGCTTGCAGAGAACGCTCCTACAGCGGTAAGCCTTGACGGCAAGAAGCTCAGTAGCACAGACTGGAGCTACGACAAGGCCACACGCACTGTGAAGATAAATCTCGCCAACATACCATGTGGCAAGAAAACGGTGGTAAAGGTGAACGTGAAATAATAAATCCGGAGACAGTGCCGGACGCAATGTGCCGGCCTGCGCTCCATGTCTGAACCGCCTCGTGCGGAATGGTCCGCACGGCGGCAGAGGACATGAATCCGGAAAAGAATCAATGGTTCGTAAAACAAAAAACAGAAAGAAATGAGAAATATCAGTATTATATTCATATTGTCAATACTGTTCGGATATACAGTCAAGGCGCAGACTTACCAGAATCTGTGGATAACAGGAAGCGCCGTTCCAGAAGGAACACGTCAGCTGCAGAAGACTCCCGACGGTGAGTTCAGATTTGCCGGCACACTCAAGGACGGCGAACTGAAGATAATGACCACCGAGAAGGCTGGCGCCGACACCAAGTATATCGCACCTAAATATGAAGATTCGTACATTGTGAATAAAGGCATCGAAGCCGAACTTACGTCTGATGCCGGCAAGGCTTCATGGGTGGTGCCGTTCGCAGAAGACCGCTACCGCTTCTACGTAAGCAGCGACTGCAAGAAACTTACAGGCGAGCTGTTTGTGCCTTGGGAAGAGGCTTACGTGGGCGGTGGTGCCACTGATGCAGGCTGGGATGCCTTCAAGGTGGAGCTGATGACACAAAGTCCCGACAACGAAATGGTATGGACATGGACCGGCGAGCTGAAAACCCATCAGAACATCGAGGAGCCTTCAAGCTTCAAGATTATGGGATTGAGAAACTGGGGCCAGAAAGAGATTCACCCGTTTGTACAGGGTGAGGCCCCGCTCGGTACAAAACTCGTAAGAACAAACGGCGATGATACCAAATGGACAATAACTAAGGACGGAACATACCGCATCACAGTGGATGTGTTCAACGAAACATTCAAAGCAGAACTGATCTCTCAATAACAATAATAAGAATGCCGTCGGTCTGGAGCGATCCTGCATTTTGACGCATGAAGAATATTGCAGGACGCGTCCGGACGACGACATACACAAAGATATTCAATAGTCTGAAAACCAGAGAAACACCGGGTCCGCCATTGGTTGTGTTAACTGATGGCGGATATTTTTATGTTGTTTTCTCCGGGATATAAAAATAAATCAAGTCTGTCTTGTCAGTTGTTTTTGCGGGCAGCGGCTTTCTCCATCTCCACTTTCTTCACTTTCTTGAAAAGCTCTGAGGCGAACACGAGGTCGTTCAGCTTTTCGTTGGTGGATGTCATGACGTCATCCTTGGTGCCCTGCCATTCCTTGTTACCCTGATATATGAATATGATGTTCTCGCCGATACCCATCACCGAGTTCATATCGTGCGTGTTGATGATGGTCGTGATGTTGAAGTCCTTGGTGATGTCGCTCAGCAGAGAGTCTATCACGAGAGACGTGCGCGGGTCGAGTCCTGAGTTAGGTTCGTCGCAGAACAGATACTTCGGGTTGAGCACAATGGCGCGGGCTATGGCCACACGCTTCTGCATACCGCCCGATATCTCGCCCGGAAACTTGTTCTGTGCGTCGCCGAGGTTCACTCGGTCGAGACATTCCTGTGCGCGTTTCACACGTTCGCGGTAGTTCATCGACGAGAACATGTCGAGCGGGAACATCACGTTCTCCAGCACGTTGAGCGAGTCGAAGAGTGCGGCGCTCTGGAATATCATGCCCATCTCGCGGCGCATGTTCACGCGTTCCTCCTTGCTCAGTCCCACAAAGTCGCGTCCGTCGTACAGCACCCGGCCGCTTGTGGGTGTGAGCAGTCCCACCAGATTTTTCATCAGCACGGTCTTTCCGCTTCCGCTCTGACCTATGATGAGGTTTGTCTTTCCGTCCTCAAAGACCGCATTTATGTCCTTCAACACTTCCTTGCCGTCGAACGATTTATATAAATGTTGTATTTCAATCATCTTTTTCTTCGTGATAAATTTGTTGTATTCTGGTCTTTCCTTTTCCGTCAGCTCTCTGCGAAGCCTTTGCTCAGGAGAGCAGCTGGGTGAGGAATACGTCGGAGAACAGTATGAGAACACTTGAGCTCACCACCGCGTCGGTGCTGGCTTTTCCCACTTCAACCGAACCTCCCTCCACGGTGTAACCGAAGTATGAGGATACGCTTGCTATGATGAACGCAAAGAAAAGACTTTTTATGATACTCATCCATACGAACCATGAGTTGAACGAATGTTGCAGTCCGAGCGTCAGGTCGTCTGGTGGAAGTATGTGGCCTATGTACGCCGTGCCGTAAGCTCCGAGTATACCGGTGGCCGAAGAGAATATCACCAGAAACGGCATGATGGTCACCAGACCGAGGATTTTCGGCAGAATGAGATAGTTGGCAGAGTTCACACCCATTATCTCGAGCGCGTCTATCTGTTGTGTCACGCGCATGGTGCCCAGCTCCGACGCTATGTTCGAACCCACTTTACCGGCAAGGATGAGACACATGATGGACGAGGAGAACTCGAGCAACAGAATCTCACGTGTGGTGTAACCCGACACCCACCGCGGCATCCACGGGCTCTGGATGTTGAGTTTCATCTGAATGCAGATGACGGCTCCGATAAAGAACGAGATGAGCAATACAATGCCGATGGAGTTGACTCCCAGCGACGACATTTCCTTGATGTATTGCTTGAGAAACATGCGCATGCGTTCCGGACGTGCGAACGAGCGCCCCATAAGCAACAGATAGCGTCCGAGGGTATTTAAATATTTTGTAATCAACATATTCTGCTTTTTTGATATGTCTATGAATGTACGGGTGCAAAAGTAGTAATAAAAGATTAAAAACTACCAAAAGCGTTGAAGTTTTATGTTTATTTCAGATTGGTGCGCCCGCGGTCTTTATTTGGTGCGGCCGTGACGGCGGGGTGGGGATTATGCTCCGGCCGACATATAAAAAATCGGAAAAAGCGATGTCCTATTGTTAAATTTTCATCGTGCCGGTCGCTCAAAATTCGCGTCGTGGCGAGCGGACGCTCCCTCTGCTCCGAATTTTGCGAAAATGAGAAGTTTGTATAAATCGTTGATATACATATGCTTACGGTATGTGTCGCTCCACACTTGTCTTTCCGGTCTTGCGAAAGAGCCTGTTTCGCACTCCGGAATAGTCCATTTCGGAGGGTGATATGGTCTTGATTGAGCTGTTGTTTGGTCTGTTTTGCAGTGCAACGAAGGCTCTTTTGCGCTACGGACTGTCTGCCGTCGTCCTGCCATATGTGCGGAACGGGCTCTTCGGCATGGCCGGAGGGCGCGGTGTCTCGCTGGAATGAGAAAAATGAAATGTTAAATCCAATTCTTTAAAAGTGAACATATGTTAATGAAAATTTGCATCCGTCGCCGCGACGTTGAGGATGAATGTCGCCCGTGGCCCGTCCTTGCAGGCTTGCGCATGCGGCCGGCGGTCGGCGTATGGATGCTGTGACGCCTGTTTGTAAAAAAGCATAAAACATGGTTTGCACGGAAAGATAAAAACATTTAACTTTGTAACCGATATAATCATTGATATGAACGAAACAGACAACAAGGCCGGTGCGGCCTCTACGCACAGCATGGTGCTGCGCACCGAAGGACTCGTGAAGCGCTATGGCAAGCGCACCGTTGTTAACGATGTGTCGATAAACGTGAAGCAGGGCGAGATTGTCGGACTGCTCGGACCTAACGGAGCGGGCAAGACAACGTCGTTCTATATGACCACGGGACTCATTGTCCCGAACGCCGGACACATCTATCTCGACGATCAGGAAATAACCGATTATCCTGTCTATAAGCGTGCGCGTGCCGGAGTGGGATACCTGCCGCAGGAGGCAAGCGTGTTCCGCAAGATGAGTGTCGAGGACAACATACTCTCCGTTCTCGAGATGACCGGACTCTCACGGGCCGAACAGCTGGACAAGCTCGAAAGCCTTATCAGTGAGTTCCGACTCAACAAGGTGCGCAAGAACAAGGGCGACCAGCTCTCCGGAGGCGAGCGCCGCCGTACGGAGATAGCGCGCTGTCTGGCCATCGATCCTAAGTTCATCATGCTCGACGAGCCTTTTGCCGGTGTCGACCCGATTGCCGTTGAGGACATACAGCACATTGTCTGGCGTCTGAAATACCGCAACATCGGTATTCTCATCACCGACCACAACGTGCACGAGACGCTCAACATCACCGACCGCGCCTACCTTCTCTTCGAAGGTAAGATTCTGTTCCAGGGGGCGCCCGAGGAACTTGCTGCCAACAAGGTGGTGCGCGAGAAGTATCTCAGCAACAGCTTCGAGCTCAAGAAGAAAAACTTCCAGCTCATAGACGAGGAGCGGCGCGCAAGGGAGAACGCAATGGCCGATAATAAATAACAAAGCTACGGACAGATGAAATACATGTTCCTGTCGGACATCCACGGCTCTATCGGCCGTCTGGAACGCGCTCTCGACTTCTACGCTGCCGAGCATTGCGACATGCTTCTGCTGCTTGGCGACATCATAAACTACGGTCCGCGCAACCGCATACCGGACGATATAAACCCTGCGGCAGTCGCTGCAAGGCTCAATGCAATGAGTTCTGACATCGTGGCTGTGAGGGGCAACTGCGACTCGGAGGTCGATCAGATGCTCCTGAAGTTTCCCATCATGGCCGACTATGCCGTGGTGGTTGACGGCCGTCGCCGCATATTCATCACCCACGGTCACATCTACAACGAGGGCAATATGCCCGTGTGCCGCCACGACGTGTTTGTTTATGGTCACACACATCTGTGGAAACTTGAGCGCCACGACGGATGCGTGGTGTGCAACACCGGCTCGGTCACCTTCCCGAAGGAAGACCGCGAACCCACTTTCGCACTCTACGACGATGGCGTGATGACCATCCGCCGGCTCGACGGAAGCGTTGTCTCGCAGCTCACAATCTGAATTTTTTCTGTACCCGCCGGCCCGTCGACCCATGCGTCACGGGTCGTTATGCCGCGCATGGCGATGTCGCCGGCATGCCGTGCGGCCTCTTCCGCATACCGCTTTCATAAGTGGTAAAAAAACAAAATTTTCATTCTTATGTTAGGTTATTACACTAATAATGAGTAATTTTGCACTTTCGGAATGAAAATAAACAATAAACGAATATAAGAAAATCAAATCAGAAATGAACATTTTATTTGAGAATCCCGACAAAGTGAATGGTCTCATGACCATCACCGTTGAAGAAGCCGATTTCAAAGACAATGTAGAAAAGACTTTGAAAGACTATCGTAAGAAAGCGAACTTCCCAGGCTTCCGCCCCGGAATGGTGCCGATGGGCCTTATTAAGAAGCAGTTCGGCGCATCTGTAAAGATGGACGCCCTTAACAAGTTCGTGGGAGAAGCCATTTACACGTATATAAAGGACAACAAGATACAGATGCTCGGCGAGCCTCTTCCTTCTGAAAAGCAGGAACCGGTAGATATCGAAAAGGACGGTCCTTATACTTTCATGTTCGACATCGCCGTTGCTCCTGAGTTCAAGATCGAGCTCAATGGAGACACAAAGATTGCTTACTACAACATCGAGGCTGACGACAAACTCATCGACCAGCAGGTTGATATGTTCGCAAGCCAGATGGGAAGCTATGAGAAGGCTGACTGCTACGACGGCGAACAGCGCGACATGCTGAAGGGTGATCTGCGCGAGCTCGACGCTGAAGGCAACACTAAGGAAGGCGGTATAACAGTGGAAGGTGCTGTTATGATGCCTGAATATATAAAGGTGGAAGACCAGAAGAAACTCTTCGACAACGCAAAACCGGGCGACATCATCGCCTTCAACCCGCGCAAGGCTTATCCGGAGAACGACGCAGAAGTGTCAAGCCTGCTCAAGATCGACCGTGAGGCTGCCAAGACAATGGAGTCAGACTTCAGCTATCAGGTTATTGAAATAAGCCGCTTCAAGAAGGCTGAGGTAAATCAGGAAATGTTCGATCAGGTGTTCGGCAAGGACACAGTGAAGAGCGTAGAGGAATTCCGTGGCAAGATTGCTGAAGGACTCAAACCGCAGCTCCAGGCCAACAGCGACTACAAGTTCCTCATCGACGTACGCAAGTATGCTGAGGATACAGTGGGCGAACTCACATTCCCGGACGCTCTCCTCAAGCGTGTTATGCTCCTTAACAACAAGGATAAGGGCGAGGAATACGTTGAGAAGAACTACGACGAGAGCATCAAGCAGCTCAAGTGGCACCTTATCAAGGAACAGCTCGTTGCTGCCAACAACATCAAGGTTGAGGATGCTGACGTCAAGGCTGCTGCCAAAGAGGCTGCACGCATGCAGTTCGCACAGTATGGCATGAACAACGTTCCTGAGGAATATCTCGAGAACTATGCTGACGAAATGCTGAAGAAGCGCGACAACGCAGCCAACTTCGTTGACAATGCAGTTGAGAAGAAACTTGTTGAAGCATTGAAGGGTGTTGTGGCACTCGATGAGAAGACTGTTACTCTCGACGAATTCAACGAGTTGATGAAATAAATAAATTTGAAAAAAAACTTCTTTTTTAAGAGGTTATCGACTTTTTTTTCTATCTTTGTGTAAGATAATTTGCAGAAAAGAGTCGATAACCTCTTTTTCTGTATATTTATTAATCAGTTTTTTTGAATATAATAAATATATTATTGTCATAGTATGAACGATTTTAGAAAGTATGCCACAGGTCATCTTGGTATAAACGGTCTGGCTTTCGACGAAGTGGTGAGAGCACAGTCCGGATATCTCAATCCTTATATTCTTGAAGAAAGACAGCTCAACGTGACACAGCTCGACGTCTTCTCACGCCTGATGGCCGACCGCATCATTTTCCTCGGAACAGAAATCAACGATTATACAGCCAACGTGCTCCAGGCACAGCTTCTTTATCTCGACTCTGTGGATAGCTCGATGGATATCAATATTTACATCAACTCTCCCGGCGGCAGTGTGACTGCAGGTCTGGGCATATACGACACCATGCAGTTTGTCGAGAGCGATGTAGCTACGATGTGTACCGGCATGGCGGCGTCTATGGCGGCCGTGCTTCTCGTGGCAGGTCAGGAGGGAAAGCGCACTGCGCTCACCCACAGCCGCGTCATGATACACCAGCCTCTCGGCGGTGTGCAGGGACAGGCTTCTGATATCGAGATCGAGGCACGCGAGATACAGAAGTTCAAGAAAGAACTTTACACCATCATCTCCGAACACTCGCACACTCCGTTTGAGAAGGTATGGCAGGACAGCGACCGCAACTACTGGATGACGGCAGCCGAAGCCAAGGAGTACGGCATGATTGACGCGGTGATGAAACGTAAGGGTGCGGCCGACAAATAATCGGCACACGCGTGTCATGTGGCCGCCGTGCCGCAGACCGTGAATATAAAAAATAAGAAACATCTCTAAAGACATAAAGACATAGAATGCCAAAAAAAGTATGCAGCTTCTGTGGAAGAAGCGAGAAGGATGTCAAACTGCTGATAACAGGCCTCGACGGTTTCATCTGTGAGGATTGCGCCGTATCGGCCTATCAGATTGTGGAGTCTACCGGACTTCTCGGCAAGAACGGCTCCGCTGCCGACACCGGCGAAAAGTTCAAGATAAAGAAAGTACCGAAGCCGAAGGAGATAAAGGATTTTCTCGACCAGTACATTATCGGTCAGGACGCGGCCAAACGCTATCTTTCGGTTGCCGTATATAACCACTACAAACGTCTGCAACAGCCTAAGGACGACGGCGGTGTGGAAATAGAGAAGAGCAACATCATAATGGTGGGCAGCACCGGAACGGGCAAGACTCTCATGGCCCGCACCATAGCAAAGCTGCTCGATGTGCCTTTCACCATCGTCGATGCTACTGTCTTTACAGAGGCCGGCTATGTGGGCGAGGACGTGGAAAGCATCCTGAGCCGTCTGCTCCAGGTGGCCGATTATGATCTGGCCGCTGCCGAGCGTGGCATTGTCTTCATCGACGAGATAGACAAGATAGCCCGCAAGAGCGACAACCCGAGCATCACGCGCGACGTGAGCGGCGAGGGAGTGCAGCAGGGACTGCTCAAGCTTCTTGAGGGAACTATGGTCAACGTGCCGCCGAAGGGTGGTCGCAAACATCCCGACCAGGACTACATACATGTTGACACGCACAACATCCTTTTCATCTGTGGGGGAGCGTTCGACGGCATCGAGCGCAAGATTGCACAGCGTATGAACACCGGAGTGGTGGGATTCAACACCGTGCGCAACGCTCACAAGATAGATAAGGAGAACATAATGAAATACATTCTTCCGCAAGACCTCAAGTCGTTCGGACTCATACCTGAGATCATCGGCCGTCTGCCGGTACTCACATATCTTGATCCGCTCGACCGTGCGGCCCTCCGCCGCATACTCGTTGAACCGAAGAACTCCATCGTGAAGCAGTATTGCAAGCTGTTCGAAATGGACGGCATAAAGCTCGACTTCACCGAGGAGGCGCTCGATTTCATCGTCGACAAGGCTGTGGAATACAAATTGGGTGCGCGCGGACTGCGTTCTATCGTGGAGTCGGTTATGACCGATGCCATGTTCGAAGTGCCGTCCAAGCACATCAATACGTTTGAAGTGACTCTTGATTATGCCAAGAGTCAGCTTGACAAATCGCATCTGCGCGGACCGGTTGTAGCCTGAACCGGTTCCTGACGCATGATGACCATCTGTTGCTTTAAAGTCTGCTCTGCAGCTTTCTACCTTTCATTCTAAATAAACTCTATGACATCTAAAGCTAATCTTAACGAAGAACTGAAACGCTATTTCGGTTTTGACAAGTTTAAGGGCGATCAGGAAGCCATCATACGCAATCTGCTCGACGGCAACGACACGTTTGTGCTCATGCCCACGGGTGGCGGTAAGAGTTTGTGCTATCAGCTGCCGTCACTCATAATGGAAGGTACGGCCATTGTCGTATCACCGCTCATCGCACTTATGAAAAACCAGGTGGATGTGATCAACGGGCTGAGTGAGGAAAGCGGAGTGGCTCATTATCTGAATTCGTCGCTCAACAAGGCGGCGATACAGCAGGTGATGGACGATGTGCACAGCGGAAAGACCAAGCTGCTGTATGTGGCTCCGGAGTCGTTGAACAAGGAGGACAATCTCGAATTCTTCAAGTCAATAAAGATATCGTTCTACGCCATAGACGAAGCTCACTGTATATCAGAATGGGGACATGATTTCCGCCCCGAATACCGCAACATACGTCCGACAATAGCAAAGATAGGCGCGGCGCCGGTCATAGCTCTTACGGCCACGGCCACCGACAAGGTGAGAACCGACATCAAGAAAAGCCTCGGCATAGTGAACGCCCGCGAATTCAAAAGCTCCTTCAACCGTCCCAACCTCTATTATGAAGTGAGACAGAAGACAAAGGACATCGACAAACAGATAATAAAATTCATCAAGCATAATGCCGGAAAGAGCGGCATTGTCTATTGCATATCGCGCAAGAAGGTGGAAGAACTCGCTGCGGTGCTTCAGGCCAACGAGATAAAGGCTGCGCCGTATCATGCTGGTCTCGACTCTGCCACGCGCTCGCAGACACAGGACGACTTCCTCATGGAGCGCATAGACGTCATTGTCGCCACCATAGCTTTCGGCATGGGCATCGACAAACCAGACGTGCGCTTCGTTATACACTACGATATTCCGAAGAGCCTTGAGGGTTATTATCAGGAGACCGGACGCGCCGGACGCGACGGAGGCGAGGGGCTCTGCATAGCCTTCTACGCTTACCAGGACCTGCAGAAACTCGAGAAGTTCATGGAAGGCAAGCCGGTGGCCGAGCAGGACATAGGCAAACAGCTGCTTCAGGAGACGGCTGCTTATGCCGAGTCGTCGGTATGCAGGCGCAAGATGTTGCTGCATTACTTCGGCGAGGAGTACAAGCAGGACAACTGCGGCAACTGCGACAACTGTCTTCATCCCAAGGAGAAGCGCGAGGGTAAGGAAGCATTGCTCATCATACTCAAGGCCGTTGTGGCCATAAAGGAGTCGTTCCAGCAGGCCTATCTCGTCGACTTCGTGAAAGGAAGAGCCACCGACGAGATAATCTCACACAAGCATGACAGACTCGAGGAGTTTGGTTCCGGCGAGGATGAAGACCCGAAGATATGGAACCCGGTGATACGTCAGGCACTCATAGCCGGTTATCTTGACAAGGAGGTGGAGAACTACGGAGTGCTCCGCATCACATCGGAGGGCCGCAAGTTCATAAAGAACCCTACGTCGTTCATGATTGTTGAGGATACCGAGTTTAACGAGAATTACGATGATGAGGGCGGCGACCGCACCGGTGCTGCACTCGATCCGGAGCTCTATTCTATGTTGAAAGACCTGCGCAAGAAGGTGGCCAAGAAGATGGGACTGCCCGGATATGTCATTTTCCAGGATGTTTCGCTCGAACAGATGGCCACGATGTATCCCGTCACGATAGAGGAACTGCAGAACATACAGGGCGTGGGCATAGGTAAGGCAAAGCGATACGGCCGCGAGTTCTGCGACCTCATAAAGCGCCATTGCGAGGAGAACGAGAT
This sequence comes from Prevotella sp. HCN-7019, assembly GCF_037890215.1. Taxonomy (NCBI): domain Bacteria; kingdom Pseudomonadati; phylum Bacteroidota; class Bacteroidia; order Bacteroidales; family Prevotellaceae; genus Prevotella; species Prevotella sp. HCN-7019. Next base: position 486,167 of record NZ_JBBKBO010000002.1, on the reverse strand, counting down.
AGAACGTCCCGAAGAGCTGCGCGTGCGCACGGTGGCTAAGAAGTCAATGCTGAAGGTTAAGATAATACAGAGCATCGACCGGCAGATACCTCTCGACGACATAGCGTCGGCCCAGGGACTCGACTTTGAGGAACTACTCGACGAGATTGAGGCCATTGTTTACAGCGGTACGAAACTCAATATCGACTATTTCCTCGACGACGTGATGGATGCCGACCACATCGACGACATATACGAATACTTCCGCGAAAGCGAGACCGACGACATTGATGTGGCGCTTGAGGAGCTCGGCGACGACAGTTCAGAGAACGACATACGTCTTGTCCGCATAAAGTTCCTGTCCGAAATGGGCAACTGACGGTGTGGATAATCAGGCGTTTTTTATTATATTTCGAATAAGCATCCCGTCCGGTATGAAGCCGGGCGGGATGTTTGTTTTGTGATTGTGCGCTGCGGTGTGTGTATGTTTGCGCTTTTTTATTTTCATGCGTTGTACTCCGGTTGTTTTCAGTGTTTTCACTTGCATGTTGAATGTGTAGGGAGTTAAAAAAATAAAAAATCCGCCCCTGAATGTTAAATTTCAAGCATGAAAATCTCGCAAAATTCGCGTCACAGCGCGGTGAGAGGACTTTGTCATGAAAAATCGCAAAAATTCTGGTTTCCCTTAATGTGTTGGCATACAGCGGTTTGCGCGTCTTGCCGTTCCGTGGTTTCTTTTTCGACTTTGCGGAATGGACTCTTTCAGCCTCTGATACAGGCTGGTTCAGGTGCTGATCTGGTTCGTTTCATGCTCTGAAATATTCGTTTTCGTGATGCAAAACATGTCGTTTTGCAAGACCGGATGTTCGTGTGCGTCTTACGTTTCGTACGGAACGGGCTTGTCGGAAGGTGTCATGAGGCTTACGGTTTGCTGGAATGTGAAAAATGAAATGTTAAATGCGAATTGTGAAGTGTGAACGGATGTTAATATAGATTTGCAAAAATCACCGCGGTTTGGGTGGATGGTCGTCTGCCGTGCAATGGCTTTGCGCAGAGGCCAATCTCCGTTATGCCTTTCCCCGACAGTTGTTGCGGCGCGGAGCCGGGCTTATTTCGGATAAATAGTGTTAACGGATGAAGGAAAAGGCCGTGCGGTTATATTCTATGTGAAAAATTTATGCTAAATTTGCACGCAATAAATTTTTAAAGTATTATATGTCATCATTTGTTGCAGATAAAATTGTAATGGACGGTCTGACTTTCGATGACGTCCTTCTTATTCCGGCTTATTCAGAAGTTTTACCGAAGACGGTAGATTTGAAAACCAGTTTCTCACGTAACATACGGCTCAACGTGCCGTTTGTCACAGCAGCCATGGACACTGTCACAGAATCGGCAATGGCCATAGCCATAGCGCGTGAGGGTGGTATAGGTGTTATTCACAAGAACATGTCGATAGACGAACAGGCACGTCAGGTTGCCATCGTGAAGCGCGCCGAGAACGGAATGATATACGATCCTGTCACCATCCGCCGCGGACGCACCGTGAAGGATGCGCTCGACATCATGGCCGAGTACCACATCGGAGGTATTCCTGTTGTGGATGAGGAGAAGCATCTTGTGGGCATTGTTACGAACCGCGACCTGCGCTTCGAACGCCATCTCGACAAGCTCATCGACGAAGTGATGACAACCGAGAATCTCGTCACCACCCATCTGCAGACTGACCTCAGCGCCGCTGCACAGATACTTCAGGAAAACAAGATCGAGAAACTGCCGGTTGTGGACAAGGACAACCATCTGGTGGGACTCATCACATACAAGGACATAACAAAGGCCAAGGACAAACCTATGGCATGCAAGGACGACAAGGGACGTCTGCGCGTGGCTGCCGGTGTGGGCGTTACTGTGGATACGCTCGACCGTATGCAGGCTTTGGTTGAGGCTGGAGCCGACGCCATCGTCATCGATACAGCCCATGGCCATTCAAAATATGTAATCGAGAAACTGGTCGAGGCCAAGGCTTCGTTCCCCGGCGTGGACATCGTAGTGGGCAACGTCGCTACAGGTGCTGCCGCAAAGATGCTGGTGGACAATGGCGCCGACGCAGTGAAGGTGGGCATCGGCCCGGGCTCAATCTGCACCACACGTGTGGTTGCTGGAGTCGGAGTGCCGCAGCTCAGCGCTATATATGATGTTTACACAGCCCTGAAGGGCACAGGCGTGCCTCTCATCGCCGACGGCGGACTCCGCTATTCTGGTGATGTTGTCAAGGCTATTGCTGCCGGTGGTACAAGCGTAATGATAGGTTCGCTCGTTGCCGGAACAGAGGAGAGCCCGGGCGACACAATCATCTTCAACGGCCGTAAGTTCAAGAGCTATCGCGGTATGGGATCGCTCGAGGCAATGGAGAACGGTTCGAAAGACCGCTACTTCCAGGCTGGCACAAAGGATGTGAAGAAACTCGTGCCGGAAGGAATCGCCGGACGCGTACCTTACAAAGGCACTGTCCAGGAGGTTATCTATCAGCTCGTAGGCGGTCTGCGTTCAGGTATGGGCTACTGCGGTGCACACAGTGTTGAGGAACTGCACAACGCACGTTTCACCCGCATCACCAATGCCGGCGTACAGGAGAGCCATCCGCACGACATCATGATCACGAGCGAAGCCCCCAACTATTCGCGTCCTGAATAATCCTGAAGGACGAATGACTTTCAGAAAAAACAATAGAACAATAATGAAATTCAATATACTGATGTTTGCAATGCTTCTTTCCGGAAGCATTGCAAACGCTCAGAACGACCCGGTGATAATGACCATAAACGGACAGCCGGTAACACGTTCGGAGTTTGAATATTCCTATAACAAAAACAACTCGGAAACAGTGGTTGACAAGAAAAGCGTGGACGATTATGTCGATCTTTTCATCAACTACAAACTGAAGGTGCAGGCTGCCGTTGATGCCGGCATTGACACCACGAAGAATTTCAGATCTGAATTCCTGCTTTATCGCAACCAGCAGATACGCCCTTCGTTCATCAGCAACGACGACCTCGAGAGAGAGGCTTGGAAGGTGTATAAGGCAACGCAGGCACGCATCGACTCGACCGGCGGACTTGTGAAGCCGGCCCACATATTGATTGGACTGAGACAGAACGCACCGGCCGCCGCACAACAGAAGGCAAAGGTGCGCATCGATTCTATATACAACGCCCTGACTGCGGGCGCTGACTTTGCCGAACTGGCACGCAAGTGCTCTGACGACCGTCGTTCGGCTGTGGAGGGCGGACGCCTGCCATGGCTGCAGAAGGGTCAGACACTCAAGGAGTTTGAGGATGTGGTATATTCGCTGAAGAAGGGCGAGATGAGCAAACCGTTCCTTTCGCCGGCCGGCTATCACATCGTGCTGCTCGAGGACAAAGGCATGTTCTTCCCCTACGACTCTGTGCATGCCGACATTCTGCGCTTTGTTGACCAGCGTGGAGTGCGCGAGCGCATCATCACACAGAACATTGACTCCATCGCCAAGGCTTCGGTACCGCCCGTCACTCCCGACGAACTGCTCGACCGTAAGGCTGCCGAGATGGAGGCTGCCGACCCGAACCTGAAGAATCTCATACGCGAGTATCACGACGGACTGCTGCTCTATGAGATAAGCAACCGCACAGTCTGGGAGAAGGCTGCTTCTGATGAGAAAGGACTGGAGCGTTGTTTCAAGAAGAACAAGAAGAAATACCGTTGGGACGAACCGCGCTATAAGGGCATCGCTTATTTCGTAAAGGATGAGGCTGACATAGAGGCTGTGAAGAAAGCTGTGAAGAAAGTGGACTTCAAGAACTGGGCCGATACCTTGCGCAAGGTGTTCAACGACAGCATCATACGCGTGAAAGTGGTGAAAGGTATATTCAAGAAAGGTGAGAACGCGCTTGTGGACAAGATGGTGTTCAAGGCCGACACAGTTGTCACTCCGCCTGCCGAATATCCCATACCTGCTGTATATGGTAAGGTGCTCAAGGCGCCCAAGTCTTACGAGGACGTACGCGAACTCGTGGTGGCCGACTATCAGGAGCAGCTCGAAAAGCAGTGGGTGGCAGAGCTGAGAAGAAAATATGCCGTAACCGTCAACAAGGATGTGCTTGCCACTGTCAACAAGCACTGACACATATCTTTGCCGATATTTAAACTAAACAGAATATAATGAGAAAACTGATTAACATCTATACCGGTTTGCTGGCAGCCGTGTTTCTCACCGGCGTGAGCGTTACGGCCGGAACTGTTGCGCGCGAAGGTGCCGACAGCGACTCCGTGGCAACAGCCCAGAAGGTGGAGATACCGGAAAGCAGCATTGCCGATGAGGTGATATGGATTGTGGGCGATGAACCCATACTCAAGTCTGATGTCGAAATGATGCGCCTCCAGGGCGAGGCTGAAGGCATCAAGTGGCGCGGCAATCCCGACTGTGCCATACCTGAGCAGCTCGCTGTGCAGAAACTGTTCTTGCATCAGGCAGAACTTGACTCTATCGAGGTTTCTGAGTCAGAAGTGGCAAGAGCCATCGACGAACAGATAAACCGTTGGATTCAGGTGGCCGGCTCGCGTGAGAAACTTGAGGAATACCGCAAGTCGTCCATATCGCAGATGCGTCAGGAACTGCACGACGAGTTCAAGAACAGTCAGCTCATAAATCTTATGAAAAAGCAGCTTGTGGCCGACATTACAGTCACTCCGGCCGACGTGCGTCGCTATTTCCACGATCTGCCGGAAGACAGTCTGCCGCTCGTTCCTACTGAGGTTGAGGTGGAAATCATAACCAAGCAGCCGAAGATTGAGCAGGAAGAAATCAACCGTGTGAAGGATGATCTGCGCGCATACACAGAGCGTGTGATGAGCGGAGAGACAACTTTCGCAACGCTGGCACGTCTCTATTCTGAGGATCCGGGTACGGCACGACAGGGTGGTGAGATGGACTATGTAGGACGTGGTTATCTCGATCCGGCATTCGCCAACGTGGCTTTCAACCTTACCGACCCCAAGAAGATATCCAAGATTGTGGAGTCTGAGTTCGGATATCATATCATACAGCTCATCGATAAGCGCGGTGACAAGATAAAGGTTCGTCACATTCTGCGCAAGCCGAAGGTGTCTGACGCTGCCATTCAGGAGATGACTCACCGGCTCGACTCACTTGCCGACGAGATACGTGGTGGCAAATATACATTCGAGGAGGCTGCTACATTCGTTTCTGATGACAAGGATACACGCAACAACAACGGTGTGATGTCATACATATCTGCCGAAGGACGTACTTCACGTTTTCGCATGCAGGATCTTCCTACAGAGGTTGCCCGCGAGGTGGAGAAACTGAAGGTTGGAGAGGTTTCCAACGCCTTCGAAATGCTCAACAGCCAGGGTAAGACCGTATGTGCGCTCATCAAGCTCAAAAGCCGTACCGATGCTCACCGTGCAACAATCACCGAGGACTATCAGGTGATGAAGAATGTGGTGCTGGAGAAGGAGCGAGACAAGTTCTTGCATGACTGGGTTGTTGACAAAATAAAGAAAACATACGTCAGGATGAGCGACAGGTACAAGAACTGCGATTTCGAATACGAAGGTTGGGTCAGATGACGCATAATGACATAAAATTCCGGTTACAGGGCGGGCATAGAATCATCATGTTGTTGGTTCTATGCCTGTTTGGACTATGTCTTGTCGCTTCTTCTATTGTGCCGAAGGCTCCGCAGAAAAAGGCTGCCGACGACGAACGCGTGTATCTTGTACATGCCGATGAGCTGAAGTATGATGCCTATGGACTCAATCCGCATGCGCAGATAGCGAAAGGCAATGTGCATTTCCGTCACAAGGGAGCCAACCTGTGGTGCGACAGTGCCTATTTCTTTCAGGACAATAACGCAATGCAGGCGTTCGGACACGTGAGATTCAGACAGGGCGACACGCTCTCGCTAACGTGTGAGTATGCCGAATACGACGGCATGGAGCAGATGATGCAGGCGCGTCGCAACGTGGTGATGAAGCATCGGGGACGCACACTTTACACCGACAGCCTCAATTACGACCGCCTTTACAGCTATGCCTATTTCTTCGAGGGTGGCGAACTTGTTGACGGAAAGGACAAGCTTGTGGCCGACTGGGGTGAATACAACACTGCCACAAAGCAGGCGGCATTCTTCTATAATGTGCGTATGCTGAGCGACAAACAGGTCATAACGACCGACTCGCTCTTCTTCAATACCGAACAGTCGCTGGCTCATGTCACAGGACCTTCGCGCATCACGTCGGACGGAAGCGTCATCAATACCGAAAACGCATATCTTAATACGAAGACAGACCAGTCGCAACTGTTCGGTCGTTCGGTCATTACCGATAAGGATAAGACCATTACCGGCGACAGCCTTTATCACAACAACGAGACTGGAGTTAACGAAGGCTTCGGCAATGTGGTGTATGTCGATTCGCTCAACAAGAACGAACTGATATGCGACCGGTTGTTCTACAATGAGAAGACAGGCTATGGCTATGCCACGGAGAAAGTGCTGCTCAAGGACTTTTCGCAGAACGCCGACACTCTTTATATGCATTCCGATTCACTGAAAATATACACATATAACATCGATACCGACTCCGTTTTCCGCAAGGTGCACGGGTTCCGCAAGGTGCGCGTTTATCGCTCGGATGTCCAGGCGGTGTGTGACTCGCTGGTTTTCAATTCGGCTGATTCATGTCTGACAATGTATCATGATCCCATAGTGTGGAACGACAATCGCCAGTTGCTCGGTGAGAAGATAGAGGTTTATATGAACGACAGCACCGTGCGCCTCGCACGGGTTATCGGTCAGGCCTTGTCGGTGGAGCTGGTGGATAAGGAGAACCACTACGATCAGGTGTCGTCGCGCATCATGGACGCCTATTTTACCGACGGTGCGCTGCGTCGTCTTGTTTCAACGGGCAACGTGAAGTCTGTCTATTACATCGCCGACGACAAGGACAGCACCCTTACCAACCTCAATTACATAGAAACCGACACCATGCGTCTGTTCATGTCGGCCGAGCGGAAACTCGAGAAGATATGGGCGCCGAAGGCAGTCGGAACGATATATCCTATGACACAGATTCCGCCAGAACGCTATAAACTTCCGGAATTTGCATGGTTTGACAAGATACGTCCGCTCAATCCGGCCGATGTGTTCAACTGGCGCGGAAAGAGTGAAGACGAAAAACTCAAGGTCGTGGAACGCCAGCAGGCTCCGCTTCAGCGTCTGCGCAGTAGGGGAGGAGGCATTGCACAATGAGTTTCTTCCGTAATTTAAGGCCGCGGCGTTTCTCTCATACCTTTATATATATAGACGAAAGGCGTGAGAGATTGCGCGACATCGAGCGTCGCGCGGCGGAGGAACTGTCGGCAGAAGAACGAGGTGATGTCCGTCCGGAGAAGGAGAATGTACGGCGTTGTGCCGCTCCTCACCGCATGCGTCCGTCCGGGATGTATGCACGCCATTCTTTTTCAGAACTGGTGATGCTGCTTCTTTTTCTCATTGTATTGTTTGTTGCGTTAATCAGTGTTATCATAAATTTCTGATATGAGTGATATCATACAATTACTGCCCGATTCTGTTGCCAATCAGATTGCTGCCGGTGAGGTCATCCAGAGACCGGCAAGCGTTGTGAAGGAACTTGTGGAGAACGCCATAGATGCCGGTGCCACACATATCAACGTGCTTGTGGTTGATGCCGGACGCACGTCCATACAGGTGATAGACAACGGCAAGGGCATGTCCGAGACTGATGCACGCATGTCTTTCGAACGTCATGCCACGTCGAAGATACGCAGCGCGTCAGACCTTTTCTCGCTCCATACAATGGGTTTCCGCGGCGAGGCTCTCGCTTCTATAGCCGCCGTGGCGCATGTCGAACTGAAGACATGCAGGCCGGAAGACGAGATTGGTACGCATCTCTCTGTGTCCGGTTCGCGCTACGACAGTCAACAGCCATGCTCATGTCCCGTGGGAAGCAACTTCATGGTGGACAATCTTTTCTATAATGTTCCGGCCCGCCGCAAGTTCCTGAAATCAAACTCTACCGAGCTTAACAACATCATAACGTCTTTCGAGCGCATTGTGCTCGTCAATCCGTCAGTGTCTTTCTCGCTCCATAGCAACGGCACCGAGCTGTTTAATCTCAAACCGGGCGGACTGCGTCAGCGCATTGTCGACGTATTCGGAAAGAAGATAAACCAGAGCCTTTTGCCCGTAGATGTGGATACGACGTTGTGCAAAATCCATGGTTTCGTGGGCAAACCGGAGTCGGCACGCAAGAAAGGTGTGCATCAGTATTTCTTCGTCAATGGCCGTTATATGAAGCATCCTTACTTCCACAAGGCCGTAATGTCGGCCTTCGAACGTCTTGTGCCGGCAGGCGAACAGGTGCCTTACTTCCTTTATTTTGATGTCCCGGCAGAGAATATCGACGTTAACATACACCCTACAAAGACAGAGATAAAGTTTGACAACGAACAGGCCATATGGCAGATTCTCATCGCAGCCGTGAAGGATTGCGTGGGAATGTTCAATGATGTCACGGCAATCGACTTCGACACACAGGACCGTCCCGACATTCCTGTGTTTGAGGACGGCGGTGATCTGCCGATGCCGAAAGTGCAGTATAATCCTTCTTATAATCCGTTTGAGGATATGTCGTCGCCCGGCAAGTCAAGAGCTCCGGTCGGATGGGAACAGCTCTACGACGGACTGAAACCGTCTTACGACGATGTCGCGCCCGGACTGTTTGACGAAACACCAGATTCCGACACCGTGACTCCGGCTCCGGCGGCAGGCGAGATAGCCGAAAAGTCACCTGCACATTATCAGTACAAGGCCCGTTACATAATGACTGCGGTTAAGTCGGGGCTGATGATAATCGATCAGCACAGGGCTCATGTGCGCATACTTTACGAGAAATATCTGTCGCTTCTCCACGACAACAAGTCATTCCCGCAGAAGGTTCTGTTCCCCGAAGTGGTCCATTTCTCCGTGTCTGAAGATCTTGTCTTGCGCAGGATAATGCCACAGATGGATTCGCTCGGATTCGAACTCACCGACCTCGGAAACGGTTCGTACGCCATAAATGCAGTGCCTTCAGGTATCGACGGCCTCAATTACGTGAATCTTGTGCGCGATATGGTGGGTACAGCGTCCGAATGTCCGTCGGGCGATATAGACGAAGTAAGCAGCACTCTGGCCGCAGGCCTTGCACGCAATGCGGCGGTGGTATATGGACAGGTGTTGGGCAACGAGGAAATGGAAAGCATAATAAACGATCTTTTTGTCTGCTCCAATTTCAATTATACCCCCGATGGCAAGAAAATATTAAGCATACTTAAAGAAACTGAAATAGAACACCTGCTTTCGTGATTACTGCATTTTTATATGTAGTTTTAGTTGATTTAAGTTTTTTTTTGATGCTTAAAGCAATATTTTTTGCTAAAAAGTGTTGCTGTAAGGATTTTATTGCTAACTTTGTGCACATAACGAATGCCTTAGGCCTCCGTTAGTATGATATTTTTTATTTAATTAAATATAGGTTATGAAAAAATTATTGATTGTTTTGGCTTTTGCCGGCGTCTCTATGACAACAATGGCTCAGGACGCTGACCCTGTGCTCAAGCACAGCGTTGCTACAAACTCATTCTGGAGCAACTGGTTCATCCAGGGTGGTGCTCAGTGGTCTGCATTCTATACATCAGCAGAACACGGACAAGGTCTTTCAAAAAGCCCGTTCAAGAGCTTCCGTTCAAATCCGCAGGCTTCAATCGCCATCGGTAAATGGTTCACTCCGGGCATCGGTCTTCGTACAAAGGTTTCTGGTATCTGGGGTAAGGCTATGGACCAGAGTTTCAAGTACTGGAATGCTCAGGAGCAGGTGCTCTTCAATCTGAGCAACATGCTTTGCGGTTACAATCCTGACCGTGTATGGAACGTAGTTCCTTTCGCTGGTGCTGGATTCGCTCGTAACTGCAGCGCCAACACTTATGCAATGGCTCTGAGCGTTGGTCTTTTGAATCAGTTCTATGTAAGCCGCAAGGTTGCCATCAACCTCGAACTTGGTTGGAACCGTTACGAGAACGACTTCATGAGCTCAAATCTTGTTAACGATGGTGAGCGCGGATGGGACAGCCACGACAACAGCCTCTATGCTGAAGTTGGTCTGACTGTAAACCTCGGCAAGGGTACATGGAACAACGTACCTGATGTTGACGCTATCAAGGCTCTCTCACAGGCTCAGATCGATGCACTCAACGCACAGCTCAACGATGCTAACGCTGAGAACGCTCGCCTGAAGAAGCTGCTTGCTGAGAAGAAGAACGAAACTCCGAAGGCTGTTAAGGAATTCATCAACACTCCGGTTTCTGTATTCTTCAACATCAACAAGTATAAGATTGCTTCTAAGAAGGATCTCGTAAACGTTGAAGCTTTGGCTAAGTACGCTAAGGAGAACGGTGCAAGCCTCCTCGTTACAGGTTATGCTGATAGCGCAACTGGTAAGCCTGACTACAACCAGTGGCTGTCTGAGAAGCGTGCTGAAACTGTTGCTAACGAACTCGTTAAGATGGGTATGAGCCGTGACAACATCTCTACCGCTGCTAAGGGTGGTGTAAACGATCTGTCACCGATCTCTTACAACCGTCGTGCAACTGTTCAGGTTAAGGACTAATAATCGCTTGACAAATATAAAAAAAGAGACGTGCCGAAAGCGCGTCTCTTTTTTTGTTGATATATGGACAGGCCAAAGACGTTGCGGTCTTGACATCGTTGTCAGCTGCCCTTATGCTGCATGTGCAGCTTCATGGGCGACAGCACGGTGCATTTAACGTCTGTTCTTGTTATATGATATGCCTGCTGTTGTTGTCCGATATGGTCTTTTCCACGCTGTACATAATGTGGATTTATGGCAGAACAATTATTTTTTGAAAATATTGCTCCTAAAATTTGGTGGATTAAAATAAAAGCCCTACCTTTGCAATCGCTTAAGAAAAGCAAGGGCGTTTAGCTCAGCTGGTTTAGAGCATCTGCCTTACAAGCAGAGGGTCGGCGGTTCGAATCCGTCAACGCCCACAGGGGTGTTTCCTTGTAGTCTTTCGGGACTGCAGGGATTTTTTTTGCCCGTAACTTTCGTGTTTGGTTGTTAGCGTACGAAAGTAGTCAAAGCGTTGTGTGTTCCAGATGTGCATGTCGAGGAACGGTAGAAACTCAATAAGGAATATCTTTTATTCATGAAGTGTCGCGGAATGTCGGAAACTTGCTGACAATGCGCGACGATATAAACCGTGCAGATCCTTCCCTCATGTAATAATAAATCCATGTTGGCGCAACCGTTAAGTCCTCACCCCAGGACCGCCACACACTTCCCGCGTTTCTCCTCGCCCCGAATAACAGTATTTTTAAGAAAACTCAGGCGCCGGCCTTACAGTTTTTCTTGACTTTATTTTGACAAAATAATTTCGGAAAAGAGGTGTAAAGAAATGTTAAATCAAACACAACAAAGGCTTTTCCGGAATTTACGGCATTGCCATCTACCCTTAAGCATGGTCTGTAAAAATTCACTTGGCGTTCTGATAATGCCCGTTTGAGGGTCTAATTTCGTCTGTATTACGGCCTGATATCGGGCATTTCTGGCCCTGATATGGGCGATATCACACGCTGAAACGGTGCTTATTGCAGAACGAAAAAACGGTTATCAAATATAAATCTCTGACACTCAGTGTATTATAAATACTTCTCAAAATTCGCGTATTTGCGTCCGAAGGAGAGTCCGCGCGCAAATACTCGCTTATTTTTCGGGGTAGAACTGAAAACTCGGACGAAAAAATCAAAGAATCTTAAAGGTTTGTAAAAGCCCGGATTGTTTTTCTTTCAGCAGAAAGCAACAATGCCGATTCTGATTCGAAGTCACGGTTTTTATATTCAGACCTGTTCCCGCAGAATTTCTATTTGCTTCGTATCATCTTGCCATGTTGCTGACAGCCTGTACCCCGTCCTCTTCGTTCTGTGCGGTTTATTGCTTCCTGCTGCTTGTGTTACGGCGCTTATGTGTGCGCCCTGTGGCGGAAAAGGTGCTCAGCCGAACACCCCAGTGGAGAGATAACGCTCGCCAGTGTCGGGCAGGAGAGTTACTATCGTCTTGTCGCGCAGCTCCTCGCGGCGTGCCAGTTCTGCCGCTGCCCATGCCGCAGCACCCGATGATATGCCTGTGAGCAGGCCCTCGCTGCGTGCCAGCAGACGGGTGGTGGACATTGCGTCGTCGTTGCTCACTGTGATAACCTCGTCCACAACGCTGCTGTCATACACCTCGGGCACGAATCCTGCACCTATGCCCTGTATGGCGTGCGCCCCTGCCTTGCCTCCGCTGAGCACTGGCGACGATGCCGGCTCTGCCGCTACTATGCGTATGGCGGGGTTCTTACTCTTCAGGTATCGGCCTACACCCGATATGGTGCCGCCCGTTCCTGCGCCTGCCACAAACACGTCAACGTGTCCTTCCGTGTCGTTCCATATCTCCGGACCTGTCGTGGCGAAGTGTGCCGCCGGGTTGGCCCTGTTGCTGAACTGTTGCAGTATTATGGCTCCGTCTATGCTGTCGCGCAGCCGCTCCGCTTCTTTTATAGCTCCCGTCATGCCTTCGGCCGCCGGCGTGAGCACTACCTGCGCGCCGTATGCACTCACGAGCTTACGCCGCTCAATGCTCATTGTCTCCGGCATTGTCAGAATGAGCCGGTAGCCCCTTACGGCTGCCACGAGAGCCAGCCCCACGCCCGTGTTGCCGCTTGTCGGCTCTATTATCGTGGCTCCCGGCTTTAGTGTGCCGTCTTCCTCAGCTTGGCGTATCATGGCCAGAGCTATGCGGTCCTTGGCACTTCCGCCCGGATTGAAATATTCCAGTTTGGCTATTATCGGCCGTGCGAGCCCCTTTTCGGCTGCGAAACGGTTGAGCTCGAGCAGCGGTGTGCCGCCGATGAGGTCGGTCAGACTTTGTGCTGTTTTCTTCATATTGCTGCGGTTTTATAATGCAGGTGCTAATATACGAAAAAAATATGATACTCCGCGTCCGTCCGCAGCGTATGTCATTTCTCCGCCTCGGCGCTCTCCTGTTTCATCTTCTCGGCCTTGATGATGTCGTTTCTCGATTTCGACTTTATCACGAGCCACACTCCGCAGAACACCAGAACCATTGCCACGCATTGCATGGGCTTCAGCACGGCCATGCCTGTGAGCAGACTCACGCTCACGGCCACCATGGGCTGCACGTAGTTGTAGGTGCTCACCACCGTGGGGCGCAGCACCTTCTGCGCCACCATCGTGAGCAGATAGGCCACGAATGTTCCGAAGAACACCACGTAGCCTGCCGACAGCCATGCCTTGGCGGGCACAGTCTCCCACGGCGTGTTGATGATGTGGCCGGCCGAGAAGGGTAGTATCAGCACTGCCGACCATAGGAATATCCATTTGTTTATGGTGAATACGCTGTAGCGTTTTATTAGTTTGTTGAACAGCGTCAGATACAGGGCAAACGAGAATTGTGCCGTTATGCACAGTATGTCGCCCCATATATTGCCCACTTTTGCGTTGCCCTCCGACGCGCTTGTCATTATAAGCATCACCGCGCCGCAGCATCCCAGAGCCACTCCGCACGCCTTTTTCCACGTCACGGGTTCCTTAAGTATGATGGCAGCCAGTATAAGGGCGAATATCGGTGACGACGTGGTGATGATGCTTGCGTTCGATGGCGACGTCATGCCTAGACCGATGGTGAAGCAGCACTGGTTGAACACTAGCGCGAAGAGTCCCGCCACTATCATCAGCAGTCCGTCCTTCAGCGGCACGTGCTCCTTCTTAGCGAAGAGTGAGGCTGTCCAGAACAGCACCGCACCTCCCGCAATGCGGAACGACACGAGGTCTATGCCGTCTATGCCGTTCATCATGGCTGTTTTACCGATAGGAGACATCAGGCCCCACATCACGCATGCGCTCAGTATGCTGAGGTGGGCAATTAAAGCTTTGTTGTTATCCATATACACAGAAAAGTTTTGTTCTTGCCTTAAGGCATGCAAAGTTAAGAAAAATAGCACTAACCCATTGTGCATGCCGTCAAAATATATGCGAAAACGTAAAATTAACACAGCTATTTGTTTAATGTCATGAAAGTGTAACCTTTTGTTAATATAGTGTCATATCTGCAAAATTAATCGGCGTATCTTTGCAACGTGATAATGAACAACCGAAAATCATTCTAACTTAAATACATTGATATGCTGAAATCATTATTCAATCACCGCTTGTGCGTCGCAGTGAGGACTGCTGCGGCCGCCGTACTATTTTTCACGGCTTCTGCCACAGCTTCGGCGCAGAAGTTTCCCGGCCTGGGCGACACTCCGCAGATGGGCTGGAGCACCTGGAACAAATTCCAGGGCAACATCAACGAAGACATCATAAAAGGCATAGCCGACGCCATGGTGTCATCAGGACTGCGCGATGCAGGATACACATATATTAATATAGACGACTGCTGGCACGGCGAACGCGACGCCGACGGATTCATACAGTGCGACCCGGAGCGTTTCCCCAGTGGCATGAAGGCGTTGGCAGACTATGTTCACTCCAAGGGATTGAAACTCGGAATCTACAGCGACGCCGGAACAGAGACATGCGCAGGCGAGCCGGGAAGCCTCGGACACGAATATCAGGACGCACTACAGTATGCGCGCTGGGGCATCGACTATCTGAAGTACGACTGGTGTAACACCGAGCAGAACTACGTCACACAGAAGTGTGCATACACTCTTATAAGTGAAGCTCTGCACGCTGCCGGACGTCCTATCTTCCTCAGCATGTGTGAGTGGGGAAGCTCCATGCCGTGGAAATGGGCACGCGAGGTGGGCAACTCATGGCGCACCACGCCCGACATATGGTGCTCGTTCGACTCGCTGCGCGTTTTCCCTACATATACACAATATAGTGTCATGGACTGCATCCATGCCAACGACTCACTCCGTATATACGCCGGTAAGGGCCACTGGAACGATCCTGACATGCTCGAATGTGGCAACGGAATGACCATAAACGAGGACCGCGCCCATTTCTCCATGTGGTGTATGATGGCCAGCCCGCTCATTCTTGGCAACGATATACGCAGCATGAGCGACGAGGTGAAGGCCATCCTTACCAATGCCGAAGCCATCGCCATCAACCAGGATACACTCGGAGTGCAATGCCTCAAGTTCGGCGAGGAATCCGGACTGTACATCTATTTCAAACCTTTGGCAGGAGGCGACTGGGCTCTCTGCTTCCTCAATCCTACAAAGAACGACGTGACGTACGCCATCAACTGGCAGCACTTCAATCTCACCGACGAGGAAGTGAGTGGCATGAGCACCGCTTTCGACAAGAATACCTACACAATATACAATGTCTGGACACACAAGAAGGAAGGCAAGACATCCAAGGCCGACAAGGTGGCAAAGAAGATCAAGGTGCCATCACACGACGCTGTGATGTACAGACTCGTGTGTCAGAACAGCAAATGACATGCTGAAGCTTCCCCAATAACTTCAAACATAAATTCTAATATTTAAAATTACGCTTAATGAACAGATTGGTTATGCTGTTGGCGGCGCTGATTATCAGCACCCTGACGTTCGCACAGACTAAAGTGACCGGCAACGTTACAGACGAGACCGGAGAGCCTGTGATTGGCGCAAGCGTGACCGTCAAGGACCATAAAGGTACGGGTGCCGTGTCCGATATCGACGGCAACTTCACCATCAATGTGCCTGACGGCAAAAGTGAGCTTGTGGTTACATACGTGGGATTCGTCCCGCAGACGGTTTCCGTAAAAGGAAAGACTATGGTGAAAATCGTGCTCAAGGAAGACAACAACACGCTCGATGAGGTTGTGGTCGTGGGCTACGGTACTATGAAAAAACGCGATCTCTCCGGTGCTGTCGGACAGATCAAGGCCGACGACCTCATGAAGGGTGGAACCATCGACGTGGCACACGGTCTGCAAGGTAAGATGGCAGGTGTGCAGATACAGCAGAGCGACGGTGCCCCGGGTGCCGGAGTGAGCATCACGGTGCGTGGTGCCAACTCGTTCCAGACATCTTCACAGCCTCTGTATATTGTCGATGGTGTTCCGTTTGAGACTGGCTCCACACCGTCTAACGATGCAAGCAGCAATCAGACGGCCAATGCCCTGAGCTTCATCAACCCTCACGACATCGAGAGCATCGAGGTGCTCAAGGACGCTTCTGCCACAGCTATCTATGGTTCGCGTGGTGCAAACGGCGTGGTTCTCATCACTACCAAGCGCGGTAAGGCCGGCAAACCGAAGGTGGAGGTATATACAAACTTCACCACATCCAAGATTGCGAAGCGCATGGATGTGCTCGATCCTGTCACCTATGCGAAATACTGTAATGAGGAGACGATGAACTCCATATACTACGAAGGTTCCAAAACCACCACACTGCCTTATCCCGGCACATGGACTTACAAGGGACTTCCCAATGGTCGTGTCGACTATAACGTCGGTACATACAATCCTGCGCCTGAAGACTTCCGTCATCCGGGATGGTATCGCGACGAATATGGCAACTACAGTCAGGTGGGAGTGGCCGACTGGCAGGACCTTATTTATCAGGACGGATTCTCTCAGGAGTACAACGCCAGCGTCAGCGGTGGCGACGACAAGGGCTGGTATGCCTTCTCAGGCAATTACACCAACCAGGAAGGTATCATAAAGAACACCGGCTACGAGCGCTTTTCTGTCAGAGTGAACATCGCCCGTCATATCACCAAATGGCTGGAAATTGGAACCAACACAAGCTATACGCAGTCCACAACCGACTTTGCCAAGACAAGCAGTGACAACAGTGGTGTCATCCGTTCGGCTCTTCTTTTCCCGCCGACATACGATCCTAACATGGAGGCAACCACTGCCGACAACCTCAGCTGGCTCGCTGCCAACCCGGCGGCATACGTCAACAACGCACGCGACCAGGTGAAAGGCATCAACTGGTTCAGCAGTTCGTTCCTCGAAGTGACGCTTTTCCCGTGGCTGAAGTTCCGCCAGAATCTCGGTCTTTCCCATACCGATAATCACCGCGGTTACTATTACGACCGCCACACCAGCGAGGGTAAGGCACCTGTCAACGGTAAGGCCGGTAAGGGTTCCGATATATGGAATGGGCTGACTGCCGAATCACTCGTCACCTTCGACAACACTTTCGGAAAGATACACCACATCAATGCCGTCGGCGGTTTCACCGTTGAGAGCGGCAGCTGGGACAACCAGAGCGTTGTGGCAACCAATTTCCCCGACGACATGACAATGGACTACGACATGAGCCGTGCGCTCGACAAGGCCACACTCACAAGCTCCATCGGTACGCAACGCCTCGTTTCGTTCCTCGGTCGTGTCAATTATACACTCAACGATAAGTATCTTGTCACAGCCAGCGTGCGTACCGACGGTTCTTCAAAGTTCACCGACAAGAACAAGTGGGCTACGTTCCTTTCAGGAGCATTGGCGTGGAGAGCATCTGAGGAGAAGTTCATCAAGGACCTGAACATATTCTCAAACCTCAAGTTCCGCGTCAGCTATGGTGAGACCGGAAACCAGGGCATCGGCTCATACCGTACAGTTCCGCAGCTCGGAACAGCCAACTATCCATTCGATTTCGCACTCAGCAGCGGACAGGCAATGGTGAGTGATCCCGTGAGCGACGACCTCAGATGGGAGACAACGGCGCAGTGGAACGCCGGAATCGACTTCGGATTCTTCGACAACCGCCTCGCTCTTACCGTAGATTACTATCATAAGAAAACGCGCGACCTTCTTCAGGACGTGGTCATCCCGGGCTCTACGGGTTATCTCCAGATGACAACCAACACTGGCAACGTGAGCAACGAAGGTCTTGAAATATCTCTCAACTATGATGTTCTTCCCAAGTCGCAGCTTAAGTGGAGCATCAATGCCAACATCTCTTTCAACAAGAGTACCATCAGCGGACTCGAAGGCGACCAGTTCGCAAGAAAGTTGTGGAGCAGTGCCGACGAGGTGTTCATCCAGCGCAATGGCTGTCCTATCGGTGCCATTTACGGCTATGTGGAGGACGGATTCTACGACAACGAGGCTGAGGTGAGGGCTGATCCGCAATACACCAACGCCGACGACGCTACGGTGAAAGCCATGATCGGTGAGATAAAATACCGCGATCTCGATGGCGATGGCAGCATAACAGCCGACGGCGACCGTACCATCATCGGCGACACAAACCCTGATTTCACATACGGTATCACCAACAACTTCTCATGGAAGAACTTCTCCCTCTCGTTCATGTTCCAGGGAACACAGGGCAATGATATATTCAACGGTAACCTTGTTGACGTTAAGATGGGTAACATCGGAAACATCCCGGTGTTCGCATACGAGTCGCGCTGGACTGCCGACAACTACGAAGTGGCCAAATGGCCTAAGGCAACAGCCGGATATACACGCGAATGGAAGCTGAGCAACCGCTACGTGGAGGACGGCAGCTATCTGAAACTTAAGAACCTGACCTTCGGATACGACTGGCGCAAACCGGTAAGTGGAGTGGAGAACATCAAGATAACATTCACCGCCACCAACCTGTTCACTATCTCCAACTACAGCTGGCTCGATCCTGACGTAAACTCTTTCGGTAGCGATGCAAGCCGCCGCGGTGTGGACATCTACTCTTATCCGAGCGCGCGCACATTCGCTCTGGGACTTAATTTCACCTTCTAAACCAAATAATAATAAATCGTTTTCAAATGATGAAACCATATAAATTACTGTTTTCCATCGCTGTGGCGTGCGGCGCTATGACGCTCACGTCGTGCAACGATTTCCTCAAAGAGGATCCTAAGCACCTTGTCAGCCCCGACCAGCTCGGCGACACCGAGGAGGCATGCGACCAGTGGGTGGCCGGAGTTTACAGCAAATGGCTCAACGATATGTTCCGCTGGTCAAACTTCCCGCGTGTGCTTGAGCTCGACGCCGACTACATTTCCGGTCCTGATTGGCTGTTCTCAAGTCTCGGAGCCGGCAGTTTCCAGGCCGACCCGGGCACAATGAACACCATGTGGAACGGTCCGTACGCCATCATCAGCCGCGCCAATCTTGCCGAGAAATACATCAGCCGGCTCAACATCGACGAGGATTACAAGAACAACGCACTTGGCGAGGTCTATTTCAACAAGGCGTTTGCATACTTCCTCCTGGTACGTGCGTTCGGTCCGGTGCCAATCCGCAACAAGACAATACAGGACGGTGACGAGCCTGATTCTCCACGTCGTCCCGTTGCCGAGGTTTATGAGGAGATAATAAATCTGCTCACCAAGGCAGCCGGTCTCATGTACACACACGAGGATCCGAACTTCCGCCGCGGCCACGTATGTGCCGGAACAGCGGCCGGAATGCTCGCCAAGGTTTATGCCACAATGGCTTCGGCAGCAATGCCTGAGGGAACACAACTCTATGTCCGTACAGGTCCTCCATACGAGATTGTGAACGGCGACAGCTATTACACCGGACTCACCACAATGACTTTCTCAAAGTCTAAGGTTGACGGATATGAGAATATGAACGCCAAGGAACTCTACACCAAGGCTGCAGAGTGGGCATGGAAGGTAATCAACGGCGAATACGGCTCATACGACCTGCTGCCTTACGACGAGCTTTGGACCAAGTCGCACAGCAACGACCCTGAGTTCATGTTCTCCATACAGGCCATCGCCGGCAACGAAGTGTACCGCAACCAGATTCATTCATACTATTCGGGCTACACTGTCAGCAGTTCTTCCGAGGTGATAGGTGGCGGACAGTGGATAGGTTGCACTGACCATTGGTACAAACTGTTCGATCCGCAGGACCTGCGCATCGTCAAGGGAGTGAAACATCGTTTCATCTATACATACAATGAAGAGGATAATCAGGGCATGTACTATCCGCAGAACGCCGAGTGGACGCTCAAAGCTACAGGCTATGATGAGAACGGCAACAAGGTGGCTGACCCCGTTGCACCGTTCGACGACGGCCGTCAGTATTATTACAATCAGGGTTCGGAGTGTCTGGCATTCACCACAAAGTATGACGATGTGACCGATCCTTCGTCCGACTATGCTGATGCCCAGTGGCCGTTCCTGCGCTTTGCCGACGTGCTGCTCATCTATGCTGAGGCTGAGGCAGAGCTCGATCATTCCGACATTGCCATAAAATATCTCAACAAGGTGCGCCGCCGTTCCAACGCTGTCGAGTCAAACGACCCGGGCGATCTGGTCAAGCTGCGCAGCATGATACTCGAGGAGCGTGCCAAGGAATTTGCCTGCGAGGGCGACCGCCGCTGGGACCTTCTGCGCTGGGGCATCTATCTGCAGGCCATGAACGCCATTGGCGGACGCGACGATGCCAACAACAACAAGAACCGTACGAGCCGCAACCTGCTCTATCCAATACCGCAGGACGAGATAAACTCGAACGACTCCATAACATCTAACAACCCCGGATGGAATTAAAACATACGAACAATATGAGACTAAGACATATCATGCGTGCGGCCGCAATACTGGCGGCTGCCGCCCTGACGACATCCTGCAGCGACGTGGTGAACTATGAGGACGACATCGAGGACATCTACTCCAACAGCGGTGCACCGGTCATCACAGCCATATATGATGTCAAGGACACAAAACTGGAGAACGCCCTGCAGGAGGGTTCTCTCAACCAGATGATACGCATCACCGGCAACAACCTTGCCAAGGCCAAGAGCGTGACATTCAACGGCATCGAGGTGGACGTGCGCAGCATCTATGCCACAACCACGGCCAGCTACATGAAGATACCGCGCGAAATACCTGAGGCGGTGGACAACAAGATTGTTTACACCACCGACCGCGGCACCGTGACCTACGATTTCCGCGTCAACATCCCGCACATGTCGTGCGAAGGCCTGGCCAACGAGTTTGCTCTGCCGGGCGAGAGCGTGCAGGTGAAGGGCGAATTCTTCGACCTCTTCGGCTTCGGCGATAGCGAGTCGGACGCCACCATCACCATGACCAACGAGGCCGAAGGCTACAGCAAGGCGCTCGAAGTGGATTCGCTCACTGAGGAATACATGGGTGTGCTCATTCCGGAGGATGCTCCCGACAACTCCGTCATCACTCTCACATGGACCGAACCGGGCAACGTGGCGATGCAGAAGACCATACCTTACCGCTACACACGCTACATGATGTTCGACGATCTGAACACCGTCGGATGGTGGGACGGCACTCCTGCCACCTACATCACCGACGGTACGGCCGACGGCGATCCCGAAACGCTCGGCTGGGATTACTTCCGCTTCAAGGGTTACTTCCCGCAGTGGCAGTGGACACAGTGCGGAGGCGGAGCCAACTGGCCCGACATCGACTGCACGGCTGCTCCGGCAGACTATGTGTTCAAGTTCGAAGTGTGCAACTCTGCGTCCTATCCTTTCTACGATTCAGCCGAATATGGCTACCTGTTCTCGCTCAACGGAGGCACTAACTATCCGTGGAACCCGTCGTCGGGCATGAGCTTCAACACCTACGGTGAGTGGAAGACAATATCCATTCCGCTCGATAAGGTGGCAAGCAACGGTGTACCCGCTCCCGGCACATGGAGCAACTTCGTGCTTGTGATGCAGCCCAACACCGACGGAGGATGGAACGTTGACCACAGCTTCGCAAACTTCCGCATCGAACCGAAAGACTTTTAAGTGTGACAATTAAAAACTAATCAGCATTATGAACAAACTGTTTAATATCATATTGGCGTGCATGCTCGGACTCTGCATGACGGCATGCAGCGAGGACGAGATGCCCACCACGGGCGACGAACCGCAGCAGGACCCGACGCTCGCGCCCAAGGTGGTGAGCACGCTCCCGGCTGCCGACGCTACAGATGCCGACGTGCTCGACGGCATAACCGTGACATACAACAAGAACATATACGTTCCGCCGGTTGTCACAATAGACATCAACGGCACCTACATCGAGGAGGTGAGCGTCAGCGGAAACAAACTCTACATACCGTTCCCGATGGATGAGGGAGAGACCTACACCGTAACCATCAGCAAGCCGAGCGTGAGAGACTCGCTCTACAACTTCGCTGCTGACTACACTTTCACCTTCAGCACGAAGACAACCAATACATTCGATCCGTCGCTCTTCGACATAGATGAGGCTCTCACCACCGCTTCGCCCATGAAGCAGACCGCTTCTGTCTATGATTTCCTCAGGGATAACTTCGGCAAGAAGGTCATCGCCGCTGCCGTATCGAGCGGAGCCCTCGACACCGACATGGCCGACAAGATACAGGAGATGACGGGCAAGTATCCGGTGATAAACTCCTTCGACTTCCTCCACCACATCAACAGCGCACCGCTCAACCCGTCCAACTGGATTGACTACACCGACATGACGGTGCCCGAGACATGGTGGGCCGACGGTGGACTCGTTTCATTCATGTGGCACTGGAACGTGCCGTGTACCGAGGCCGACAAGGACAACTTCGAGAACTACGCCTTCTATTGCAACGGCGCAGGCGAGAAGAACACCGACTTCAACGCTGCCAACGCAGTGGTGAGCGGCACCTATGAGAACACTATTGTAAACCGTGACCTCGACGTCATCGCCGGATATCTGCTCTCGCTCCAGCAGAAACGTATACCGGTTATCTGGCGTCCGCTCCACGAGGCTGCCGGCAACGTGCCCTCGGGAGGCAAGGCCTGGTTCTGGTGGGGCAACGCCGGAGCCGATGCCTACAAGGCTCTGTGGCGCTACATGTACGACTATTTCAAGGCTAAGGGCATCAACAACCTCATTTGGGTGTGGACTTCTGTCACCGATGATGCCGACTGGTATCCTGGCGACGAATACGTTGACATAATAGGTTACGACTACTATGAGTCTGACGAGAACAAGTTCCACCAGTCGCTGCCTTCTGTCATGGCTAAGCTCCAGGGCATATCCAACAGGAAGATTCTTGCACTCAGCGAGTGCGGAGCCATGCCGTCGGTGGAAAACATGATGAAGAACGGCGACGTGTGGAGCTGGGTGATGCCTTGGAACGGCGACTACACCACCAACCCGTATTACAATCCGGAGTCGCTCTTCCGTGAGATGTACGAGTCGGGTAATGTCATCACACGCGACGAGATGCCTGATCTGAAATGATATTCTGCATGACAGCGGTGCGGCGGACCGTTCGTCCGTCCGCCCGCCGGTCTGAAAGACAAATCAGGGTTATTGTTTTTAGTCCTTTTATTAAGGTTGGATAAAGATTGAAATAAGGTTTGTTTTTCGGTAATGTCCCGGCAATGAATTACATTGTCGGGATTTTTTATATGTTCTTACATCGCCATTCCGTACATGGCAGTCTTGTGGCTGTATGTTGCGTTTCGGCCCGTTTTCTGTCTATATACCTGTTTAGTAGAATAGGGAAAATCTCGGTTCTGCAGAAATCCTGTGTATGGATTTCAACGCAGCGACTTCGTTCTCACCTGCGAAGCACCGTTGTATCCTTTTTCCGAGATAAGTCCATCGGGGCACTTACAGATTTTCAGTAACTTGTGTTTTTCCCGTCCGGGTTTTCGGTTCTACCCCGAAAATTCAGCGAGTATTTGCGGGCTGACTCTTCTTCGGACGCAAATACGCGAATTATGAGAGGTTTTTATAAGATGCTGATTGTTAGAGATTTATGTTTGACGACCGTTTTTTCGTCCTGCAATAAGCACCGTTTCAGCATGCGTTATTGCCCATATCAGGGGCTGAAATGCTTAATATCACGCCATGATACAGACAAAATCAGACCCTCAAACGGGCACTATCAGAACGCCGGATGATTTGTTCCGGAATATGGTATGGGGTATGTCAAAATGCTGTTCGGGCGGAAAGAGCCTTTATTATATGGAATTTGACATTCCCTTACGTCTATTTTCCGAAAATATTTTGTCAAAAAAAAGTCAGGAAAAACTGTAAGTCCGCCTCTCGGGTTTTCTTCAGAAACGCTGATTCTGTAATATGGAAAGGCACAGAAAGATATGCAACAGGCGTGCATTGACGGCGTGTCGGTTGCGACAGTGTCAATTTATTATTGCATGAGTTCCGTGCAGTCACGGTATATAACGCTCCGCGTGTCATAAAATTTTACGCCATTCAGTAGTGTTTAATGAATAACCCCCTTCCCCCGCACAGTTTCTACCACGCCGCATAAATCTAAGCCCAAGACTCTGATATTTATTTTCGTATTATTCAAAGACAGTCTTTTTGTTTTCCCATCACTGTTTATCGGGCTAACCGGAATGGCATGATGAAGTTATGGAATGTCCTGTCTGATACTTATAAATATTCCCGGTTGTGCCTGTTCCCGTGCCCCGTATCATGCCGGACCGGCTTTATACTTAAAATATCAATAAAGTGCCACCATTGGCTAATATAGTATTATATCGGGTGGAAAAAATGGAATATCTTTGCAAACAGTTGGCGGCCCTTCTGTCGCCGTGTCCGCAGGGACTCGCGCCACGCTTATGGCAGACTCTCGGACGGGGCGGGCGGAGCATCCGGACATAAGGGCCGGCCGGCGCAGAAAAGCGGATTTACCGTAAACCAAAAACAAAAAACACAAGATGAGAAAAATTCTTTTTACGGCCATTGCCGCGATAGTGGCTTTGTGTGCAGACGCACAGAACAGCACGCCGGCGGCTGAACTGCTGGCGAGGATGGAGCGCATACAGTGGCGCGGAGTGATGATGGGCCATCAGGACGACCCTATGTACGGCACCACATGGAAGTATGAGGCTGGACGCAGCGACGTGAAGGACGTGTGCGGCGACTATCCGGCAATGATGGGTTTCGACCTCGGCAAGATAGAGTATGGCAGTGAGCGCAACCTCGACGGTGTGCCTTTCTCGCTCATGCGCGACGAGATAAGGGCGCAGCACGAGCGTGGCGGCATTGTAACGCTGAGCTGGCATCCGGGCAATCCGGCCACGGGCGGCAACTCGTGGGACGCCAAGGGCCGCGCTGTGGGCAAACTGCTGCCCGGCGCTTCTCTTGCCTCGGTGTGCGACGAGTGGCTCGGACGTGTGGCCGACTTCATCGGTTCGCTCAAGGACAAGGACGGCAGACGCATCCCCGTCATATTCCGTCCGTGGCACGAGATGAACGGTGCGTGGTTCTGGTGGGGCTGCGACAGCTGCACGCCTGAGGAGTACCGCCGGCTCTATATCCACACCCACGACTTCCTCACAGCCCGCGGACTCGACAACATAGTGTGGGCCTACTCGCCCAATCTGAGCAACGGTACGCCCACCGAGGAGTCTTATCTGTTTTATTATCCCGGCGACCGCTACGTCGATCTGCTCGGAACAGACGTCTATCAGCAGTCGGCCGACAACGCCGCCTACCGTGCCGACGTGCGCAAGGAGCTGAAGGTGGTGACGGCGGTTGGCCGCAGCCGTGGCAAACTGACGGCCCTCACGGAGACCGGTCACCGCGGAGTGCCCTACGAACGTTGGTTCACCGAGTGTCTGCTGCCCGTCATTACGGAGTTTCCCATAAGCTACGTGCTGCTCTGGCGCAACGCCTGGGACAACCCAGAAGAGAACTTCTGCGCCGCTCCCGACAAGGCCGTGGCTCCCGACTTCGTGAAGTTCCACGACCACCCTTCTACGCTTTTCATCAAGGATGTGGCAGGACTGAAATAACCAATGCCGCCGCATCTGTATTCAGACAACACCGAAACATCAATATGATCACAATATACTATGAACGGATTTGAACAAAAAGTGAAATTGCTCAGGCAGAGGCACGAGGCCCTGCTGTGCAGAAAGAATGAGCCACTTGAACATGATAACGGCATTTACAGCAAATACAGATACCCTGTGCTCACTGCCGAGCACACGCCGTTGGAGTGGCGCTACGACTTCAGCGAGAAGGACAATCCCTTCCTCATGCAGCGCATCATGATGAACGCCGTGCTCAACGCAGGAGCCATAAAGTGGAACGGCAGGTATGTCGTTGTGGCACGTGTGGAAGGAGCCGACCGCAAGAGCTTCTTTGCCGTGGCCGAGAGTCCTAACGGCATCGACAACTTCCGCTTCTGGCCGGAGCCTGTCACCATGCCCGACGACCTCATTCCGGCAACCAACATCTACGACATGCGCCTCACGGCTCATGAGGACGGATGGGTATATGGCATATTCTGTGCCGAGCGCCACGACGACAGCTGTCCGGGAGACCTGTCTGCCGCCACTGCAACGGCGGGCATAGCACGCACACGCGACCTCATACACTGGGACCGTCTGCCCGACCTCCGCACTCCGAGTCAGCAGCGCAACGTCGTGCTTCATCCCGAGTTTGTCAACGGAAAATACGCTCTCTACACACGTCCGCAGGACGGATTTATCGACACCGGTTCGGGTGGCGGCATAGGATGGGCGCTTGTCGATGACATGACAAACGCCGTGGTGACCGAAGAGAAGATCATCAACCTGCGCCATTATCACACCATCATGGAGGTGAAGAACGGCGAAGGACCTCACCCCATAAAGACAAAGTATGGATGGCTGCACCTTGCACACGGTGTGCGCGGATGTGCCTCAGGTCTCAGATACGTTCTTTACATGTACATGACCGCGCTCGACGATCCTACGCGCGTCATAGCCCAGCCGGGCGGTTACTTCCTCGTGCCGGAGGGTGCTGAGTATGTTGGCGACGTGATGAACGTGGTGTTCTCCAACGGATGGATAGCCGACGACGACGGAAAGGTGTTCATCTACTACGCAAGCAGTGACACACGCCTGCACGTGGCTACATCCACCATTGAGCGCCTCGTGGACTACTGCATGAACACTCCTGCCGACGGATTCACCACCACTGCCAGCGTGGAGACGCTCAAACGGCTTATCGCCAAGAACAGGACCACGCTTTCGTCAGGACGTTGAACCCTGACAGGCGGTTTGAAGCCATGTTAATGATAATGATTAAACATAAAATTTATATATTTGTGGTCTGAAAACCGATTAAGGTTAAGGATATTTTGGCTTACATTTTTATTTGTACAGTCGGTCTGTTGCGGCATGATGATATGCCGTAACTGACTGACCTCTAAACCGATAACTGAAAATTAAACAGATGATAAGACTCAGAGAAAAAATTGGTTACGGCTTCGGCGACATGTCGTCGTCCATGTTCTGGAAGATATTCGGTGCTTATCTGATGATCTTCTACACCGACGTGTTCGGACTGTCGGCAGTCGTGGTGGGCACCATGTTCGCCGTAACACGTGTCTGGGACTCCGTCTTCGATCCGTTCGTAGGCGTTGTCGCCGACCGCACCACCACACGCATGGGCAAGTTCCGTCCCTATCTGCTGTGGCTTGCCATACCGTTCGCACTCATAGGAGTGCTCACTTTTGTCACCCCTTCCTTCGGTATGCAGGGCAAGATTGTATATGCTTACATCACATACACGCTTATGATGATGGTCTATAGTGCCATCAACGTGCCTTATGCGTCGCTCCTCGGAGTGATGAGTCCCGACCCGGGCGACCGCAACGTGCTCGCCACCTTCCGCATGGTGTTTGCTTATATCGGCTCGTTCGTGGTGCTGCTGCTCTTCATGCCGCTGGTCAACGCTTTCGGAGGCGAGGCGGCTGACGGTACGATGGTGGGCTGGATGACGTGCCCGCAGTTCGCCTGGGCGATGGCGGTGGTCATTGTCGCCGTGGCGTGCGCGCTACTCTTCTTCGGCTGTTTCTCGCTGACGCGCGAGAGGGTGAAGCCTGTCACCGGCAAGCGTACGCCTCTGCGCACCGACCTGCGCGACCTTCTGCACAACCGTCCGTGGTGGATTCTGCTTGGAGCGGGTGTCGCCTCGCTCGTGTTCAACTCCATACGCGACGGTGCGACTGTCTATTATTTCAAGTATTTTGTTGACGAGACAGCCTTCGGAAAGGTCACTTTCCTCGGCATTCCGTTCGTTCTGAGCGGACTGTATCTGGCTCTCGGTCAGGCTGCCAACATCATCGGTGTGATTCTGGCGGCACCGGTGAGCAACCGCATAGGCAAGCGCCGCACGTTCATGGCGGCCATGGCACTGGCTACGCTGCTCAGTCTTGTGTTCTGGTTCTTCGATAAGGACGAGCTGACACTCATCTTCGTGTTCCAGGTTCTCATAAGCATCTGCGCCGGAAGCATATTCCCCCTGCTGTGGAGTATGTATGCCGACTGTGCCGACTACAGCGAGCTCAAGACCGGAAACCGCGCAACGGGACTCATCTTCAGCTCGTCGTCGATGAGCCAGAAACTGGGATGGGCCATCGGAACGGCGCTCACCGGATGGATGCTCGGCGCCTTCGGGTTTGTGGCAAACAGTGTGCAGACGCCCGAAACCATCAACGGCATAAGGATGTTCCTCAGCATTCTGCCGGCTGCCGGAGCGTTTGTCAGTCTGGTGTTCATAGCGTTCTATCCGCTCTCGGAGAACCGCATGAAGGAGATTACGGCCGAACTGAAGGCCCGTCGCGGATGATATATTATGTCCGCCTTGCGTATGACGCCGTGCGGCGGATACTGTTTCGTTATATAAAAAAATGACTGCATGACATGACAAGAATAAGCAATGAACTGAAAAACGAGATGCGCGAGGTGCTGGAAAACAACATCCTGAACTTCTGGACCGGGCGCATGACCGACACCGTAAATGGTGGTTACTACGGACGCATCGACGGTAACGACCGCCTGGTGGCCGATGCCGACAAGGGCGCCATACTCAATGCGCGTATTCTCTGGTCGTTCGCGGCGGCATACAGGGTACTGGGAGACAACAGCTATCTGGCCGCAGCACGGCGTGCCAAGGACTATATCGTGGAGCACTTCATCGATCATAAGTACGGTGGAGTGTACTGGAGTCTCGACTGCGAAGGCCGTCCCAAGGACCGGAAAAAGCAGATCTATGCCATAGGTTTCGCCATATACGGCCTGTCGGAGTATGCACGTGCCACGGGAGACAGCGCTGCGCTCGACTGCGCCATATCTCTTTACCGCGACATAGAAGCCCATGCCTTCGATCCTGTGAACAACGGTTATACCGAGGCTATGACCGAGGAGTGGGGCCACATAGACGACATGCGTCTGTCTGACAAGGACGAGAATATGTCGAAAACCATGAACACGCACCTTCACATCATCGAGCCTTACACCAACCTTTACCGCGTATGGCCCGACGCTGAACTGCGAGGCAGGCTGTTGAACCTGCTCGATGTGTTCACCGGAAAGATTCTCAACCCCGATACTTCGCACCTCGATTTGTTCTTCGACGACGCTTGGAACGGTCGCCGCAACATCCAGAGCTTCGGCCACGACATCGAGGCTTCGTGGCTGTTGCACGAGACTGCGCTCGTGCTTGGCGACGAAGAGGTGCTGCGACGTATCGCCCCTGTGGTGAGAGACGTGGCGCGTGCCGCCGACGAAGGACTGCGTCCGGACGGTGCGATGGTTTATGAGAAATGGCTCGACACCGGCCGCACCGACACCGAACTGCACTGGTGGGTGCAGTGTGAGAACATCATCGGCCACGTGAATCTGTATCAGCACTTCGGCGATGAGGCTGCGCTCGAGACCGCCGTGAGCTGCTGGAACTTTGTGAAAGAGCGGCTTATCGACCGCAAGGGCGGCGAATGGTTCTGGAGCATACGCCCGGACGGCACGCCAAACCGTGACGACGACAAGGCTGGATTCTGGAAATGTCCGTATCACAACACACGCATGTGTTTGGAGATAATGGAGCGCGACTTTTGAAAAAACGGCAGATAATGCCGTTTTTTTTGCTTCTCATGTTTCGCAGATATGCATTTTATTTAGTATATTTGCCAAATATAGGATGCGGCACGGCAATGTCAAATCCGGAAAAACACAGTCTTTCCTCTTTGTATTTGCTCTCGCTTTTCACCATATTTGCAACTACTGGCTTGTTTGATAACTGAAAACCGATAAACCACTACTAAAGACATGAGAAATCAGAAGACGGGCGAGCATGTTATGCGCGAGGTTACGCCACTGATGGAACGCGACATGCTGTATATTGCTGACAGGCGTAAGAAGGAATTTACATATCCTATTCATAATCATGACGTGTTCGAACTGAATTTCATCGAACACGCACCGGGCGTACGGCGCATCGTTGGCGACAGCAGCGAAGTGATAGGCGAGTACGACCTTGTACTCATAACCGGCACCGAGCTCGAGCACGTGTGGCTTCAGAACACGTGCACAAGCGAGAACATACACGAGGTGACGGTGCAGTTCCGTTTCGATCTTTCGGAGGACGGACTGCTCTACAAGAACCCTTTCACACGCATACGCAACATGCTGATGATGGCGCGCAACGGCATGTGTTTCCATATGGATGCCATCATGGAAGTATATACACTGTTACTGTCGCTCAGTTCTGTGAAGGACGGATTTTCGTCGTTCATGCAGTTTATGGAGATTCTCAACATACTGTCGCGTAGCGAGGGCGCACGCACACTGGCCACAACGAGCTATGCCAAGGTGAATCTGGGCGAGGACTCGCGCCGCATACTGAAGGTGAAGGACTATATCGACAACAACTACGGCGAGGAGATAAAGCTGGGAACGCTTGCCGGGCTGGCCTGTATGAGCGAGGCGGCGTTCAGTCGTTTCTTCAAGTTGCACACCGGACGCACCGTGAGCGACTACATCATCGACATACGCATGGGTTACGCCACGCGCATGCTCATCGACACAACTGACACCGTCGCCGACATAAGCTTCCGCTGCGGATACAACAATCTGAGCAATTTCAACCGTATGTTCAGACGTAAGAAGGGATGCACGCCCACAGAGTTCCGTGAGTATTACCGCAAGATAAAAGTGATTGTTTAGGTATGGTGCAGGGCGGAATGTCCTGATATGATTTCTGTCATGCACTGTCTTACAGGCCGTCGCACTCTCTGCGACGGCTCCAAACGTCGTTAAAAGTGTTTTTTTTCGATGCAAAACACGCATTATGACGATTATTTCTTATCTTTGTTATTGATAATGCTGCAACCTGTGAACGGTTTTATGCCCCGTGTTCACAGCGTTCGGCATGTATCATTATAATTTGTTTCAACCATCGCCGGCACAGCCGCGCCGTCTCCGTTGCAGCCTTATGCCGGCCTCAAAACGCTACGAATATGAAATACGCCGATTACATTGAACAGATAGAGATAGACTCGCTGTGGAGCGGCAAGCACCATGTGGTGTGGAATCTCGACCGCCAGGTGAACATACTCAGCGGAATTAACGGAGTGGGGAAGAGCACTATTCTCAACAAAGTGGTGCGTGGACTTGCCGCAGGAGGCGAGTTCCCTAACCACATGCTTAAGGGTGTTAGAATAAAGGTGGTGCCCGAAGACGCCAAATGGATACGCTACGACATCATCAGATCGGTGGACCGGCCGCTCGTAAACGTGGAGGCCATGAGCAAGCTTAATGCAAGCATAACGTCGCTTACAACCGAACTTGACCTTCTTCTCTATCAGTTG
Organism: Prevotella sp. HCN-7019; assembly: GCF_037890215.1. Classification (NCBI taxonomy): domain Bacteria; kingdom Pseudomonadati; phylum Bacteroidota; class Bacteroidia; order Bacteroidales; family Prevotellaceae; genus Prevotella; species Prevotella sp. HCN-7019. The sequence continues at coordinate 454,520 of NZ_JBBKBO010000002.1, read as the reverse complement.
CAGCGCAAATATCTCGATTATCAGGTGAACGTGGGCAACCGCATAATATCCGTTCTTCAGAACGGCGGGCCCGACGCTGCCGAAAAGGCGCGCGAGATATCGGCTCCGAAAAAACGCTTCCAGGACCTCGTGGACGACCTGTTCGAGGCTACTGGCAAGAAGATAATACGCACGGAGAACGAGATTCTGTTCACGCAGATCGGCGAGACGCTGCTGCCTTACCAGCTGTCGAGCGGCGAGAAGCAGATGCTCGCCATAATGCTCACCGTCCTGGTGGAGGATAACCGCAGCTACGTACTGTTCATGGACGAGCCCGAAGTGAGCCTGCATTTCGAATGGCAGAAACGTCTCATCGACATCGTTCTGGAGCTGAACCCCAACGTGCAGATAATTCTTGCAACACACAGCCCGGCTGTCATCATGAACGGATGGGCCGACCGTGTGACTGAAGTGACGGATATCACCATCTGACAACCTTCAAAATGCGCCCGCTATGAGCAAAAGACTTAAAGACAATCTGTCGTCGGGCTACTTCGAGGCCGCCAACCGCATGACCTCCAAAAAGGCCCGCCGGCGCATCGTGGCCTACGTCGAGAGCTACGACGATGTGTTTTTCTGGCGGTCGGTGTTGTCGCGTTTCGAAGACTCCACCCGCTATTTTGAAGTGATGCTGCCTTCGCGTGTGCCGCATCTCGAACGTGGCAAGAAGGCGGCGTTGATGAGCCTGCTCAACGGCAAGGTGGGACGTGATATGATAGCTTGCGTAGATGCCGACTACGACTATCTTATACAGCGTGCCACGCCTATGTCGGAGACTATAATAGACAGCCCCTATATATTCCACACCTATGCTTATTCTATAGAGAACCTGCAGTGCTATGCGCCGTCGCTACACGATGTGTGTGTGGCCGTGACACTCAACGACCATGCCATATTCGACTTCGAGAGCTACTTCCGCGAGTTCTCTCTCGCCATATTCCCCCTGTTTGTGTGGAGCGTGTGGTTCTATCGCACACCCGATTATGGCGAGTTCACAATAAGTGATTTCCTGCACGTCATAGAGACGGGCCATTTCAATCCCGACGACACTGAGTCGTCACTGCGCAATCTCAGACGCAAAGTGGCGCGGCGTGTTGACCAGTTGCAGCGCCACTATCCGTCGGCAAAGCAGAGCTGGCAGGCGGTGAAGGACGACATAAAACGCCTCGGAGTGACGCCCGACACCACATATCTCTATGTGCAGGGACATCATCTTTTCGACAAGGTGGTGGTGCCTATGCTCAAGAAAATATGTAACCTGCTGATACGCGAACGCGAGAACGAGATAGCGCGTCAGAGCCTTCACTCCACGCAGAGGCACAACGAACTGTCGTGTTATTCGGGCAGTGTGGCCGACGTGGAACTGTTGCTGAAGAAGAATACGGCCTTCACTTCCGCCCCGCCTTGTGAACGTGTGCTGGACGATATACGCCGCTTTCTCGGCGACACTACTGCTGACACCACACCAACATCGGTTTCCGACGTGGCGCCCACGGCTGGAGAGAAATGAACTGTTGTCTATGGTGTAAGCAAGAAGGTGCGTAAGTAGTGGCTCTTATCACGGTTTTCCGTTAACTATTTTAACTTAAAATATTTGCATCTGCTCATTACTGCAAAATCATACGCAGGATGTCGCAGACGCAATTTTTTGTCTTAATCTTGTGCGAATGGCATATATAAATATATAAAAATATATTATTCTCACATAAATTGCTCTCTTTCCTGATCTCATGTCGCTCTTCTTATGCTCCGGAATGATCTGTTTTGGCATGCAAAAAAGTCTATATCGCAACGTAAAACGTGCTTTATTGAAGTGCTATATGAACACAAAACGTTGATAAACAGCAGCTTTTCTTATATTGGTATTTTCTGATTTTTACGTCGTAAGTGTATCTCTGTCCTCTTGATTGGTCTTTCTGGTGATTTTGTTTTAACAAATAAGTTTTTATACTTGATGTATTTTACATAAAATTCTTATTTGTCTGCCGTTTCGTAAAATACTTTTTCGCCGCTGGTTTACGTACGAAATGACGGTATTGCATGATTTATGTCATTAGTTCGGATTTTAAACCAGCATTGTGGGATGAAATGTTTTTATTTTTCAAATAAAATTATTATTTTTGCCAAAGAATAAGATGTTTCTGCCGCAGAAACGGCCTGCGATTTGTCCGCAAAAGACTTCTTATTTATATTATTATATAATATAAGTGATTGAAAGTCAGTGTTTTACAAGGCTTTCAATGCCCCGGAGATGTGTCCTTTAGCTAAAATTTAGTTTAATTAGATGCCCGAATTTATAGAAGACGAACAATGGTTTGCCATGCGTGCTACATACGGCCGTAACCTCATGGCACAGAAGACTCTGACCGAAAACGGTATCAGGACATTCATCCCCATGCGCTACGCACGCAGCAACCAGCGTCGCACCGCACCGAAACTTATTCCCGTAATACGCGACTTACTGTTTGTAAGAACTACCAGGGACAGGATAGCAACACTCAAAAAAAACATGCCATATCTTCATTACATCATGCGCGACAGGGGTGTGAGTCGCGAGCCGGTCATGGTTCCCGAACGGCAGATGCAGCAGTTCATCGCCGTAAGCGGATCGCTCGACGAACAGCTCGTATGGTTCAGCCCCGGACAGCTCGACATGAAACGCGGCGACGCCGTGCGCATCACCGGAGGTCCGTTTGCCGGACTCGAAGGCATACTGATGCGTGTGCCCGGCAAGCGGTCGCGTTGTGTTGTCGTGGCAGTGCAGGGAGTGATAGCTGTGGCCATGGCTACGGTGCATCCTGACATGATAGAGCCGGCGGGCAAGGACTGAATTTATTAATCTACAAGCTTATAAAAAATTACGTAACCAAATGACACAGAAAAACAAACGACTACTGACGCGCGCCTTCCTGGCCGGTGCCTCGGCACTGTTGATGGGATGTGCGGCGGCAGACAAAAGAGAGACCGGATTTGTGACGCCGCCTTCCTCGGTGCAGACCGGAACCTACTGGTACTGGATTGAGGGTAACATCTCGAAAGAGGGCGTCGAAAAAGACCTTGAGGCCATGAAGGCGGCTGGCATCAACCGTGCGTTCGTGGCAAACATAGGCGGAGCCGGCACGGGCGATCCCAACAGCCAGTACAAGGTGGAATTTATGAGCGACGAGTGGTGGAACATTACCCGCGCGGCACTGAAGAAGGCCACCGAACTTGGCATAGACATCGGTATGTTCAACTCGCCGGGCTGGAGCCAGTCGGGAGGTCCGTGGATAAAGGCCGGACAGACCATGCGCTATCTCAATAGCTCGCGCACGGTGGTGAAGGGTCCCGGACGGGTGACAGTGAAGCTGCCGCAGCCTGCCGATGAGTTTCAGGACGTGAATGTGGTGGCATTTCCCAATCCCACACCTGCCGGCACGGTGCTCACCACAGCCAACGCCAGCATCACTGCCGTACCTTCTATGGGCGATCTTACGGCTCTGACCGACGGCGATAATTCTACAGACGTACGCTTCGCCACCAATGGCGAATATATCATAGAAATCAATCCTCAGGACTGGTTCACGGCGCGCAGTATCGTGGTGCGCCCTGCGCCCGCATCCATCAACACCGATGTGGAGTTGCAGGCTATGGATGCCGACGGACGCTATCAGACGGTGAGCCGGTTCAACATCAACAGAACACGCGACTGGAAAAAAGTGGGCTTCGACCCTTATGCCGACGTGGCAATGAGCTTTGACCCGGTGAAGTCCGACTCCTATCGTGTGGTGTTCCGCTCGGTAGGCGCAGGAGCAGGCATAGCGGAGCTGGCGCTCTCGTCAGTGCCGCGCGTTGAGCGTTACAAAGAGAAGTCGCTCGCTAAACTGTTCCAGAGCGAAGTTCCGGCATGGGACGAATATCTGTGGCGCGAACAGCCGCAGGCCGACGACCGCAGCATGGCCGTACAGCCTGAACAGGTGATCGACCTGTCTGACAAGATGACGGCAGACGGCACTCTGATATGGGATGTGCCTGAAGGTGAATGGACCGTTCTGCGCACGGGCATGACACCCACCGGCGTGGTGAACGAGCCGGCATGCCCCGACGCCACAGGATATGAGGTGGACAAACTGAGCCGCAAACACGCCGAAGAGCACTTCGATGCATACATAGGCGAGATACTCCGCCGCATACCGGCCGACGAACGCAAATCGTTCAAACTCCTCGTGCAGGATAGCTACGAGGTGGGCGGACAGAACTTCACCGACGACATGATTCCTGTATTCAAGGAGCGCTACGGCTACGATCCTGTGCCTTATCTGCCTGTTCTCAGCGGTGTTGTGGTGGGCAGTCAGCACGACTCTGACGCATTCCTTTGGGATCTGCGCCGTCTCGTGGCCGACAAGATATCCTACGACTATGTGGGCGGCAGCCGTGAGGTGGCACACAAGCACGGACTTACCACCTGGCTTGAGAATTACGGTCATTGGGGCTTCCCCGGCGAGTTCCTGCAGTACGGCGGACAGGCCGACGAGGTGGGAGGCGAGTTCTGGGCCGATCCGCCGCTGGGCGACATTGAGAACCGTCTGGCTACATCGTGCGCCCACATCTACGGCAAGAAACTCACATCGTCTGAGACAAGCACAAGTGCCGGTCCTTCGTTCGTGCGTACGCCTTCGAGTCTGAAGCAGCGCATGGACCGTTTCTTCACCTATGGAGTGAACAACACCGTGCTTCATCTCTACATCTCGCAGCCGTCAGAAGACCGTCTGCCGGGTTCCAACGCATGGTTCGGCACGGAGTTCAACCGCAACAACACGTGGTTCAAGCACATGGACCTCTACACACAATATATCAAACGCTGCAACTACATGATGCGCCAGGGATGGTATCAGGCCGATGTGGCCTATTTTATCGGCGAGGACGCACCGCGCATGGTGGGCATCATGGAGCCGTGGATACCCGCAGGTTATCAGTTTGAGCACATGAACGCCGAGGTTATCATGCGCGACATGACCGTTAAGGACGGCATGCTCACTCTGCCCCACGGAGTGCAGTTCAAGGTACTGGTGCTGCCGCGGCGTCTGAAGACCATGCGTCCGGAACTGCTTGAGAAGATAGAGCGGCTCATACTCGACGGCGCTATTGTCATGGGACCCGCACCGGAACGCTCGCCGAGCCTTCAGAACCAGCCCGAGGCCGATCGCAGGGTGAAGGAGATGGCTGCGAGAATATGGGGCGATGTTGACGGCGTGAACGTGAAGCAGCGCCGCTATGGCAAGGGCATGATATGCGACGGCCTCGACTTCGAGACGCTCTTCGCGCAGCTGGGTTATGTGCCCGACTGCAAGGTGCCCGACGGAATGAACGTATATCAGGGCCATCAGAAGGATGGCGACACCGACATATACATCCTCTCCAATCAGGACAACCGCGCGCTGACTATGGACGTGGCGTTCCGCGTCACGGGCAAGCAGCCGGAACTGTGGGATCCCGTGACGGGCATCATACGCAAGTTGCCCGCCTTCCGTCAGGAGGAGAAAACTACGGTGGTGCCTATGAGGCTCGATAAGAACGAGTGCGTCTTTGTGGTATTCCGCGAGAAAGGTGAGCCTTCGGCAACGACGCTCGAGGCCAACTATCCTGCACCGCTCCGCACGCAGGAGGCAACAGGCGAATGGAACGTGACGTTCGAAAGCGCGTTCAAGACTCCGTCACCGGTACGGATGGCGACGCTCGACAATCTTTCTGACAACGCCAACGACAGCATCCGCTATTTCTCCGGCACAGCCACATACACTACCTCTGTCAGTCTCGACCGTGCAGGACGCGGCGAACATATGTTCATGGCGTTCGACAATGTGGGCACTATGGCAAAGGTCTATATCAATGGCAAGTATGCCGGCGGCGTCTGGACAGCGCCTTACAGACTCGACGTGACCGACTTCGTGAAGAACGGACGCAACGACGTTAAGGTGGAAGTGGTGAACACGTGGGTCAACCGCATCGTGGGCGATATGAATCTGCCTGAGAGCGAGCGCGAGACATACCTGTTTGTCAATCACCTCAATGCTAAAACTCCTCTTCCGCCTTCGGGAATCATCGGCAAGGTGAAGTTCGAGATAGTGAAGCTTTGACCAAGTGTGTGCGCGGTCTGTCCGCGTCGCACATTCATATATGCGCCGACATTACATACCCGGCAAAACAGCATCAGGCCGGATGTGTTAAGGCAATACGGGTGCTCCGCGCACAAGACAGAAGATAATTTTATAACAACGGAAATATAAAAACACAAACATAGACTTATGAATATAGCAATTGTAGGTACAGGCTATGTCGGACTGGTGTCCGGCACATGCTTTGCAGAGATGGGAGTAAACGTGACATGCGTTGACGTAAACGAAGAGAAAATCAACTCACTGAAGAACGGCCAGGTGCCGATCTATGAGCCGGGACTCGACGAGATGGTTCTGCGCAACCACCGCGAGGGACGTCTCAATTTCACCACTGACCTTACGAGCTGTCTCGACAACGTGGATATCGTGTTCAGCGCCGTGGGCACTCCTCCAGATGAAGACGGCAGTGCCGACCTGCAGTATGTGCTGGCCGTAGCGCGTGAGTTCGGTCAGAACATAAAGAAATACACTGTGCTTGTAACCAAATCCACTGTTCCTGTTGGGACGGCGAAGAAGGTGAAGGCCGTCATACGTGAGGAACTGGAAAAGCGTGGCGTTGATGTCCCGTTCGATGTTGCTAGTAATCCGGAGTTCCTCAAGGAGGGTGCGGCAATCAAGGACTTCATGAGCCCCGATCGCGTGGTTGTAGGTGTGGAGTCAGAGAAGGCAAAGGAACTCATGTCAAAGCTCTATCGCCCGTTCATGCTCAACAATTTCCGTGTGATATTCACCGACATACCTTCGGCTGAGATGATCAAGTACGCGGCCAACTCAATGCTCGCCACACGCATCAGCTTCATGAACGACATCGCAAACCTGTGCGAACTGGTGGGTGCCGACGTCAATATGGTGCGTAAAGGTATAGGTGCTGACGTGCGCATCGGCAGCAAGTTCCTCTATCCGGGTTGTGGTTACGGTGGTTCATGCTTCCCCAAGGATGTGAAGGCACTCATCAAGACCGCCGAGAAGAACGGCTACAATATGAGTGTGCTGAAAGCTGTTGAGGAAGTGAACGAGAACCAGAAGCACGTGCTTTTCAACAAACTCTCAAAATACTATGGCGGCGATCTCAAGGGAAAGACCATCGCCATGTGGGGCTTGGCATTCAAACCTGAGACCGACGATATGCGCGAGGCGACATCCCTCGTCACCATCAGCCTCCTGCTCGAAGCCGGCTGTACCGTCCGCGTTTACGATCCCGTGGCAATGAACGAGTGTCGCCGTCGCATCGGTGACAAGGTTTATTACGCCACCGATATGTACGACGCCGTGCTCGACGCCGATGCCCTGCTCATGCTCACCGAGTGGAAGCAGTTCCGTCTGCCAAGCTGGGGCGTGGTAAGCAAGTCGATGAAGAAACCTCTCATCATTGACGGTCGCAACATCTATGATGTAGAGGAACTCAAGCAGAATGGGTTTGAGTATTATTGCATTGGTAGATAAAGGATATCTGCTTTACTTATAAATCTAATCAAATGACATATTGTGCTTTCGTAATAAAAAGGAGTAATATTTTTAATAACGCCTATGATAAAATATCAATATGTCATTTATTTTAGAGATGCTTTATAAGTTATTTAAAATTCTCAGGAACTAATTATATCCTAAAAAAAGAGAATACAGTTATGTCGAATATAAAAATACATATAATTGAACTTGGGCCGGTAAAGGATTGCGAATTGACACTTGCTCCGGTTATGCTGTTTACAGGAAAGTCTAATTTGGGAAAGAGTTATGTGAACTTTCTTGCTTATTACGTGTATAATTTGTTTTCTAGCCAGCGTCTTTATGATTTTATTACAAACAAGATAACTGTAGATGTTGAGAAGGCTAAAAAAATTGCATTTACAATAAAAACAGACGATTTGCGCTTGTGGATGGAAAATGATATAAGGGCATTTTTCCAATACCTTTTAAGTTATAAAGACATACCGTGTCAGATTCAGTTTTTATTTAATAATAATGTACCTGATAAATTCGAATTTGAATATATTGAGGGAGACATTCCTGAAAAATTAAGTTCGTCGGATTATTATAGCGCTTCGCTTTCATTGAATGGTAAAAGTAAAAATATTCTGATAAGTGGTATATATAAGAAATATTTTTTACTCTATGATATGACTAGGTCGCTCGGTGAGACATTGTTAGGAAAATTAATCATCCGTTCGTTCCTCTTTCCTCCAGGACGTGCATCACTGTTGTCTGGAAATTATTCAACTCAATACAGTTCCAGTCGTTTGGGACTGTATGATATATTTCTACGTGATAATGATGAGATAAACCGTGATGCAATGAGACATCCTGATCGTGTGGACAATTTTTTCCTTTCGCATATACATAATCTGATCAATGGAAAGTTGTCAACTGACAAGGAAGGTATATATCTTGTCTTGGATAATGGTCATTCCATTCCATTGGATGCAGCTGCTTCTTCTGTGAAAGAACTGACTCCATTGCTGTTGTGGATGCAAGGAGAGTTTATAGAAAATCAGTCTGTGTGTATAGAGGAACCTGAAGCACATTTGCATCCGGAGATGCAGATAGCAGTAGCTGACCTGCTTGCTGCTTGTATAAATAAAGGAGCATATATGCAGATTACTACACATAGTGATTATTTCATGCAGCGTTTCAACCAATTGTTAAAATTAGGTTGTATGCGTGAAAAAAATAAAACTGCATTTATTGACTTTTGTAAGAAAAATTTATATAATAATAGATATTATCTTAATCGTAATAATGTCAAAGCATATTATTTTTATGCAGAGAATGGATATACCAAAATGATACATCTGGAAATTGGTGAACATGGCATTCCTATGTCAACTTTTTTCAATGCAGTTGGTGATTTGGCTGCAAAAGATGAAACTATAAATGAAGAATTTGAAAAATTAGAAGAAGGTGATAACTGTTGAAGATTTAAGGCAGATATATTGTCCTGAATATATTTCTGACGCTGATGGTGTTATGACTGTTACAGAGGAGCAGAAAACCAATCCAAAAGCACTGTCAAGAGTAACATTCAATTTCAGTGGCCACATAATTTATATAAAACAGGATATACTTGATAAAACAAAAGAAATTTACAAGAAAAATCAGGGACAAACTCTTTTTCTCAATAAAATTTGTGACGGTGTTCTGCTTTTGGATACACAAGATTCACATTATATAATATATCTTGAGATGAAGTCTGGATTCTCAGATGTTCGTAAAAAAGCCATTTTGCAGATACCTCCGTCATATGTTAAAATAAATTCGTTATTGAAGGGTTTCACGTCTTTTGATAAATCTCAGTATCAGGAAATGGGACTTATAGTAAGTTATCCTCCGAGGGAATACATAGTTTCAGACGATAATCCTAAAATAATGGCATATAAAAAGAATAGTATAATGAATGATTCTAAAGATATGATCTGTGAAAAATATTATAGTATTCTTCGTGATAGAGGTGTAGCAGAATTTAATGGACAAGATTTTTACATGAATAGATTTTGTAATATATGTTCAGAAATGTTATTTAAGAGCTTAACAGTCGTTCACCAATCTGTTTCTGATTGTTGTGTCGAAGCTGATATTAATCTAGATGATGTTCTCAAAGTATTACAGACAAAATAATAATGCGATTTTGTCAGCACAATAGATAATTGGATTTATAGAATGAAATATATTTGTACGACACGTATTATGCTTTGTTATAAAAATATAAATAAATTAAGTTGTAATTATGTCATTCCTTGTGAAATGAAATAAATTGATAATTTGAGGGAAACAAAATGTCAGTGGAAACAAAGGAAAATCTTAAACAACAGACAAAAAAAGGATTATACTGGAGCTTTTTCAATCAGTTCGCAAATTATGGAATGCAGTTTTGTGTCGGAATTGTTATGGCACGACTGTTATCGCCGTCTGATTATGGAATAACAGCTTTACCTGCGGTGTTTATGGCTGTGGCAGCAGTTCTTCAAGATTGTGGAATGGGTGGAGCTTTGATAAGGAAAGATAAAATTGAAGAATGTGATCTTTCTACGGCATTCTACTATAGTATAGGAGTTGGAATATTCATGTATCTGATTTTATTTTTCTCTGCATCTTGGATAGCTGAATTTTATAATACGCCAGTTCTTGTCCCATTAATAAGAGTTACAGCATTAACTTTCTTGTGGGGACCTTTAAGTACGGTGCAATATGTACTGTTAAAAAGACGGTTGGATTTTAAAACTCCAACAAAGATATCGATAATTACAAAAATTATTTCTGCTATTATTGGTATTACAATGGCATTTTGTGGTTATGGATTATGGGCACTTGTAGTTTCCGGAGTTCTTTCCAGTTTTATGGGACTTGTTATTGTCTGGTGTATAGTAAGATGGCGTCCAAAAACAGGATGGTCTAAAAAATCGTTCAAATATCTTTGGGATTATGGCAATAAGATGATGGCATCATCATTGTTAGATACATTATATAATAATATTGCACCGGTTTTTATTGGAAAATTTTATAGTCCGGCAGAACTAGGTGTTTACAATCGTGCACAGGGATATGCGATGATGCCGTCACAAAATGTTACGGGTGTGATTCAAAATGTAACTTTTCCCGTATTGAGTAAGATGCAGAATGATAATGAAGCATTGGCGCATAACTATCGTAGAATGTTGAAGGCTACAGCGTTTATTATCTTCCCAATAATGATGATGCTATCTGCATTGGCATATCCGTTAGTTATAACATTGGTCACAGCTAAATGGGAATCATGTGTTATTCTTCTGCAGATAATATGTTTTCAACTTATGTGGTATCCTGTTCATGCAATTAATCTTAATCTGTTGCAGGTGAAAGGACGTTCTGATTTATTTCTTCGTCTTGAAATCATAAAAAAGATTGTAGGTGTATCTATCCTGGCGATAACTTTACCCCATGGCCTGATTGTTTTTTGCTGTGGAAGTGTGGTATCTTCTCTAATTGCATTGGTTATAAATACATATTATACCGGTAAGCTCATAAATGTTGGATATTTCAAGCAGATGCGTGATCTTTTGCCTATTGTATTGCTCGGGCTTATTATGTTTGCTATGATACATCTGTCCAATTATCTGATACCGAATATGCTGCTTCAGATTATCTGTGGTGGCATCTTTGGCGCGATAGTATATATAGGCGGTGCCGTACTATTCAAATTCAGTGAACTTGATGATGTTAAATATATGTTGAAACGTAAATCATAAATATAAATCTATATGGATAACAAAATTATTACAGTTACTTCGCCATTATTACCTGATCTTGACGAGTTTAATGCCCTTCTTAAGGAGATATGGGCAAGTAAGTGGATTACAAAATAACGGCTCTTTCCACAAGCAACTTGAGAAAGAACTGGCTGCATATTTGAAAGTACCATATATAAGCTTGTTTACGAATGGAACATTACCATTAATTACAGCCTTGCAGGCTCTCCGTATAACCGGTGAGGTTATAACAACGCCTTACAGCTTCGTGGCAACGACCCACAGTCTTTGGTGGAATGGAATAAAACCGGTGTTTGTAGATATAGATCCAGCAACGGGAAATATGGATCCTGATAAGATAGAGGCTGCCATAACTCCTAAGACAACAGCAATAATGCCGGTGCATGTTTATGGAAAACCTTGCAACACAAAACGTATTAAGGAGATAGCTGACACCTATGGATTGAAGGTTATATATGATGCCGCACATGCTTTCGGTGTTGAGGTGAATGGAGCAAGCATACTTAACGCGGGAGATATGTCAACATTGAGCTTCCATGCAACAAAGGTTTATAATACGGTTGAGGGTGGTGCACTTGTCATGCACGATGCAGAGACAAAGAAACGCATAGATTATCTTAAGAACTTTGGTTTTGCCAATGAAGTGACTGTTGTAGGTCCAGGTATTAATAGTAAGATGGATGAGATACGTTCAGCGTATGGTTTGTTAAATCTTCGTCAGGTGGATGCTGCTATCGAGGCACGTCATCAGGTAGCAATAAAATATCGTGAGGCATTGCGTGGTGTTGAAGGTATAACCTTCTTTGATGACATGCCGGGAGTAAAGCACAACTATTCTTACTTCCCTATCTTTGTTGATGCAGAGAAATATGGAATGACACGTGATGAACTTTATTTCAAGATGAAGGAGCAGAATGTTCTCGGACGCCGTTACTTCTATCCGCTTATTAGTGAGTTCTCCACTTATCGTGGACTTGAGAGTGCAAGACCTGATAACCTGCCTAATGCGCATAAAATGGCAAATACAGTTATATGCTTGCCAATGCATCATGCATTGAGTGATGAAGACGTAAGAAGAGTAATTGATTGTATTATTTCAAAATAAAATATACATTATTAATTAATGAAATAAATAATATTTGCATAGAGTTATAAAATGTTAACATAATATTAAACTTAGACTAATCATATTAAATGAACGATAAAAAAGATGACAATGTCTTTATTATAGATTCAATGGTTGCGGACAGTGCGCGTTTGTTTTTCAGAGCTGAAGTGAAAGAATCAGAAGTGAATGAAATGTGTATAGTTGGTGATCATAGTCGGGTAAGACAATCTATATTAAGCGAATATGTAAGCATTGATCGCAATAATTTGATTATGGGATGTAATGTTGGACGATATACTTATACCGGTCCATTTGATATGTTGTTCAATTCTGTGATTGGAAATTTTTGTTCGATATCTTATGGTGTAACAATTGGACCGCCTGAGCATGATTATAATAAAATTTCGACACATCCTTTTTTGTATAATGGAAGATATGGTATTTTAAATAATGAGAATCTGTTGCCTGTATCAAAATTTGATAAACCATGTAATATTGGGCATGACGTATGGATTGGGTGTAATGTTACAGTTTTGAGAGGTGTTACAATAGGCAATGGAGCTGTTTTATTGGTGCAAATGCTCTTGTTAATAAAGATGTCCCTCCATATGCAATAGTAGGAGGAGTTCCTGCGAAAATAATAAAATACAGATTTGATAAGGAAATAATAGATAAATTAATGACCATTAGTTGGTGGAACTGGGACATTGAAAGAATACGTAAAAATGGAATAATTTTTACAGGTAAAATAACATTAGATAATCTTAAACGTGTCATATAATGATAAATATTTTATTAACTTCTGCTGGAAGACGTTCTTATATAGTTGATTATTTTAAGAAAACAGAAGGAATCGGAAAAGTTTATGCTTCAAATAGTAACTATACCATTGCATTAAAGCGGGCTGATGGATATTTTATCTCTCCTTTAATTTATTCCGATAATTACATATCATCAGTTATAGATTTCTGTAAAAAAAATGATGTAAATGTAGTACTGTCGCTATTTGATATAGATTTACTTGTTTTAGCTAAAAACAGAAAAGTTTTTGAAGATAATGGAATTAAGCTAATTCTTGCAAGTTCTGAATTTGTTGAGATTTGTAATGATAAATGGAAAACATATCAGTTTATTAAATCTTTAGGATTGCAGACCCCTAAGACGTATTTAACAATGAAAGAGGTTAAGACAGCTGTTTTAAAGGGTGAATTGTCTTATCCTATTATTATGAAACCTCGTTGGGGTATGGCCTCAATGGGTATTTATAAGGTTGATAACGATTTGGAACTTGAAGTTTTTACTGAAAAATGTCATAAAGATATTTTTAAATCATATTTAAAATATGAATCATCTTTCACAAAAGATGAGGCCATTATATATCAAGAAATTATGGATGGCGAAGAATATGGCCTGGATGTATTGAATGATTTAAATGGAAAATATATAGATACGTTTGCAAAACAAAAAGTTACAATGCGTAGTGGTGAGACCGATCTTGGACGTACTGCATCAAATTTGCCTTTTGTTGATGCAACGAAAAAAATATCTTTGGCAAGTTCACATGAAGGTATTTTGTCTGTAGATTGTTTCAAAAATGACAGAGGTGTATTTATAATTGAAATGAATTGTAGAATATCGGGTCATTATCCTTTAGCGTATTTAGCAGGTTTTAATTATCCTCAAATATTAATTGACTGGATGAATGGAAAAACTTTGAATGAGGATAATTTGAGATTTAAAGAGAATTTATATATTATAAAAGATTTGGTTCCGACGATTCTTAGATGAAAGAATATAAAGAGTTTTTATGATTAAAGAATCTCCATACTATGTTCACAATCGTAATACCAATATAGAATTATACAGAATAGTAGTGATGTTTTTGATTGTGGCACATCATTATTTGGTTAATTCTGGATTAATTCAGGTAATAGAAAATGAGCCATTGACTGGCAAATCTGCGTTCTTTTATGTATTCGGGATGTGGGGTAAAACGGGAATAAATTGTTTCGTTCTGATAACAGGCTATTTTATGTGTCGGTCGAACATAACATTAAGAAAATTTCTGAAATTATTCCTCCAGATAGAATTTTATAATATAGTTATAAATTTAATCTTTGTTTTTACAGGATACAAAGATTTCAATATAAAATCATTATATGAAATGCTTTGGCCTATAAAATCTGTTGCGGATGGTTTTACCTCGTGTTTTCTCCTTTTCTATTTGTGTATTCCTTTTCTTAATATTCTTGTACACAATATGAATAAACAGCAACATCAGTTGTTACTAGCATTGTGCCTTTTTATATATACAATATTAGGAACAACAGCAAGAATATATGTTTCAATGAACTATGTTACATGGTTTTGTGTCTTATACTTCATTTCGTCTTATATACGTATTTATGGAATAAATTATAAGGACGTAAAGATTAAATGGGGATGGCTTTCTCTTTTTTCCATTGTAATATCTGTCTCAAGTGTATTGGTCCTATCAATAATAGTGAATACTCCAGGACGTGAGTTTATTCTGGTTTCAGACTCAAATCATATAATGGCAGTTATCACTTCCGTTTGTTTATTTATGTATTTTAAGGATTTACAGATAAAGAATAGCGCTTTTATAAACAAGGTTGCATCATGTATGTTTGGTGTATTACTTATTCATGCAAATAGTGATACTATGCGTCAATGGCTTTGGCGTGACACTTTTGATAATGTAGGATGGTTTGCAACTGATTATGCAGTGCTACATGCATTGATAAGTGTTACTGTGATTTTTATTATTTGTATTGGCCTTGATTTGTTTAGGCAGCGGTTTGTGGAAAAAACGTTATTTAATATTTTGGATAAGAAATTATTCGTAAAATAAAATTCTCGTTTTAGTTATGAATGTTAATGAAGAAAAGGATACAAGACCAATAATGGTCAGTATAAGATGTACAACATATAATCATGAAAAATATATTCGTGACGCTTTAGAAGGATTCGTGATGCAAAAAACAAATTTCAGGTTTGAGGCTATTGTTCATGATGATGCATCAACTGATGGTACTGCTGCAATAATAAGAGAGTATGCAGAGAAATATCCTGACATCATAAAACCGATATTTGAAACGGAAAATCAATATTCAAAGCATGATGGATCTATTCAAAAGATAATGAATGAGGCATGTAAAGGTAAATACATTGCTTTGTGTGAAGGAGATGATTATTGGATAGATCCATATAAATTACAAAAACAGGTGGATTTTTTAGAAAATAATCCAAAATACTCTATGGCCTTCCATAATGCAAAAGTTTTTTATGAAGAGACAAAAACTTTTGATGAAAGCTTTTCTAATGTAGAGAATAGAGATTATTCAGGATTAGAGATATTCAAGAAGTGGACAGTTCCTACAGCATCAGTATTGATAAGAAGAGATGTTATAAAGTCTGATTTATACAATAATGCCATTTCTGATAAAAAGTTTATCTATGGTGATATATTAATATTCCTTTCTGCAGCTCATTATGGAAAACTTAGGGGTATTAGTGATGTAATGAGCGTTTATAGAAGACATATTGGTGGAGTCTCATATAATCAATCTTATAAAACATTAATAAAACAATGTTATCACAATCTCAACATTTATAAGGTTTTTGGAAAACAATATAAAGCACAAAGTATTAAATTCTTTACTGATGCAGGACTATATTGCTTTAGAATGTCAAGAGCAGAAAAAGCTGCTGATTATAAGTTATTATTTGATGTGTTCTGCTATAACCCCAAGAAAGTAATAAGATTTCTGTATAAAAGATTTATCTCTAATAAATAGTCTTATGAGTGATTTTATTTGTCGTTTCGATGCGTATTTTCAAGATCATATTGTATATCCATTTATAAAGAAATGGATACTTAGAAACTTGAAAATAAAAAGTACTGGTGAGACAATAGAATATATACTTAAGAATAAATGTTCTGTCAGTAGATATGGAGATGGTGAGTTTGACATGATACAGGGAGGAAGTCGCGGATTTCAAGATCAAAATATAGATTTAGCCATAAGGTTGAAGAATATATTGGTATCAGATGATACATTAAATCATATTGTTTGTATTCCTTATACGTTGAAATGTACAAATCATTTACGTGATTATGCTTATTATTTTTGGAAAAGTTATACAGAACGAAATTATAAAAGACTTCTTCCATTATTAAATTTGAATAAAATTTATTATGATGCGATGATTTCTCGTTTCTATATGGATTATAAAGATAAAAATGAATGTGGAAATGTCATTAATCAATTAAAAGAGATATGGAAAGATCGTGATGTTATTATAGTGGAGGGATGTTATACTATATCTGGTATCGGTAATGATCTGTATGCAGGTGTGAAATCCTTAAGAAGGATAATTTGTCCTGCTGAAAACTCATATAGCAAGTATGATGAGATTATAGAAGCTGTTAGAGTGAGTGCAACAAAGAATGATCTTATTCTTATATGTCTTGGAATGACTGCAACAGTGTTGGCTTATGATTTGGCTAATGATGGATATCAAGCAATAGACATGGGACATCTTGATGTGGAATATGAATGGTATTTACATAAAGTAGAAAAGAAAGTTAAGTTGCCCAATAGATATGTGAATGAAGTTAATGGAGGAAACAAGGTTCAGAGATGTAATGATCCTGTATATTTAAGTCAAATAATAGCTGAAATAATTTAATATATATGGTTATATTCAATAATATAAGGAATTGTTATTATAAATATATAAGAATTCCTATTGTCAGAAAATTCATCCTGCGGAAATTGAAAATCAGAAATTCTATAGATACAATTAATTATATTATAAATAATAGATGCTCTGTTAGTAGATATGGAGATGGAGAATTGGATGTAATATGGGGAGGTTGTCGTGGCTTCCAGAAATATGATGCGAGGTTGGCAAAAAGATTGAAGGAAATATTGACATCTAATATTCCAAACCATATTGTATGTTTGCCTTATCCATTTTTATATTCAGGAAATCTAAGAAAGTCATCTGATGAATTTTGGGCATATTATGTCAGTATGAATATAAAAAACATTCTTGATGTAATAGATCTCAAGAAGCTATATTATGATACGGAAATTTCCAGATTTTATATAGACTATAAAGATCGTAGTGGAAGTGCCGCTCATTTGAAACTTCTAAAAGAGATTTGGAATGGACGAAATATAATTATTGTAGAAGGTTTATATACTGCATCCGGTGTAGGGAATGATTTATTTGATAATGCTAAGTCAATCCGGAGAATTATTTGTCCTGCAGAGAATGCGTTTGATAAATATGATGATATATTGAATCATATTAAAGAAACAGCAAATCCTAATGATCTTATTTTAATTTCATTGGGTATGGCTGCTACCGTATTAGCTTACGATTTGGCACTGGTCGGTTTTCAAGCAATAGATTTAGGACATCTTGATGTGGAATATGAATGGTTCTTGCAGCAAGTTGATTGGAAGACATATTTACCAAATAAGTATGTTAATGAGGTAAAAGGAGGAAATAAAGTAGAGCGGTGTTTGGAATCTAAATATTTAGAACAAATAATCATACAAATATTGTAGTTAATCATGGAGAAAACAAAATCAGAATTAGATAGTATTACGTGTAGGGATATAAGATTCCCTATGGCCATTCTTGTAGTATTTTTACATATTCCGAAATTTCCTGTATTAGAAAGTCTAATAGATCATTCTTCTATTGAAGGCGGTTTGTATATTTATACGATTATTAGAAATATTGTCGGATGGTTAGGAAGTATTGCTGTTCCAATATTTTTTGTAATATCAGGATATTATTTTTATAATCAGAGTTGGAATCTAAAAACATATTTATCAAAATTAAAGAAAAGATTTTATACGTTATTTATACCTTATATTTTATGGATAATAATCGCAATCCTCTTTTTAGCAATTTTTATAGTTTGTGGCATTATTTTACATGGACGCTCATGGAGTATAATTATTGACTTTTTTGCTGATAATTTCACGGTATCCTCATTTTATGATTCTAAGAAAGTAGAAACAGACGTAAATCTTAATTGGTTGGGAGATATGAGACCTACATATTTTCCATGGTTGCAGCCAATGTGGTTTGTCCGGGATTTGATGATGATGG
Source organism: Prevotella sp. HCN-7019 (assembly GCF_037890215.1). Classification (NCBI taxonomy): domain Bacteria; kingdom Pseudomonadati; phylum Bacteroidota; class Bacteroidia; order Bacteroidales; family Prevotellaceae; genus Prevotella; species Prevotella sp. HCN-7019. Next base: position 435,822 of record NZ_JBBKBO010000002.1, on the reverse strand, counting down.
TTATAATAAGCCCCATACTCCATTTTGTAATATATCATTTCAAATGGTGGACTTTGAGTATTATGGCGTTGTCGTATATTAGTGGAATAGAGATTCCGCTTTGTGGATTTAGTTCTGTTGCTATATTCTTTTTTTCATTAGGTGCATTCCTAAGAATACATATTTTATATATAACAGACTTCTTCTTTAATAAGAATCTAAGGTATTTTACGTTTATAATAAGTTTTATATTGTTACCGATATTATTGTATTATGGCAATACTTCGTTATCATATTATTTGCAGCCAATATTTACAATATGTATGTCGATAACAATGTTTAACTTGATTACGGATATGGAAATTGTTTCAATACGTTGTGATTGTAATAATCATAAAAAGAAAATATTAAGATTTATTTTATCTTGTTTTAAGAAATTCAGTAATGCTACTTTTTTCATATATGCGTCGCATGCTGTTTGGGGGTTGTGGGCAAGTGGAACTATTATACAAAAAGTATTTCCAGCATATGTACTGAATGATAATTCTTATGCTCTGCCTTTTATTTATATTCTTTATGCAATAATGACAGTTTTCATCTGTTATATTACATTTCTTCTTTTAAAGAGGATTCCGTTCATCTATAATATTCTTACGGGAGGAAGATAATTATGATCTCAATCATTATTCCGGTATATAATGTCGAGCAAGACATCCGTCGCTGTTTAAATAGTGTATTGGCACAAAGTTATAAAAAGTTTGAGGTTATAGTGGTGGATGATGGCAGTACCGATAATTCTGGTGCTATATGCGACGAATATGCAAGGAAGGATAAACGTATAAAGGTCTTTCATAAAGAAAATGGAGGACTGCCTTCTGCAAGAAACTATGGATTGGATCATATAGATGTGCAGACAGATTTTGTCTGTTTCATTGATAGTGACGATTATGTGGAACAATTCTGGCTTCAGGATTATGTTGATAATTATAATGGAGAAGATGTTTTGTTTCAGAATGCACATTGGTGGAAAGGAAGCAAGATAATGCTGGAACGAAAAGTTGCTATGGATCCGTCTATGAGCTTATTTGATAAAATAAAAACTTTAGTAGAAAGAAATACATTGTATGTCTGGTCAGCAATGTGGAATGCGGATATCATAAGGCAATATAATCTCAGATTTCCTAATTACCAGTATTGGGAAGATGTTGGATTCTGTTTTTTATATTATAAATACTGTAAAAGTATTAATATCATTCCAAACGAAAGACTTCATGGCTATAACTATAATTACTTTTATCCGATAACTGAACGTAAATATAATACAGTCGGAGTCAAATGGTTTGATGTAAAAATTGATATTCTAAATCAATGGTGGCATCTATGTCAGGTTTATGGGCAAGAACAAAAATATAATAATTATGGAATAGGAATAATGCAGGATATCTATTCCAAATTGCTGGAGGTTTATAAAAATAATATGTTGGAAAGTAATGAAAGAGGAAGAATATTAAGCAGTATTCATCGTATTGAGAAAAAAGTGGTGTTACCGTGGATACCTTTAAAGGTGAAAATTATAAGTATATTTCTCTCCTTAAAGATAAGTAAGTTATTATCATATTTAATGAAAGTTGTTTGATACATTTTATTATATATAGAATTGATTATTTATGATTCATAATGAAGGAATACCTTTAGTTTCTATTTTGATTCCATTATATAATGCTAATAAATGGGTATCAGAGACATTGGACAGTTTGAAGAAACAGACATATAAGAATGTGGAAATTATAGTCGTAGATGATCATTCCACAGATAATTCTTTGGCTATAGCAAAAGAATATGAATCGGACAGAATTCATGTTTTTATAAATCCAAGGAAAGGAGGAAATGCTGCACGTAACTACGCTTTTGAAGTGTGCAATGGTGACTATATTAAATTTATGGATGCGGATGACTATTGCACAGATGATATGATAGAGAAACAGATGGAACGTATATTGAAAGATGGGGATAATGATACACTTGTATTTTCTCCTGTTAAAATGTTGTATCCGGATGGACGTCTGTTTTTCCCGCAAAGAAAAATTGATAAAGATTATACTCCAGGAATAGAATTGTTGCTTGATATATGGAGGGGAAAAGGATGGAACTGTCCCCATTGTCATCTTATGCATAGAGATCTTTTTATAAAAAGTGGAGGCTGGGACGAAAACATTATTAAGAATCAAGACGGAGAATTCTTTGCAAGAGTGGCAGCGAAGGCGTCTATGGCTCTCTCTGTAAATAATGTTTTTGCAATATGGAGACAGACGGGAACAGGTGTCAGTTCTAAAATGTCATTAGAGGCACAGAAATCAGTGTTGAGAACCTATGATATTATATCACATCTGATAATATCGTATAAAGATAATGACGATACGAGATATAATTGTGCAAGATATATAGGCTTTTTTGTCTATACAAATTATCCTCAAATAAAAGAATTGATGCAGATGGTTTATGAAATTCTCAATTATTTGCATCAACCATTAATATTACCACAAAGACGGGTCTTAAAATTTTTAAGAACTATTTTGGGCTGGAAGATTGCATTATGTTTGATTCATAAATTTAAATTGTAAATATGATACCTAAAATAATTCATTATTGTTGGTTCGGAGGTAATGAAATGCCTCCATTGGTTAAATGGTGCATTAAAAGTTGGCATAAACATTTAGCGGATTATACATTCAAATTATGGAATGAATCAAATTTCGATGTAAATTCTGTTCCTTTTGTGAAGGAGGCGTATGAATCTAAAAAATTTGCTTTTGTAGCAGATTATGTACGTCTATATGCTTTATATAATGAAGGTGGTATATATTTAGACAGTGATGTTCGCGTATTAAAGCCGTTAGACCGTTTTTTGAAATATGATTTTGTTGCAGCTCATGAATTCCATCCTGGGCTGTTCGCTCCAGATAGGGATAAAATAAATGATGAAGGTTTACCCAAAGATCCATCACAAAAGATAGAAGGGTTAGGTATCTCATCAACCCAGTTATTCGTACAAAAAAAGCATCCTTATATAAAAGAATGCTTAGAGTTCTATCAAAACCAACATTTTGTAGATGAAGGAGGGAATCCTCGCCATAATAATTTTATTATAGGTTGGATTCTTTCAAAGAAAGCGGAAAAGTATGGATACAGATATACAACAAAAGAATTGAAACTTCCAAATAACGGAATGATATTTGATATACACACTTTTGTGAATAATGCATTGTTTCTTAATAAGAATACTTATATTATACATCTTGAACTAGGAAGTTGGACGGATGAAAGTAGAAAAATAAGAAAACATCCTGCATTGGAGTATGCTATAATGTGTATTCGTTGTAAATTAAGGAATATAAAACATATTTTTCTTAGTAAAAACAAAGTAAAAGATATATATGGAGATTGGTTTTAATTATATATTATAACATTGTTTCATTATATACGCATAAAGTAGTATTATTTCATTTCTATGGTATTAAAATACCAAGAAATATGTGATATATATTTATCATATATAAATTTAATGGTATTCATATATCTACCTTTTTTGTTAAATAAAGAAAGAATGATGAAACCAAAGTTCACATTAGCTACTATCATTGTTAATTATAAATCTGAGGAACGTACGATAACATACGTTAAGGAAGAACTGCTATCAAAATGTAGCATTCCACAACTTATAATAATAGTAAATAATAAGGCTACAGGTGAAAGTTCAGAAAAAATATCGAATGCTCTTGATGCTCCTATTATAAAAAATATTACGGAATGTACTATACACTCTAATATTTATATAATTCATAATCTTGAAAACTCTGGCTTTGCTAAGGGAAATAATCTTGGAGTGGATTTTATAAAACATCATTTTAGTGTTGAGTATCTATTATTTACCAATAATGATATACGTTTTATAGATTCTAATGTAATAGATGTTTTGATTGATAAATTAAAAATGTTGCCAGATGTTGGAGTTATTGGTCCTAAGGTTGTTGGATTAGATGGAAATTGTCAGAGTCCTAATGATTATGTACCATTTTGGACAGAAATGGTAGGCCAGTATTGGGAGAGATTTATTCCATTCTATCACATAAAGCATTTTGATCAGAATAAGGCGAAAGAAGGATTTTATTACAGGTTGATGGGCTCATTTCTTGTGGTTAAATATAAAGAATTCGTTCGTTGTGGTAAATTTGATCCAAATACTTTTTTATTCGGTGAAGAAGTTATTCTTTCTGAAAGGATGAACGCAATAGGTATGAAATGCTATTATATTCCTTCTGTATCCATTCTGCATGAACATGGAGTAACTGTTGAAAAACATTTGAATCAAGTGAGAGGAAATTTTATGATGTATGAGAGTTTGTCATATTATTATCTAAAATATAGAGGGGTTAATAGGTTCTCTATTTTTATTGCTAAGATATCTACACTATTATATTCTTATGCTCAATTTTTTATTAGAAAAATAAAATGAAAATTCTATTTATAACAAATAATTTACCTCCCATAGTAGATGGGGTTGGTGATTATACGTATAATATAGCTATGCAATTTGCAGAACATAATCATGAAGTATATGTTATATGTAAAATGGACTCAAGGATAAATACTGATGTTAAAGGTATAACGATACTTCCTGTTATAGATAAATGGAATAATAGTTGTCATGAGCCGATAATAAAACTAATAAAAGAGAAATGTATAGATGTTGTTTCTTTGCAATATGTTCCCCATGGTTTTCAGAGTAAAGGAATTCCTTTTAATATGATTCCTCTAGTAAAAGCTATAAAGAGGTCAAATGTTGAATTTATGATATTTTGTCATGAGGTTTATATCCCATTTGTATCTGGAAGTATTAAATTATATATAAATAGTGTGCTTTCAAAGTTGGCAACTAAGATGATATTATATAATTGTCAAAAGATAGCAACAAGTATAGATTTCTACAGACAAATGATTGAAAAGTTGAACTTACACAAGTGTTTGTCAAAACCTATACCAATTGTAAGTAATGTCCCAATATTTGAAGGTAAAAGTGAAACATTACATTCCATTAAGAAAGAAATTGGAGCAACAGACAGAATAGTTATATCTTTTTGGGGCATGAGAAATATTGAAAGTAGTGTAAAAGCAATAAAGAATCTTATAAATAGAGGGATAAAGATAAAAGTATTGTTTATAGGAAATACTAAGGGGGATATTTCTATTTTGGATAAGGATGATTATTACAAAACAGGTATTTTGCCAATATTTGAGATTGATAAATATATTCAGATATCAGATATATTGGTATTGCCAGAAACAAATATTTATGGATGCTCTTTTAAAAGTGGTTCTTTAGCTGCTGCTTTACGGGATGGCAGATGTGTAGTGACGGCTAAAGGTTTATTGACATCGTCTGAACTGAGAAATGGTGAAAATGTAGTTTTTACTGATTTTGAGGCTCCTGCTATTATAGAGCATTGCTTGGAAGATTTGATAGTAAATCCAAATAAGCGTAAAGATATTGGTCATGCCGCCGCGTGCTTAGCAAAATCATTTACCTGGAAACATACATATATGGAATATATGAATTTTTTGTATAATTAAATATTATGAATAATTATATAGAAAGAATTAGTAGCAGAAGCTTTCTGCATTTTATTGTAGGAATTTTTCCAAGGATAGTATGTTGGATTAGATATGCTTATTTTAGGCGAAAAGCAAGTAAAAAAGGTGCTAAAATAGGAGAAAATACTATAATTCTGAGAGAATTAGCAAAAAAGGCTAATTGTAATCTGTATATCGGACACGATTCTTCAATAGGGTCAAGTAAAATAGACTTAAGATCGAAAGTTTATATTGGAAATCACGTGATAATAAGTAATGATAGTGAGATAATAACAACCAGTCATTATATAAATTCTTCTGAATGGGAACATAAATATTACGGTATAGAGATAGAGGATTATGTTTGGATTGCATCAAATGTTCTCATTTTGCCTTCATGTAGAAAAATTGGTTATGGCGCTGTTATTGGTGCTGGTGCTGTCGTTGTTAAAGATGTTCCTCCTATGTCCGTAATGGGTGGAAATCCTGCAATATGTATAAAACATAGAGAGTGTGTCCATGATAAATTGGTAATATCTTCATTATTGAGTGGTGACTTAAAATTTTATTGGCGAGCATGGATAAACAGAAAAAAATAATAATCTCACATCCAACAGGAAATGAAAATACGCGTGGTGCTGTGTATGGATTCTATAAAATGGGTATATTAGATAGTTTTCATACATGTATAGCATGTTTTAAGAAAAGTATATTTTACAGGTTATCTGTTGGACCATTTAAAAAAATTCGGAGAAGGGAATACTGGTATAGTATTCGTCCATATACTTATACTTATCCCCTAAAGGAATTGTGTCGTTTAATTGCTTCAATGCTGCACATAAACAAATGGATTACTCATGAAACAGGTAAATATTGTATTGATAAAATTTATCATGATTTAGATGAAAAAGTTGGAATCTTTCTGACTAGACATCAATCTGATATTGATGCAGTTTATGCGTATGAAGATGGAGCGTTAGAAACATTTCGTATGGCACATGAATTGCATAAAAGTTGTATTTATGATCTTCCAATAGGATATTGGAGAGCAATGCGTAGTTTATTAAATGAGGAAAGAGGGAAAAATCCGGAATGGGCAATGACTCTTGGAGGATTTAATGATTCTGAAGAAAAACTACGTAGAAAAGATGAGGAATTAAGATTGGCGGATAAAATTTATGTAGCCAGTACATTCACAAAAAAAACATTAGAAATGTATCCTGGAAAATTATCGGATATTGAAATTATTCCATATGGTTTCCCTCCAATAAATAAGCAACGGGAATATGATGGAATTAGAGGTCGGAAGATAAGAGCTTTATTTGTTGGTGGATTATCACAGAGGAAGGGTATTTCTTATCTTTTTGAAGCTGTAAAAGGCTTAAATGATAATATAGAACTTACAATTGTTGGACGTGGAGATATAGATGGTTGTAATGCATTAAAAAATGCATTTAAAAATGTAAATTATATACCTTCTTTGCCTCATGATGCTGTTTTGAACTTAATGTCTGAAAACGATGTATTTATATTCCCGTCTTTGTTTGAAGGATTTGGTTTGGTTATAACAGAAGCGATGGCACAAGGGACTCCAGTTATAACAACAGATAGAACATGTGGACCTGATATAATAACGGATGGTGAGGATGGTTGGATAGTTGAGGCAGGAAAGGCACAACCAATTAGAGATTTACTCGAAAAATTTATTAATAACCCCGAGATATTATGTGAGGTTGGGCGTGCTGCAATGAATACTGCGAATAAAAGACCTTGGAGTTGTTACGAAACAGAATTAGCACAATCAGTAAAAACTTTTATTAATGGAAAATTATCTTAATATAAAAAAACTGACAAAAGGAGCTCCATATCAATTTTATAGAGAATTGATATGGATATATGTGTTCCTTTTAATTTTCGAAGGTGCTTTACGTAAGTGGGTATTACCAGGGTTGTCAACACCATTATTAATGGTTAGGGATCCTATCGCAATATGGTTGACATGTGTGGGAATACAACGCGGCTGGATAAGGTCAAAATATGCTATTGTTATGATGTTTATCAGTACATTGTCATTTATTATAACAATGGTAGTCGGTCATCATAATTTGTTTGTGGCGTTCTTCGGATGGCGAATATATTTCTTTCATTTCCCAATGATATTCGTAATGGGAAAGATTATGACACGTGATGATTTGATAAAGATATCACGTTTCATTCTGTATATATCTATTCCAATGACGATTTTGGTATTCATGCAGTTTCATTCTCCTCAGACAGCATGGGTAAATATAGGAGTTGGTGGTGAAGGTACTTCTGCATATTATGGAACTACTGAATATTTAAGACCGTCAGGTACGTTCTCATTTACTTCTGGATATGTAATGTTTCAAGCTGTTGTAGGATGTGTGCTTTGTTATTATCTGTTGATGAATGAAACTCTGCCTAAACGATATCAATTTAATAAAGTAGAGTTGATTCTTTTTGCCGCCTGCTACATTTTTGCAATTCCTACTTCTGTATCAAGAACTAATTTCTTTCAAACATTAGTAATTATATTATTTGTGTTTGTTGCTGTTATTAGACAAAATAAGTTAAAAATAAGATTCTTAAAATTCTTCTTTATAGCAGTATTTGCTGTATTATTAATTTTAATTACAGGTATCGGAAATATGAGTTTTGATGCATTGTCAGATAGATTTGAATTAGCAAATGAAGCAGAAGGTGGAGTCGAAGGTACAATAAATGAAAGGTATATTGGTGGCTTATTGGGAGCTTTAGTTAATTTTAATATCCCTATTCTGGGATATGGAATCGGTTTGGGAACAAATGTTGGAGCAAAACTAATGGGAGGAAGTATGTATTCATTTGGATTCAATGCAGAAATAGAATGGAGTCGTATTATTGGTGAGTGTGGAATGTTTATCGGTTGGATTATAATTGGTATAAGGACATTATTTTCGATTGATATTTTGATGAAAGCATATAGATGTCTTGTTCGTAGGCTTGATTTGTTGCCATGGATTTTATCTGCAGGTATGATGTTAACGGTTCCACAAGGACAATGGTCGATACCAACAAATTTAGGATTTTGTATATTACTTGGAGGCTTGACTTTAGCTGCGGTAAATTATAAAAGAAGAGTGAAAAGATAATGAACATACTTTTTTATTATAGGAATAAAAATGCGGGATATTCCATTGGTGCGGTCTTTGATACGATCGTAACAGAATTAAAAAAGGTTCATCAAGTGAAATGTTCTTATTTGCCGTCTCCTTATGCCGATATCCAATCCATATTTAAAAATGGATGGTTTGCAAGGAAAGAGGAGAGGAATGATTATATCAATCATATAACAGGGGATGTACATTACTTGTTATGGTTCTTGAAAGGGAGAAGAACAATAGTGACGGTACATGACATCATGTATTATCATTATTTGAAGGGATTAAAGAAAAAGCTTTGGAAACTATTATATATTGTTCCTCTTAAAAAAGCCGCCTATGTCACTTTCATCTCAGAATTTGCCTATCGGCAGGTGAAAGCAGTGATAGAATTGGATCCGAAAAGGGTACGTGTCATTCCCAATCCGGTAGACAACTCCTTTAAATATTCGCCTAAAGAGTTCAACTTACAAAAGCCGATCATCCTTCATATCGGTACATTAGCGAGAAAAAACCTTCTTAGGACAATAGAGGCATTAAAAGGGATCAATTGTCATCTGCGAATTATCGGCGAACTGGATGCCAAGGCATTGGAGGCACTCAAAAGAAATAAGATAGAATATTCTAATAGCTTTCATTTGAGTCATGAAGATATAATCAGGGAATATCGAAATGCCGATATCATAAACTTCCCTTCCCTGTTTGAGGGATTCGGAATGCCAATCATTGAAGGACAGGCGACAGGTCGTATCGTTATCACTTCCCATATCTCACCGATGAAAGAAGTCGCGGGTAAAGGAGCGGTGATAGTAGATCCATATTCCGTGGAGGACATAAGAAATGCATATCTTGCCGTGATTCAGAATAAGGATCTCCGAGAGAATATGCTTCATGAAGGGTTGAAAAACGTAGAAAACTATAGAGCCGATAAAATAACCGGCCAATACGCAAATCTATATAAAGAATTATATGAGAATATTGATTAATTTGATTGTGATGGTTTTGCCCTGGTTCTTGAAAAAAAGGATTTTAAGAACCTTTTATAAATATAAGATACATGATACAGCTTATATCGGTTTATCTTATGTTTATCCTATATATCTTGAGATGGGGGAGGGAGCTTCAATAGGGCATTTTAATGTGGCTATCCATTTGGATAGTATGATATTAGGGAAAAATAGCAGTATCAGCAGGAGCAACTGGATTACAGGCTTTCCCACTGGAACGAAGTCTAAGCATTTTGCCCATCAAAAGAATAGGAAAAGTGAGTTAATGTTGGGAGATGAATCAGCGATCACAAAAAAGCATCATATAGACTGTACCAACAGCATTACAATTGGGAAATATACAACGATAGCCGGATATAATTCCCAATTACTCACTCATTCTATAGATATTTATGAAGGAAGACAAGACAGTCATCCCATAGAGATAGGCGATTATTGCTTTGTGGGTACTTCTGTGATTGTTTTAGGAGGATCCTCACTTCCATCCTATAGCGTTTTAGCTGCAGGAAGTGTATTAAATAAAAAATATGAGGACAAATATAAATTATATGCAGGCGTACCTGCAATTTCACGAAAGGATATTACTTGTGATGCAAAATATTTTAATAGGGGAAAGGGCTTCGTATTTTAGTAGCAAAAGATAATCTAAGATGTTTACATTATGCATAATATGGAAATACGGAGAATTCCGAGAATCATTCAACTCAAATAAAAAACAATCTTAGTAATTCAACAAATAACTATTACATTATTGTAAAATTAATGCTCTTAATAAAAATTCTATAAGGCCGTTTTAAAACATACAAAGATGAATATACGTTTTTTTACATTACTTTATGTTGCTTCTACATTTGAAACGCAAAGATTAAGAGGAGAACAAATGAAATCTTCCTGCCCTTTGGTTTTATCAGAAAGCTGCGGTGAAAATGTAGATAGCCGGTATGTCATAGTTATCAATGATAAAAAGAACCTCTTGAAATGGTAATACAATAATCGAATATAATTTTCAGTTTTTCATTTATTCTATTACAAGGGGAGATATAATAGCTATCCCATAAAAATAGGTGAAGATAACTCTGTGTGTATTTTTATAATATTTTAGGAGCAATCTTACTTCTATCATATCGTGTTCTTGTTGCAGGAGAGAGATTATAAACAAGAGGATAAATACATATTATGTGCGGGTACTTATAATTTTATGAAAAGATATTCATGGTACAAAATATTTTAATAGGGAAACAAAATTTATTAAATAGAAATATGAGATTAAATTATTTAGACTATCTGAAAGCATTTGCTATTATTACTGTAGTCGTTTACCATATGGGATTGGGCACGGAGCCAATTATGCAATTCTTGATACATACGCAGATGCCTATATTTTTTCTTGTGAGTGGATATTTAACTTATAGAACGGGGAAATATGACCCTTTACAGAATACCATAAAAAGAGCTAAACAGTTAATATTACCTTTATTATTTTGTGGTATAGGATTAGCTCTCTTAAAAGATGTCGACTATCTCACATTGTTACAAACACAAGGGAAAGAGGGGTATTGGTTTTTACTTACCCTCTTTGAGGTTTCTCTATTTTATAACCTTTCATTTCCTGTCCGAAACAAGGTTAGTAATAAATGGAGATGGATAATTGATGTGATTATGGTAGTTCTTTTAATGGGAATAAGATTTGTTCTGCCAGAATCACTAATTGAAGGATTGGAATTACGATCCTTAAGCAAGTTTTATCCCATGTTTATTTTGGGAGTATATCTCAAGGAGTATCCATTTATTATAACCTATATACGAAAATGGAATTTTATGTTTATTCCACTTTTAATATATTATTTCTGCATTCAAGCGCCACATAGTCATCTTATACTTTACTACATCGTACAAGTTACTCACGGATGTATTGGAGGGCTTTTCGCATGGTATGTTTTCCTGATAAATGAAAACAATATTGCATTAAAGAATATCTGGAGTTACATTGGACAACATTCCTTAGATATATATTTAGTTCATTTCTTTTTGCTTTTTCCCGCAAAGCAAATTATGGTAACTCCTTACTTCGCTACGAATCTGATTTTAGCTATTATTCTAAGTGGAAGTGTTATCCTTGCAACATTACTGGTTTGCAGGGTACTTGAATCCATTCCTATAATAGGATATCTTTTCTTAGGGAAGACGAACTTATATAAATCGCAGAAATGAGAGTTATTCACTATATCCCTACAATAGACCGCAACTGGGGCGGTACAACTGCCTACATACAACTGTTGGCCAATGAGTTGGGCAAGCAGACAGAACTGCATATTTTTACCCATGCTTCAGAGAATCCGGTGGAAATGCAGAACTGCCAGATTCATTATCTGCCTTCTTGGAAGCAACTCGGTACGATGAAGCGTGAGTTTATGAGGCTTATGAATGACATCCAGCCGGATGTGTTTCATGTGAATGGCTGTTGGATACCGGGCTGTGCCTTGACTCAAAAATGGGCACAGGAAATAGGAGTTAAAGTAGTGCTTACACCCCATGGTATGTTGGAGCCGTGGATTATGGCACGGCATTACTGGACACGAAAGCTTCCTGCCCTTTGGCTTTATCAGAAAGCAGCAGTGAGAAATGCAGACTGCCTGCATGCTACTGCTATCAGTGAGAAAGAGAATCTTCTGAAATTGGGATATAATGACCGGATAGAAATCATTCCCAATGGAATAGAGGTGGACAAGATAGCTCTGAAGAAGGACTGGGAACGTAAAAAACGGATTTTGTTCCTTTCAAGAATCCATGTGAAGAAGGGCATCGAGTTCCTTATGGAAGCGGTGGCGCTTTTGAAGGATCAACTGGAAGGCTATGTGATAGAGATTGCAGGGGAAGGAGAAAAGGAATACATCGCCCAACTGAAGCAAAAGGCAAAGGAATTACAGATTGAATCGTTGGTACAATTCTGCGGTGGTGTGTATGGTGACAGCAAATGGGAGCTGTTCAGGCAAGCTGACGTGTTTGTGTTGCCTACACACAGCGAGAACTTTGGTATTGTAGTGGCTGAGGCTCTGGCTTGCGGTACTCTGGTCATCACGACGAAGGGTACTCCGTGGCAGGAGCTGGAGACAGACGGCTGTGGATGGTGGACGGAGATAGGTACGGAGGCGCTGATTGCGGCTTTGCGTAAGTTCCTGGCATTGTCTGACGGGGAAATCGAGCGTATGGGACGCAACGGGCGGAAGCTTGTCGAGGATAAGTATTCGTCGAGGAAGATGGCGGAGGATATGGTGAGGATGTATAATGAATTGCCGGAATAGTCCGGACGTGTTTTTAATATTCAGGATAAGGATATGGCAAAAGTTGATCTTGCTTCATTTTCAACAGGTGATTTCGATAAGGGCGCGGGATTCGTAAAGCAGACCTTATGGTTTTTTATGAGTGCGCTGTTCGTGCGTGCTTCATGGAATCCGTTCATGGGGATAAAGATTTTTCTGCTCCGTGCCTTCGGTGCGAGAATAGGCAAAGGACTTGTAATAAAGAATAACGTCACGGTGAAGTTTCCTTGGAAGCTGACCGTGGGCGACAACTGCTGGCTCGGTGAGCATTGTTGGATAGACAATCTTGACAATGTGGTGATAGGCAGCAATGTCTGCATATCGCAGGGGGCGATGCTCCTTACCGGCAATCATGACTATACGGTGGCGTCGATGCCTTATCGCAATGCGCCGATAAGAATAGAGGACGGTGCGTGGATAGGGGCGCAGGCTACGGTGTGTCCGGGTGTCACGGCTCACGCGCAGTCGATACTGACTGTAGGCAGTGTGGCGACAAAGGATATGGCAGAGAACGGAATATACCAGGGCAATCCTGCTGTGTGTGTAAGAAAAAGAATTATAAAGGAATAACGTTGGTTTTATCTTGTTATGAAAATTTCTATAATCACTTCATGTTTTAATCGTAAGGCCACAATACGCGGAGCTATAGAGAGCGTGCTGGCACAGGATTATGACAATCTGGAGTATATTGTTTTGTGGACGGTGCTTCGACGGACGGGTCGCTGGACGTGATAAACGAGTACAGCGGACGTATAGGCAGGATAATAAGCGAACCGGACCACGGCATGTATGAGGCAATAAACAAAGGCATACGTGTGGCGACGGGCGACGTGATAGGTCTTGTGCACTCGGACGATTTCGTTTATGACGAGCACGTCGTGTCTGACGTCATGGCGGTGTTCGAACGGACGGGAGCGGATTTCGTGTATGCCGACGGTATTTATGTTGATGAGAATAATATAAACAAGGTGGTGCGCAACTGGATTGGCGGACGCTATGCTAAATGGAAGGTGCGCCATGGATGGTTGCCGTTGCATCCTACGTGTTATATAAGGCGTGACGTGATGATGCGTCTCGGACTTTATGACGAGAGTTATAAGATTGCGGCTGACACCGATCTGTTGGTGAGATATCTGTTGGAGAATGATCTGAAGGTGGAATATATGAAGCGTTATGTGGTGAGGATGCGTATGGGCGGACTCAGCACAGACAACGCTAAAAGAAAGAAGATGTGGAACGAGGACATAAGGGTTTATTCGTCGCATCATTTCAGATGTCCGCAGCTTACCAAGATGGAAAAGATGTTGTGGAAGGTTCCGCAGTTCATATCGGCAAAATGGAAGTAACGGGGATATTCTTCGAACTGTTGCAGGTGGCTGTGGGCACACGCCGGAGACTTTCGGCTGTACCGACAGCGGAGGAGTGGCAGGCGGTGTTTGACATGGCTGTGCGCCAGGCGCTGATTGGTGTGTGTGCCGACGGCATAGATGCACTGGACAATGAGCAGAGACCTCCGCGGACGGTGGCCATGCGCTGGGCAATGACGGTGGTGCAGATAGAGAAGATAAGCCGGCGGCAGAACATGCAGGCGGTGGATGTGCAGCGCCGGTTTTCCAAGGAGGGCTTCCGCTCGTGCATATTCAAGGGCGTGGGCGTTGCCGCTGCTTATTATCCACATCCGTTGAGACGGCAGGGCGGCGATATAGACATATGGCTCGACGGTGGCCGCAAGCGAATAGTTAGGTATGTGCGCAGTTTGTCACCGCGTGAGACGGTGAGCTATCATCACATAGACTTCAAAGCGGTTAAGAATCCTGTAATAGAAGTGCATTTCTTCCCTACGTTCCTGCTTAATCCGTGGCGCAACATGCGGATGATGGATTACTGGAAACGGGAGACTCCGCGACAGATGATCAACAGGGTGGAGCTGCCGGAGGGATTGGGCGTGATAACGGCGCCGACGGACGACGTGAATGTCATTGCACTGCTCGGACACATAATGCATCATTTCCTGGAGGAAGGTGTGGGGATGAGGCAGATAGTGGATTATTATTATCTGCTGACGCGCGGTTGCCGTGAGCTTGACCGTGAGGCGACAAAGCGACTACTGCGTGATTTCCACATGACGAAGTTTGCCGGGGCTGTGATGTATGTGTTAAGGGAGGTGCTCGGTATGGATGGCAGGTTCATGATTGCCGAACCGGATGCGAAGGCAGGCAGAATGTTGCTGGACAACATAATGAAAGGCGGAAACTTCGGTAAGTATAACGAGGACATTAAAACAATACATCAGGCGGATGGACCGTTGGACAGGTTCGTGCGACGCGAGCGTTATAATATGAGACTCCTGCGCAATTATACGGAAGAATATTTCTCGGAGATTGCTTATCGGGTGTTCTACTTCTTTTATCGTAAGTATTGGAACGAATGGCGGTTGCGTAACATTAAGACAACGCGGCCGGAGGAAATGAATAATTATGAGAAAGATTGATGTGAAGGCTATCGCTCCCGTATCTACCTCGCACGGTTGCGGTATGAAGCGGGTGCTGGTGAAGAACGGTGACGTGGCTTCGCCCATAACGCAGATAGCGGTAACGGCGTTTTTTGAAGGGGAGAAGGCTGAGAGACACAGCCATGCGACGATGGACGAGTTCTTCCTTATAAGGAGCGGACGCATGAGCATAACCGTGGGTGACGAGACAGAGGTGTTCGGCGCTGACGAGTTCGTGAGCGTGCCTGCGGGAGTGGAGCACGAGATGGAGGCTGTGACCGACTGTGAGATTCTTACTATCGGTTGCGCCACAGAATAAATGAATATAAATTATAAACTTAAAAAACATATTGAATTTATGGAAAGAAAAGTAGCATTGATTACAGGTATTACCGGTCAGGACGGTTCGTTCCTCGCCGAGTTCTTGTTGGAAAAAGGTTATGACGTGCACGGCACAATCCGTCGTTCGTCGGTGGATTTCCGTGAGCGCATCGCTCATCTGGAGGGACGTCCTCACTTCCATCTTCACTATGCCGACCTGAGCGACTCTATGAGTATGATTCAGGTGGTGAACAAGGTGAAGCCAACCGAGATATACAACCTTGCGGCTCAGAGTCATGTGCAGGTGAGCTTCGACTCTCCGGAGTTCACGGCCGATGTTGACGCGACGGGTGTGCTGCGTGTACTCGAGGCTGTGCGCCAGTGCGGACTGACCGACAGCTGCCGTATATATCAGGCTTCTACTTCGGAGCTTTACGGTAAGGTGGAGGAGGTTCCGCAGAACGAGAAGACTCCGTTCCATCCTTACAGCCCGTATGCTGTGGCTAAGCTCTACGGTTTCTGGATTGTTAAGGAGTATCGTGAGGCTTACAACATGTATTGCTGCTCAGGTATCCTGTTCAACCACGAGAGTGAGCGCCGTGGCGAGACTTTCGTTACACGTAAGATCACTCTTGCCGCCGCACGTATAGCTCAGGGCAAGCAGGACAAGCTGTATCTGGGTAACCTCTCTTCTTTGCGCGACTGGGGATATGCCAAGGATTATGTGGAGTGCATGTGGCTCATACTGCAGCAGGACAAGCCTGAGGACTTTGTCATCGCTACCGGTGTGCAGCACTCTGTACGTGAGTTCTGCTATCTTGCGTTCAAGCACGTGGGCATAGAACTCGAGTTCGTCGGCGAGGGCGAGGACGAGAAAGGTATCGACAAGGCAACAGGACGTGTGCTCGTCGAAGTGTCAAAGGATTTCTATCGTCCTACTGATGTTGTCAACCTCTGGGGTGATCCGACGAAGGCTAAGAATGAACTGGGATGGAACCCGTCGAAGACTTCTTTCGAGGAGCTTGTCAAGATAATGGTTGACGCTGATATGGCCAAGGTGGCTGTTGAGCGTGCCGGCGAGGAAGTGAAGGTTAACCTTGCCGAGTATCTGGAAAAGGGTATTGTGAAATAATAATAATCTCTTGCCGGTCGTCGGGATTCGTATCTTTTTTATACCGGATGTCTTGGCGTCATATTCCGCATGCATGGCTGACTGTGAATGTAACATATTGGCGCCAGTACACTGATGGAAAGTGAAACGAAGGCTAAACGCTCTTGATGACAGATTATTCTTCTCAAGGTGCATGCGTCCTGATGACCGGTCGGGGATATAATAACTTATATAAGATGTTGGACAAAAACAGTAAGATTTATGTAGCCGGACATAATGGTCTGGTGGGCTCTGCCATCTGGAACAATCTTATGGGCAGAGGTTATACTAATCTTGTTGGCAGATCGCACAAGGAACTCGACCTGCTCGATCCTGTAGCCGTGAAGCGTTTCTTCGACGAGGAACAGCCCGACGCCGTAGTGCTGGCTGCTGCTCATGTCGGCGGCATCATGGCCAACCTCAACTATCGTGCCGACTTCATCTATCAGAACCTGCAGATACAGCAGAACGTGATAGGCGAAAGCTATCGCCACGGTGTGAAGAAACTGCTCTTCCTCGGCAGTACATGCATCTATCCGCGCATGGCACCGCAGCCGATGAAGGAGGAGGCGCTGCTCACTTCTGAGCTGGAATACACCAACGAGCCGTACGCCATCGCTAAGATTGCCGGACTGAAGATGTGTGAGAGCTTCTCTCTGCAGTATGGTTGCAACTACATCGCAGTGATGCCTACCAACCTCTATGGTCCTAACGACAACTTCCATCTGGAGAACAGCCACGTGCTGCCGGCTATGATACGCAAGGTGTATCTGGCAAAGTGCCTGAACGAAGGCAACTGGGATGCCGTGCGCAAAGACATCAACCTGCGTCCGGTAGAGGGCGTTGACGGTAGCCGTTCAGACGAGGAAATCCTCGCAACACTCGCCAAGTATGGCATCACTCCCGAGGCTGTTACTCTCTGGGGCACAGGCAGTCCGATGCGTGAGTTCCTTTGGAGCGAGGAGATGGCGGACGCCAGCGTGCACGTGCTCCTGAATGTTGACTTCAAGGATACATACAAACCCGGCGACAAGGAGATACGCAACTGCCACATCAATGTCGGCACGGGCAAGGAGCTGTCCATACGTGAGGTGGCTGAAAAGGTCGTCGCTGAAATCGGATTCCGTGGCGAACTGCGCTGGGACGCTTCCAAACCCGACGGCACACCGCGTAAGCTCACTGACGTTACGAAGCTGCACAACCTCGGATGGCATCATAAGGTGGAAATCGACGAGGGCATTCATCGTCTCTACGAATGGTACCAGAAAGGCATCTGCATAAACCATAAGTCGTAAGCCTTCTGCCGGACTGCCGGCAGAAACGACGCGCTGCATGTCGTACAGGCAAATGATGAGTATTCGTTTTATGTCGCCTTACATATGCTTGCTGTTAATTTTGTGACGCGCAGGGATAAGCGACTTTAATACATTAATGGCGGACCATGCTCTTTATGCGAAGAAATGAAGGGCTGGGCCGCTTTTTTATTTTATAAGTTCGATATGCGGAGATTACTCTGTATTATATCGGTTTAATACATATTTGAGAATATAAAGTATTATGAAGATGAATAATGACGACAGACTGATATTTGTGAATATCAAACATTCGTACGAAGCGATGATAAAGAACGACACATCCAGCCCTTACTATCGTAAAGACCTCAAAGACTGCACGCGGATGTATTGGAAAATATCCGACGACAAGGCTGAGGCTGCCACTCATATACTCGGATGTTATAATGGTATTGTTAAAGAGGTGATACGTATTTCTTCATATTCCACAGACAAGGGCGAGTATGCCGGAAGAAAAGTATTTGAAGGAGAGGAACTTAACGATTCGCAATACTTGGGGATGGATATCCGCAGCTTGTTCGGTACGTTAGCCAATTTCAGAATAAAATACATAAATTTATAACGTAACGCGTTTATTGCGCGGAATTTACCGGCTTCTTTTTATCGCCTATATTATCTTTAACCCAAATCTGTTCTCCATGTTGGGCAGTACTTTTATTGTCCCTTTTTATTATGTTTCCGACATCTGTGTTATTAAAGAACAATATCAGTGCTTTTCAAGAAAACTCCGGCAATCAACTTACGATTTTTCTTGACTTTTTTTTGACAAAATAAATTCTGAAAATAGGTGTAAGGTGATGTCAAATTTCATATAATAAAGGCTCTTTCTGCCCGAACGGCATTTTGATATACCCCATACCATATTCCGGAACAAATCATCCGGCATTCTGATAATGCCCGTTTGAGGGTCTGATTAAGTCCATATCATGGCGTGATATTAAGCATTTCAGCCCCTGATATGGGCAATATCGCATGCTGAAATGGTGCTTATTGCGGCACGAAAAAACGGTTTTCAAATATAAATATCTGACACACAGTGTCTTATATCATCCTCTTATAATTCGCGTATTTGCGCCCGAGGGAGAGTCTGCCCGCAAATACTCGCTGAATTTTCGGGGTAGAACAGGAAACCCGGACCGGAAAATCAAAATCTGCTTACAATTTGAAAGTGCCACAATATGTCTCCCTTTATCACAAGACGACAACGCTTGTTCGGATCTGAAGCAGCTGTTTTTAATGTATGTACTGACAGCCTTTCATATAAGAACCGGCAGCGTAAGCATTAGAACCAGTCTTTGAAGGCTGTTACACGTGCTTTGCTTATAAGTACCTTTTCTGTAGCCGGTGGATTAAGCTGTACGTTCAGCCGGCCGCCAAACCAGTTGCTTACGCTTATGACTGCTTTGCGGGAGATGATGTACTGGCGGTTGGCTCTGAAGAATTTTCCCGGGTGTAGCATCGTGGCGAGTTCGTCCAAAGTCTGTTGGAAGCGTACGGTTCCTATGTTTTTGGTTACGGCTTTTACTATTCCTTCCTCTATGTAGAAATACATTATGTCTTCTACATTGATCGGTATGAACTTATCGCCCTTTACAGGTATCAGAAAGTGTGTTTTGAATGATTCCTCACGGCGTAGGCTGCGTATTATGTCCTGCAGTTCGTTTGTATTATTATTGGCATTATATCCGTTAAGAACTTTCAGTTTGTCAAGAGCTTTCTGCAGGTCGGTGCTGCTGATGGGCTTTAAGATATAAGCTATGCTGTTGACACGGAAAGCCTGAAGGGCATATTCGTCATAGGCTGTGGTGAAGATGATGGGACACGTTATGTCCGTCTTGTCAAATATGTCGAAAGCAGAACCGTCGGCCAGATGGATATCCATAAATACCAGTTCCGGCATGGGATGGGAGTGAAACCATTCTATGGTACCGGTAACACTGTCGGTCTCACCGACAATTTCAAAGTCGGTATCCACCTCCTTCATTGCCGCCTTCAGGTTTCTCAAGGCGGCTTTCTCGTCTTCAATAAGTAATGTTCTCATATCAGAGGCAAGGTTACTTTAAATTCGTTTTCGGTTTCTTCAATTATGATTTCCTTGTTCACCAACAGGCGGTAGCGTTTCGACAGATTGGCCAGACCGACACCGGTACCGGTCGTGTCCGACAGCTTGGGCTGCAGTGGGTTTGATATGCAGAGCTTGTCGGCATCGGCCTTGATATATACGGTGAGATGGTTGCGGCTGCTTATTTCGTTGTGCTTCACGGAGTTTTCCACCAGCATCTGCACGGCCATTGGTGGTATATGCCTTGATAGGGCTTCCTGAGCTATGTCGATGTCGAATTGCAGATTGTCTTCATAGCGCATTTGCAGAAGATACATGTATGAATGGACAAACTCCATCTCTTCTTTCAATGTTACGGTATGAGCCAGATTGTCGTGCAGTGAGTATCTCATGAAGCGCGACAGCTCATGCAGGAAGGTCTGGGCTTTTTGCGGAGATTCGCGTATGAGCGAGTACAGAGTGTTGAGCGAATTGAACAGCATGTGTGGATTCAGCTGGTTCTTCAGTGTCTCATACTGGTTCAGAAGATTCTCTGTACGCAGTTGCTCGTTCTCCAGAAGCATACGGCGGCTGCGCTGATACTGGTGGTAGAGATAACTGGTGCCGGTGACAAGGCAGGCGATGAGAGTGTCTCGCAGTGGATGCAGATAGTGATGAAGTGTGGCATCAATGGCCGGCACTCCTAAATGATGATGCATAAACACAAAGACATTGCCAAGAATGTTGCAGGTCACGAGTGTGATAATGAAAGAGGATGCCACGCTTTTCCAGCCTATATCACGGAGGCTGTTACCCCACATAAAGACTTTTCTGTTCAGAATGAAAAGCAGCAGTATCGACAGATACGTAAACAGTATCTCATTGCCTACGTTTACCCAATGTATTCCGGGAAACAGATTCTGGTCTATCTCGGGTTCTGACAGGGCAATGAGCTCTGGTAAGTGCATCAGAAATGCCACAATAACAGAGATACTGTTGAGTATAAGTACTATTCGTCTGGATTCGTGTTGGGAACTCATGCCGTAAAGTTAATCATTTTATCTGGATTGCAGGCTTTTTTATTTCTTGGATTCTGCTTGTGTGTCGATAATTCTGGCCGTTACATACATACCGGGACGGAACGCCGGGTCCGACTTGTCTATCTGAGCGTAAACCTTTATGGAGCGGTTTGTGTTGTCCACCATTTGGTCGATAGATACAAGACGGGCGGTAAAGGTGGTGTCGGCGATGCCGTTCACTCTGAAGGCAAAGCGACAGCCGGGATGAAGCTTCTCAAGATCTTTCTCATAGGCGGTGAGCTGAAGCATGGGACGGCTTTTGTTTATAACGTCACAGACTCTTTCTCCTGCCGCAAAATACTTGCCGGCATTTGCGTCCATGTTGGTTACATATCCGTTCTGCGGCGATTTTATTTTCAACAACGGTTGTATGCCTGTCTTTGAGAGTTTTGAGGCATTAACGCCTAACAGAGAAAGTTTTGCCGCGGCTGATTCTTTCTTGCTCTTCATCGACATATATTCGGCTTTGCTTTGCTGCATGCGCTTTTGTGAAGCTGACTCGTTCTGGGCAAGGCTTTTCTGACGGTTATACTCCTTTTCCAGATATTCCACCTGGGCTTCTGCGTCAAGATAGCTTTGCTGCAGTTCTATGAACTCCGGGTTGGCAAGGGTGAGGATAACCTGCCCCTTGCTGACATATTTGCCAGGGAGCGCGTGTATGTCTCTCACTGCACCTCCCATGCTGAGTGTGAGACTGACGTGGTTTTGCGGAGGCGTCATTATGATGCCGTTGAATGTTGTAGGGTTTGCCACGTTGGTGGCTCCGCTTGTCCCATCGACCTTAGACAGTGTGTCGCGTTCTGCTGTTGTGGTAACTTCAGCTTCTGAAGGCTGGTTGGATGTGGTGTCCTTTTGTGAGGACGATGTGCACGATGCTGCCACTAAAGCGAGGAGCATCAGTATGGTCACGTGTTTCTTCATTATGTTTTTTGTTTTTGTTTCTTGATAATGGAATTGTTCTTCGGAGCGGATCATTCTGTATAAAGCTCCAGCTCGAGTGATGTCACATTGTAGTCATAGACAGTCTCTATATATCCTTGTCTGATGGAACGGGCCGAGTTGAGGCTTTGTACGAACTCGTATATGTCTGTTTCTGACTCGTTAAGCTTCATGAGTGCGCTGTTTTCAAGAGACACCGCTTCGTCTATGGCTGCCTCACGGTAGTATTTGAGGCGTTCGTATTGTTGCGAGAGTCGGCTTTGAAGTTCATGTACCTTGTTGGTCAGCTGTTGCTGGTTGTCGAGTGCTTCCCATTGGGCTGTCTGCCAGCTTATGCGCGCCTGCTTGGTGCGGCTGCGTTGTGGGAAGAAGTTCAATGGGAAGGACATGCTGACCATCCATGAATTCAGACCGGACATAGGCGATATCTTCTGCCGTGTATATCCTACCGACAGTTCCGGGAAAAATCGGCTCTGTTCTATCTGAAGCATGTTTTTCTTCTCCTGTACCTGGGTGTTGAAGTATTCGAGATGAGGATTTGACAACATCGTGGAGGCCGCTTGTTCCTGCATTATGGCAAGAGTTGTGTCGGCAGGAACGATCGGAGTAGAACTGTAGCATGCCCATGTGAAACGCTTTTGGGCAAGATCCAGTTCCTCGGAGGCCTGCATCCAGCGTGTCTGCATGTCGGCAGCCAGTGTGGTGATCATGTTTTTCTCGGCAAGGTCTATATCTCCCTGACTGTAACGTTGACGGGCGCTTTCTTTCAGTTTCTCGGCCTGTTCTTTCTGACCATAGTAGAGGGCGTTGAGATTGTAGGCATACTGATAGTAGGCCCATGCTCTTTTAACTTCGGCTGTTATTTCCTTTTCTACTATTTTGCGATAGGTCTTGTTCTTTGCCACTTGGGTGTTGGCCAGAGCATTTTTATAGAACGGAGTAAGCAGGGAGCCGAGCGACATCTCTACGCCCACTTCGTTGTCTTTGCGGTATGCGCCGTTCAGCTGTCCCCACGAATAGCTTACCGATGTCACGCCTCCTTCCCATGCTTCGCCTTTGGTGGCTGAGGCCTGGGCTATCTGGGCTGTAGCTGTCTTCAGGCGTGGATGATTGGCCAGCGCGGTTTCGATGGCTTTGTCCAGACTGACGGCCTGCTGTGCATTGACCGATGAGGCCATCAGCATCATAACCGTTAGCATGACAGTGGCTGTGATGTTGCGGCTGATGCGTCTTTTGCGCTTATAGCGTGTGGTGGTACTGTTCACAATACGATAGAATACAGGAATGATGATGAGCGTCAGGATGGTTGATACTATCAGACCGCCTATGACAACCGTGGCCAACGGCCGTTGTACTTCTGCGCCGGCTGACGTGGCGATGGCCATAGGGACAAATCCTAACGAGGCAACCAGGCCGGTCAGGAATATCGGGCGCAGCAGATGCGGACAACCAAGGGATATTATGCGATTGGTACACATGTTATATCTGTTTTGTGTTCTAAGGTCATTAAAGTGATTGATCATCAGAATACCGTTCAGGACGGCAACTCCGAAAAGGGCGATGAAGCCTACTCCGGCCGAAATGCTGAAGGGCAATCCGCGTATCCATAAGGCGAGAATACCGCCAATGATGGACAGTGGCACGGTGGAGAACACCACAAGTGAGTATATCACGCTGCGGAAGGCAAAGAACAGTAGCAGCAGTATGAGCAGCAGGGCGATAGGTATTACCACAAGGAGAGTGCTGATGGCGTTCTGCAGATTCTCAAACTGTCCTCCGTACTCAAAATAGTATCCGGGCTTCAGCTTTATGTTCTCGTCAAGCGAGGCGCGAATCTGACTTACTACTTGTTGTATGTCTGCATCACGCACATTCACTCCAATGACAACTCTGCGCTTGGTGGCATCACGGTTTATCTGCAGCGGACCGTTTACAAGGTCAATGCTTGCGACCTCGCTTAGCGGAAGCTGTATGTTGTCCTTGGTGCGTACAAACAGTTTGTCAATATTGAAGTCTTTCACCTTATCCTGGTCAAGACGTACCACAAGGTCGAATCGGCGTTCGTTCTCAAACACCACGCCGGCAGTCTCGCCTGCGTAGGCTGTACGGATAATATCGTTCAGTTCTTTAATGTCAATGCCATATCGGGCTATCTTGCTGCGGTCATAATTAACCAAAAGCTGAGGAAGTCCCATGGTCTGCTCTACAAGTACGTCGGAAGCGCCAGGCACTTTCTCCACGTATTTGGCTGCTTCGAGAGCTTTCTTATACAGTTCGTCCATGTCTTCGCCATACAGTTTGATGGCGATGTCGGCTTTGGTTCCGGTCATCAGTTCGTTGAAACGGAGCTGTATGGGTTGGCTGAAGTTGAATTCGGCACCCTTGATGGAGGACAGACACTCCTTCATCTTTTCCACCATCTCTGCACGGCTTTTGGCAGAGGTCCATTCGTTGAACGGTTTCATTACAATCATCACGTCGGCATCCTCCACGGCCATCGGGTCGGTGGGTACTTCGGCTGTTCCTATCTTTGCAACCACATGCTTTATCTCTGGGAACTGCTCCTTGAGCTTTTTCTCTGCCTGAAGCGACAGTTCTATGCTATGACTGAGAGAACTGCCGGCCGGCAAGGTCATTTGCATGGCAAAGTCGCCTTCATCAAGTGTGGGGATGAACTCGGCTCCAAGACGGCTGAAAAGCAGAATGCTTAGCACCAGTGCTGCAAAAGAACCGGCAACGACACCCCACATATGGGTCAGACTGAAACGCAGAACACGCTGGTATATCCTGTTGAGCCAGTCAAAAAAGCGGTCTGCTGGAGTGACTTTGTTGCTGATGGTACGTTTGAGAAAGAGCGATGCCATGGTGGGTACATAGGTGAGCGAAAGCAGTAGTGCACCTATAATACAGAACACAAGTGTCTTGGCCATGGGGGTGAAGTATTTGCCTTCAATGCCCGACAGGGTGAGGATTGGAAAGAACACAATGAGGATAATGAGCACTGCGAATGTCGCACTGCGTGCTACGTTGGATGCTCCTTTCTCTACTTCTTTATCCATCTCTTCCGGACTGAGTGTGCGGGACGTAAGTTTCTTGCTGTAAAGATGGGCCAGTATGCCTTCGAGAATGACGATGGAGCCATCCACAACTATACCGAAGTCTATGGCACCGAGACTCATCAGATTGGCCGATACGCCGAATATGCGCATCAGAATGAACGCAAACAGCATGGCCAGTGGTATGACTGAGGCTACGATGAGGCCGGCACGGACGTTACCGAGGAAGAAGATGAGCACAAGAAACACAATGACTGCTCCTTCTATAAGGTTGCGCACAACGGTGGAGATGTTGTGGTTCACGAGCTGCGAACGGTTCAGGTAGGGCTCTATGGTGATGCCTTCCGGAAGAAGTTTCTGCACTTTCTCCACACGCTTTTCCAACTCCTGGGTCACAATATTGGCATTAGCTCCTTTCAACATCATGGCAATGCCTCCCACGCACTCGCCGTCGCCGTCTATTGTCATTGCTCCGAAGCGCTTCGGGGAACCGTAACGTACACGTCCGATGTCGCTTATGTGTACAGGTATTCCGCCACGGTTTGTTATGACAATCTGTTCTATATCCTTCAGGTCGTCTATCATACCCTCGGAACGGATATAATAGGCGTTGTCGGCCTTTTCAATGTAACTGCCGCCTGTGTTTTGGTTGTTGCGGCTGAGTGTCTCAAACACTTCACCGATGGTTATGTTGAGTGAGTAAAGCGCGTCGGGATCGACTGATACTTCATACTGTTTCAGATAGCCTCCGAAACTGTTTATCTCTACAATGCCGGGAATGCCGGACAACTGGCGTTTCACAATCCAGTCTTGAATAGTACGAAGTTCCATGGCATCGTAGCGCGACTCATATCCGGGCTTTACTTTAAGCACGTATTGGTAGATCTCGCCCAAACCGGTGGTGATAGGCATCATCTCGGGGACGCCAAGTTCGGACGGTATCTCTCCCGCCACTACTTGTATCTGTTCATTCACCAACTGCCTGGCGGTCATGGTTGGAACACTTTCCTTGAACACAACGGTGACAAGCGAAAGCCCGAAGCGGGATACCGAACGTATTTCTTCCACATCCATCACGTTGCTCATGGCAACCTCTATGGGAAAGGTGATGAGCTGTTCTACCTCTTGAGGGGCCAGCGTGGGTGATACTGTTACTATCTGCACCTGGTTGTTGGTGATGTCCGGCACTGCGTCAATTGGCAGAGTCAGCATTGCATATATTCCGCCGGCAAGCAGCATCAGTGTTGTCAGAATTACAAATAGTTTCTTTCGGATTGAAAAGTGTACGATCTTTGCAAACATAATATCAGAATTATTATAATGTTTACAAAATTAGGCCTTATCCGGTGAATATGGTCTGACTTGTGGTTCAAACGGCTGAAAAGGCAGATGAACCGTACGTTAAGGCCGGTGAATTTTCAGACTGTGTCCTGGTTCGTGTCGTTTCTTTATAGTGAAGGCACGCTGATATATATGTTGCCGGTTGTGAAACACATATACTGTTTGGATTTTTAATAACAAATGGCGGATGATTATGCATCCGCCATTTGTTCCTATTCTACGAATAGTTTCTCTGAATAGAGTCGGCCATTAATGGATATTCCTGATGTCAGTTTGCGACTCTTCCAGCTCTTTGTCTGTTTTCCTATGTCATACACGATGCCTGATATCACAGAGACTGACACGTGGCCAATCTCCTTGTCACTGTTGATACATATATGTCCGTCAACAGCACCGGGTATATCATTGATTGTATTATTGTCTTCAATGGAAGTCAGAATATCGTAATCAAATGATTTTCTTCGTGCTTCTGTCCACTTTTGGAAATATTTTTCTGCATCAGAATAACTTCTCTTTATCATTCTGTTCTTTTAAAAAGATGCAATACTCCTTCAATGGCTGTTCATAAGCTTCTTTCAGTTTCCTACAAGTATTAGGTTTTCCCGGATGGTAAGTGTCGAAGAAAACAATATTCCTGTTCTTATTATATTTTAACCAGTTCCCTGATGATTCGACAGAGGGAGAAACCGCCCGATTGACAATATCGAAAACTCCGCTACCGCAGCATACAACAAGGTGTGGCTGAAGCAAGTTTAATTGTGCATCCAAAAAATCAATATTTTCGTTTGCATATCTTTTCAGATAATTCGTAGATGTCGTCCCAGCCCCTATATCTTTGATGACATTGATTACGGCAAAAGGGTATTGCGTGAAGGCTTTTTCTAAAGCGTTCGTTTCCACTGCTTCTTCATAACTCGGAAAGCCATGTTCCGTTGCATTCATAATGCCATACAGACGACTCAACAACTCGCGCCAAACCTGTTCGCCTATACAAGTTTCAAAGTCGTACTCCCGATAGTCCTCACCTAACAATTCGTCTGAATTGGGTTGTTTCAGCACAAATAACACTTTAGGACAAGTATCTGCCCAACTTTTCACAGCAGAACCATAGAAAATACCGTCTGCCACATAAGCCTTATCCTGAAAATGTTCCAGACAAAGTTTGTCCAGTTTTTTATTTATATCCATACTCTGTAAGTTTAAACAAAGAATAATCCTATAGAAAATATGAGCATTGCCCAGCAGAATCCTGCCATAAACATCGTGCGGAAGAAGTAACTGATTTTAGAATCAAGCATACTGCTTTTGCTCAAATAGAACAGCATGGAATAAGAGGTCACCTCATCAAAGTTCTTTACTGCATAGATGGCGGTGAATACGGCGGGAATAGTTGCCCCTAACACAGCTATCATTAAAGGAAGAACAGCCAGCTGTTGGTTTGCGCCTATTTTTTCTCCCTTTGCCATAAGAGTAAACATTACAACCCAGACCAACAGACTTGCCAACCCTTCCAATTTGGAGATACCCCAACATAAAAAAGTTTTCATACGTTTTTGAATTTAGTGATTAGAATGTTTATTAATGTGGGGCAAAGATAATAGTAGCTTGCCCGAAAAATCAGGGCAAGCTACTTATTTTTTGCGAAAAACAAAAAATCAATCCAATGCTTCGAATTCAAAGTCACCTATATTGCAGTTGGCTTTCTTGTAATCGAAGTTATACAACCGCATGTAGGCTTCCTGAAGTTCCTTTGCCCCGTTGGTGAACGGGTTTGTGGAGTTTGCCTTTGTGGTCACTGTGATTGTCATTTCCGGTGTGAGCACCGTCCCATTTGTGCGCTTGATGCGCTTAGGGGTTACTTGAAATACTCTTGACATGGTTGTGATAATTAGAGGATTAAAGATATATTATGAACGGCTTAATCCAAACAAGATTAGCCCTCCTATAATTATAATTAATAAAATAATTCCAATCCAATTGATGATAGTCGATACCAATGAATAAACAAGATAAATTACCAATAACACGCCAACAACTTTCAGAGCTACAGAGAGAAGATTCATCATCTGCGTATGTTTCTGTGCTGCCACAACGGAGTTTATCTGTATAAGTTGCTGAATTAATAAGGCTGAAGAAAGCTCTTTCCCTGATGAACTTTCCATAATCTGTGATATCTGCGCCATGCTTTTATCATTCAGCTCATTGTTGGTTGCTATATTCATCTTTAAGGCTTGATCAATATTTTCCAGTCCCCCTTTGGAAGCTAAGATAAAGTCCTGGATAGCTTCTGTTGATAATTTGTTGTTTAAACAAGCCGCAATGAATTTCGATACATTCAGCGGAGAGATATCTCCCATGATGATTCCTAAATCAGACAAGTTTTTCATTATCGTATACAATATTGATAAATAATACTACTCATTTCTTCACTAAATTTCTTGGAAAGGTCTTCAGCCTTTTCATTCTTCCTATATCCTTTTATACCATCCTTTATTTCCTGGATTATTCTTGAAACAGCTTGTCCTTTGTACTCATAACTTCCTATTGTAAAAGATTTATTTATAGTATTGGAAGCTATATGGTCATAAGTGGTAGTATAGGTATATTTTTTTTGCAACTTACCTGTTATGTTGCTACAAATTGTACAATGATTCTTCTCAAAAATCAGCAAATCATGGTCTTTAGTAAAAAAACTGGATTTCCTTATATAGGCCAGTACTAGTTGTGGCTCATTGTCTTTCAAAACTTTTGCTTCTTTCATGAGTTTACAGATATTATCAAAGCCGTTAAATTCATCATCTTTTAGATTCTCTTCGTGACCTATAATTCTTATGTTGGGGTGGATTGCCCCTGTTAGATAATAGTTATACTCATTATCATTATGGAGTAAAACTCCATGCAAGTAATCGCAATAATCTTGCCCCTTAAGAGTAAGGGCTATAGAGTGGTCGTAATTCTCCGCTGATTCTATTAACCGTTGTTTATACTCGGTTCTGAGTGCTTGAGAGGTACTTTCCTGTTTGTAAAAAAACTGTATGAGTTTGTTCCTGTTTTCTTTTATGAATGGCCATTCCTCATCACTCAAAGCCAACAAGTTTGTCTGGAAGTTATCATCCATTTCATTGTACTTCTTATTGTCGAACAAATAAATGGCTTTCAATAACAAATCTACATAGTCATTACCTTTGGTGGGATGATAAACCTTGTCGCTTTTAACCTTGACGTAAGAGCCCATCAAAGTTTCCTCCCATGATGCAGGCATCGGAGAATGTATGGAGGCCATATTGTGCAGGTGTACACTGGCTTCTTTATACCTGCCACTTTTCATATTAGTAAGAGTCGCCTTATACTCCTTAATCCATTCCATGTACCTGGAATCAGGCTTCTCTCCACTATCTGAAGCAGTCATTGCCAGATAAAGCATGTCTGGGGCGGTCTTCTGTAAATGTTCTTCCGCAGATGGATTTTCTTCCTCCATATAATATATATTACCATTAGGATAGCAGATAAGAATATCTTTATATAAGTTAGATGCTTTTGCATAGATTCTATTTCCTTTCGGATTCAGAGGATCTATAATTCTCAGGCCTAAAGTTTCTGATTTTAGTATTTCATTATCCAAGTCTTGGAAAGTGCTATACAAGTTGTCTAAATATCCGAACCTCGTATCTTCAAACTTCAAGTCATCACGGTTGTAAATCGTATCTTTCTGACAGCTCAGTTTGCCGTCTGTAAAATTTTCGTCCTGATATGTAAATAAGACAGGAAGATGCGGAGCTTTCAAAATTTTCAGCGTATCTTGCGGTACGCTTTCTTTCTGGAATCGAAAATATTCTTTGGGAAACAATTCAGACAAATACTTTTCCGCATTATCGGTGGCATCCTTCAATATACCAGCTGAGATAGCCAGGTCTTTAGCTCGTCTTTCCAGTGCTATTTTTAACGGTATGATACAATTGTTGTAGTCCACTTCTACCTGATTGCGAATTACATTGCTTTCCTTCTTATCGTCCATATTGGCCTTTGTTATTTTAGCATTAGGCAGGGTGATGATGGTCAATGAATCTTCCTTGGTTTGTTCGATGTGTTCCAAGTTTACACCGGCTTCCACTTCGTATGGATATAATATGATAGTTTTCTTTCCTGATTGATAAAACGAAACGAGAAAATCCACATTATAAGCCGAAGTGACTAGCTCCTTTTTGTCCAGCTGGGAAATGGCATACAGACCTGTATTCGCAGTGGTTTCTACAAACTGATTTACGAACGGAATCTTTGACAACAGCAGGTTGGTAACAGAACCGACATTGATATTGCACACTTTCAGAATAATGATGCAACAGGCTATCCCCACAATCAGAGGAGTAACCAATATGGTAAAAAATTTTATAATTTTCATATCTCAGCTATTATTGTTTGCAATTAAACTTGACATCTACATTCTGCCATCCGAAAGTTTTCATTATCTCTATCAGTTGGCGTTCACATTCGGCTTCATAATATTTCTGCAATTTAGAATCGTAGTCGGGTTCTGATAACAGGTTTCCTCCCATGATTTCAAGAGCAATAAGTCCTTTGGACGCATGAATGATATTTTCTTTGTCTTCCATTTTGTTATTGGTTAGGTTCAAGTCCATTAAAAAGTTCTTAGTGTAAAGATAGGCACCTCTACCCGCAACGGCTGCCCCAGAGATTGATCCTGCTGCTCCTCCGATAATTTTTGCGACTTTTCCAAAAACTCCTCCCAGTTTGCTACCAAAGTCTCCACCTATATACGCTCCTATTCCACCGGCAATAAATCCTATAGGCTTAGCTATGGCTTTTGCATCTTTCTCTGTAATAGGGGTAGGTTCTATTTCTTCTACCAAAGTGTAGTTTCCACTGGGTATATCCACATCTACAGATACAGGGATACGTGTCGGACTATTATAAACTAGAAATAAACTCTTTCTTGTATAATCTGTATTCACAGTATCAACACTCAGATAGCTTAGGTCAATATACAAATCGGCTTCCCCCTTCAGATGTAAAATATTCAGCTTGTCCAAATGCTCATTGGTGCCATCTGGCTTTCCGTGTATTACCAGTTTGCTGAATTGAATGGTCTTGAATACCAATTTGGGATTTTGCTTGACGTACTCTCCGATATTGAACGCTTCCATTTTCTTCTTTTCGATTTGATTGACCATCCAAGCACCGATACCAAAAACAACGATGAGCAATGCTATCACAGAAGCTCCCCATATAGAGATTTTCTGTTTTTTGGTGTATTTATTTTTCAATAGTCGTTTCGTTTGTACAATATCAATATTATACCTCTGCGACAATTTTAATATGACTTCTTTTTCTTTGGATGAGATGATTCCATCCCTTTTTATTATCTGTGCCAATAGCTTTATGACTTGCTCCCAGTCTGCATCGTCGTACAGAAGGGCATAAAACTCCGAATCAGACATTTTGCTATCTGTAGCAAACGATGAAGCGATTTTCTCTTTTACGGCTTCTGCCTTACGGTCTTTATCGTCTACCAGCAATGCTCCCTCCAGCATACACACTTCCTTCTTAATTTTATAGAAGAACTTATCCAGCTGTGAAGTTTGAAATCTGTTTTTCTTTTCCTGATATCGTATGTAAAAATCAGCTATCAGGAGGTTCTCGAATACATTGTTATTCATAGGGTAAAAAGTATTTAGTTGTCACTATTATTCAAAGGCTTTATCACTATTTTTATCTCTTCATAACGTATTTTATCTATATATACAAAAAGAGCGCAAACTCACTTTAAAACTTATCCGTTAGAGAAGGCTCTGGTAAACCCGTAATCAAGAATAAGTAAAAGCAGTCCACGCCCTTGGAGGGTGTGAACATCACTTTCAGCTTATTATCCGTGATTACAAAAATAAATTTACCAGACTTATCTCTTAACCGAATAACACGCCGATGATGTTCTGTTAATATGTTCCTTCTGTTTTTATGTCATATTCTCTATTTTATGTTTAGCTTTACAAAGCTAAGAAAAACAAGAGAAAACTCCAAAAAAATAAGAAGTAAAAATAACCGGACTGCTTTTATCTTGCAAAATTACATAGAGCTTGCCCAATATTTTTAGGCAAGTTCTATGTATTTTTGTAGCAAACAATAGTACAAATCAATATGAAGACTAAATTTTGCATCTGGTTAATTAATTTTTTATTAAAGAGAAAAGCCACACGACAGGAAATAAACAATGCTTGGAGAAGGTCCGCCTACTATGATGGCAAAGATATTTCCAGAAATACATTCTTAGAATATAAACGGAAAGCAGAAGAACTGTTTGATATTGATATTATCTGTGACCGCAGAACCAATCAATATCTTATAAAAAAACCGGAAGTGCTTGAAACTGACCATTTGAAAAAGTGGCTATTATCTTCTCTTTCGGCGGCTACAACCATAGAACAATGTAAGAATCTGTCGCAACGCATTATGCTGGAACAGACATTTGGAGGGGAGTCATTCCTTCCAACTATTACAGAAGCGATGTCATCTAATCTGTGTATCAACGTGATATATAAGCCGTTTTGGTATGAAGAACCTTATACTTTTTGCTTAGAACCTTATTTTATCAGGCTATTCCGGCAACGATGGTATATGATCGGTTTTTCACACAAACACAAGATGATCAGAGTTTTTGCATTTGACAGAATATTGGAAGTGAATATTATCGGACAAAAATTCACCATGCCCGAAGGATTAAACGTGGAAAATTATTTCTTCGATAGTTTTGGAATCATGCAACAAGATAATATAAAACCGGAAACCATACGTTTGAAGTTCATTGCAGAACAAGGTATCTATATCGAAACAAGACCATTGCATTCTTCACAAAGACTGGTGTCTAAGGACGACGATTATATGGTGTTTAAACTTCGCTTGAAGCCAACCTTTGACTTCTTTCAGGAATTGTTGTCGTATGGTTCGGACATGGAAGTGCTTGCTCCGGCATCGTTGCGCGAACAGATGGCGCAATGCGTCCGAGCAATGGCAAATATCTATTGTCCTGCACAAATCATCCCAGAAAAAACACAATAAGAACATTTGCTTCTGTGTTGTGTCATTCATGAATATGCCGCTCCATATTTTTAGATTACCGATAATGGACTATTTTTATAATTTATTATTTGCAAATAATATAAATAAAAGATGAGAATGTCGCTGTTTTCGGGAAGATGTTTATCGCCGTATGGAATATTGGCAATGGGTAAATACATTTTGTGTAAAGTCTTATTATATGCACTGATTTTTGATACTTTCTGCATCGGTGTCTCTATATTAAATATTTTATCATTATCTTTGCATAAGATAGGATTCGGCTCGGCAAAGTCAACTCCGGTAAAACACCGTTTTCCCTTTTTGCCTCTGCTCTCGCCTTTCGCTATCTTTACAGACAGAATGATGGGCACGGTAATGGTGTGGACGGGAATTATCCCGGTCACGTCTTCGTTTCCGGATGTGTTTCAGATAATTTTGTTTGTAGCAGTGCTTGCGTGACTGTCATTAATGTAATTGATCGGTGTTGGAGATATGCACTCTAATTACAGGACAGCGGAGCCACAACCTAAAGCTATTTTTTAATATTAACTGATAAATCATGAAAAGAATAATTGCTATGCTTATATGCGGAATGTTTGTGTTTTCCGCATACGCACAGAAAGTTTTTACATTGAAGTCGCCGTCGGGTAAACTGTCCGCGACAATCTCTGCCGGTAAACAGCTCACGTATGATGTGTCGTGCAACGGGCGGCAGGTCATGGCGCCTTCTGCCATATCAATGACGCTTGACAACGGCGAAGTGTGGGGAGCCGGTGCGCGTCTGTCTGGAAGCAAGACAACGAGTGTTGACGAGATGGTGGCTTCACCGTTCTATCGCACAAGCGAGATGAGAGATCATTATAACGGACTGGTGCTGCGTTTCAAGGGCGGATACAATGTTGAGTTCCGTGCTTATGACGATGGTGTGGCCTATCGTTTCGTTAACAATACAAAGAAGAAGTTCAATGTGGTGAACGAACAGGCTGACTTCTCTTTCTCGTTCGACGCTACAGCCTCTGTGCCTTATGTCAACAGAGGTGATGATGACAATATGGAATCGCAGTTCTTCAACTCGTTCGAGAATATTTATGAAACCAACAGCATTTCCGAACTTAACAAAAAACGTCTGATGTTCCTGCCGCTGGTGGTGGACGCCGGAGAGGGTGTGAAGGTGTGCATCACCGAAACTCATCTGGAGAACTATCCGGGACTTTATCTTTCCAGCGCGAAAGGCGGCAATCAGCTCACATCCGTATTCGCTCCGTATCCTAAGAAGGTGGAGCAGGGCGGACACAATCAGCTTCAGCTGCTTGTGAAGGAACGCGAGAATTATATTGCTCGTGTCGATGGTCAGCGCTCCTTCCCATGGCGCATTGTCATCGTGACAACCGAAGATAAGGACCTTGCCGCAAGCAACCTCAGCTATCTTCTGGCTGCGCCTTCGCGTGTGAAGGATCTGTCGTGGATCAAACCTGGAAAGGTGGCATGGGAATGGTGGAATGACTGGAATATCGAAGGTGTTGATTTCGAAGCGGGAATCAACAACGATACATACAAGGCTTACATCGACTTTGCCGCATCAAAGGGCATCGAATATGTTATCCTTGACGAGGGATGGGCAGTGAACCTACAGGCCGACCTCATGCAGGTTGTCAATGAAATCAACCTGAAGGAACTGGTGGACTATGCTGCGCAGCGCAATGTAGGAATCATACTGTGGGCTGGATATTATGCCTTCGAGCGCGATATGGAAAATGTATGCCGTCACTATTCGGAGATGGGTGTGAAGGGATTCAAGGTGGATTTCATGGACCGTGACGATCAGCTCATGACAGATTTCAACTACCGTGCGGCGGCTATGTGTGCCAAATACAAACTGCTTCTCGACCTGCACGGCACGTCTAAGCCTGCCGGACTTAACCGCACCTATCCTAATGTGCTCAACTTCGAAGGCGTGAACGGTCTGGAACAGCTGAAGTGGAGCCCCGAATCTCACGATCAGGTGAAGTACGACGTGATGATTCCTTTCATCCGTCAGGTGGCAGGTCCTATGGACTATACACAGGGTGCAATGAAGAATGCTGTGAAAGACAATTATTATCCTTGCTATTCCGAGCCGATGAGTCAGGGCACCCGCTGCCGTCAGCTGGCATTGTATGTCATACTCGAATCGCCAATCAATATGCTGTGCGACGCTCCGAGCAACTATATGCGCGAACCGGAGTCAACCGATTTCAT
This sequence comes from Prevotella sp. HCN-7019, assembly GCF_037890215.1. Lineage (NCBI taxonomy): Bacteria > Pseudomonadati > Bacteroidota > Bacteroidia > Bacteroidales > Prevotellaceae > Prevotella > Prevotella sp. HCN-7019. Next base: position 399,648 of record NZ_JBBKBO010000002.1, on the reverse strand, counting down.
CGCTGCAATACCTACAGTATGGGACGAGACAAAGGTACTGGATGCGAAGATGGGCGAATATATCATTACTGCACGCCGCAAGGGTGATGTGTGGTATGTCGGCGGTATCACCGACTGGACCTCGCGTGAAATGAATGTCGATCTGTCGTTCCTGCCGCAGGGCGACTATAACGTCGAGCTTTTCGCCGACGGTGTGAACGCCCACCGCAAGGGTACCGATTATCGCAAAGTGACGGAAACGCTGTCGTCGGATAAGAGTCTTAAGATAAAGATGTATCCGGGCGGAGGATTCGCTGCCAAGATACAGAAGAAGTAACATCGCTTAATAGTCGTTCTCAATAATATGCATGGACCTTTTGTGGCGTGCCTGATGTCATGCAGGCGTCGTGGCCATTACAGGTTCATGCTTTTTTTGCAGTATTCTCGTGAATGGTTTTCGCTAATCATCTGTTTACAGTCATTTACAATTCGTAGAACTCGCATTGATAATTATAATTTGTGGTTATGATAAAAAAAGTGGCATTAGCCTTATGTCTTGCAGTAGTAACTGATGTATATTCTTCTGATACTGTCTGGAACATAGGTAATTTAGATGGAAGGGCTGATGAGTTTGCGTTGGCTCCTGATAAATTCAAAGATTTTTTGTCAAAGGATTTTGGATATGAGGATAAGTTCTTTGTTATTGGTAAGTCTTCTATAAATAAAGACTTTCCTTATATATTACCGGGTCCTGTTGATACTTGGGGAGGCACATGGCCTACTTCAGGATGGAGAACTCATGAAGTAAATCTTCTGTTCGATGTAGCTGATAAACCGGAATCGGGTGATTATAAACTTGTTGTGAATCTTGCTGATTTCGCAAAAGAATTTTTGCCTCTTGTAAAGGTTTCAGTTAATAATCTTGATTATAAGGTTCAGTTGTCTGCGCCGGGATATGATGTGGCTTCTCAAAGAAAACCTTCACAAACGGAGAAAGTACAGGAGAGTGGGGCTCTATATGGCAATTATGACAAGGCAACGCCTTATTGTATAGAGGTTCCTGTCAAATCGTCTTACCTTAAAAGGGGTGGTAATAGTGTAAAGATTACGGTGTTGGAGGGTTCGTGGATTCTTTTTGATAACATAAGACTGGAAGGACCTGAAGATACAAGATTGTCTTCTGTAAAAGATGTTTTTATCCGCGATGTATATCCGGCTGACTATGAGTTGGCTCAAGGCAATCGGTTTGTCCAGCCTCTCATTGTCGATATGGAGCATCTTACGGGAACTCCTCTGTTGGAAGTGGAGCTGGATGGGAAGGTTATATTGAAAAAGTATATCGAGAAAGGGCGTTATCAACTGGAAGCACCAATGCCGGCAGTTGATGAAAAAATATCCGGTAAATATCGCATACTTTTAAATGGACAGCAGATATTTGCAGGTACAGTGGAACGTGCTCCTCAGAGAAAACAGGAGTTGTCTGACTATGTGGATACCCGTATTGGTACGGCTCATTCCCGATGGATGATAGCACCAGGCCCGTGGATGCCTTTCAGTATGGTTAAGATGAGTCCTGATAATCAGAATATGGGATGGCAGGCGGGATATCAGCCTTCTTTTGAGAATATAGGTTGCTTTAGTCATATCCATGAATGGACATTGGGAGGACTGGGCATTATGCCTGCTAATGGTGATCTTAAAGTGAAAGTAGGTGATGAACAGAAACCGGATGAAGGATATCGTTCCAGAATTGATAAACGCTCGGAAAAAGCTGGTATCGGTTTATATAGCGTGGATTTGTCTGATTATAAAATAAAAGCGGAAATAACGGCAACAACGCGATGTGGCTTTGAAAGATTTACATTCCCGGCTGACAGAAAAGATAATCGGATACTTGTAGAGTTGCATCCACAAACGGAATATGACTTTTCTTTGCATAATATTAGTGTGAAGAAAGTCAGTGATTATCGGATTGAAGGAACGTGCAGGCAATATTCTCCTAATGTATGGAGTAATGATGCGGAACAGAATTACACTTTGAATTTTGTTTTGGAGTTTGATCAGCCTGTTGCGGGTATGGGGATTTGGAAAAATGATGAAATAGTATATTCGACAGATGAATTGGTAGCTGAATCATGTAAGGAAGCCGGATTGTTCCTTTCTTTTGATACTGAAGAGAATCCTGTCGTGCAAGTCCGCTCCGGAATTTCGTTGGTCAGTGTGGAAAATGCATCGGAAAATTTACGGAAAGAGATAATAGAGCCATTTGGATGGAACTTTGATGCTGTTGTTCAAAATCAAAAGGATACATGGAATGAACTGCTTGGACGCATTATTATACAGACTGATGATAGATTGGAAAAGGCGCGTTTTTATAATAATATGTATCGTTCCATATGTAGTAGAAATATCTGGAGTGATGTTAATGGCGAATGGATCTCTACCGATGGTAAGGTGAGAAAGGTCTCTGATCCTGAAAGAGATGTTATGTTAGGTTGTGATGCTTTCTGGAATTCTTTCTGGAATCTTAATCAGTTTTGGAATTTGGTTATTCCGGAATGGTCTGGCAAATGGGTGAGATCACAGCTTGCTATGTATGATGCTAATGGTTGGTTGGCCAAGGGACCTGCCGGTTTGAATTATATTCCGGTAATGGTAGGTGAACATGAAATACCGTTAATCGTAGGAGCATACCAGATGGGTATTAGAGATTTCGATGCGGAAAAGGCTCTGGAAGCGTCAATAAAAATGCAGACAACTCCTGCGCAGAAGGTATTTAAGGGCTTTGCTGGTAACAGGGATTTGGTTGCTTATATGGAACATGGATATGTTCCTTTTGACAAGGGACGTTTCTCAAACACAATGGAATATTCGTATGATGACTGGTGTGTCGGACAGTTTGCAAAATCTTTAGGTAAGACGGATTTTTATAAAACGTTTAATGAAAGAGGGTATTGGTGGAAAAATGTGATAAGTAGTGAAGGATATTGTCACATGAAGGATAGCCAAGGTAAATGGCTTCCTGATTTTGATCCGTTTAGAAGTGGAGCTAACCAGCATTATGTAGAAGGTAATGCATGGCAACTTACTTTTTTTGTTCCTCAGGATGTCCCTGAGTTAATAAATCTGATAGGCAAAGAGCGTTTTATGGAAAGACTTACTTGGGGATTTAATCAGGATGAGGCATGGAGATATAATGCTCCTAATGACCAGTATTGGGATCATCCGGTGGTGCAAGGCAATCAGCAATCTATGCATTTTTCTTATTTGTTTAATTATGCAGGTTATCCTTGGCACACTCAAAAATGGAGTCGTTCAATTTTAGACAGATATTATGGATATGGTGTTGCTAACGCATATCTGGGAGATGAAGATCAGGGACAGATGAGTGCATGGGCTGTTATGACATCTATTGGATTATTTCAGATAGATGGTGGATGTAAAGTAAATCCTGAATATGAAATTGCGAGCCCTGCATTTGAGAAGATAATTATTAATCTTGGAGAGAAATATGGAAGAGGTGAAAAATTTGTCATAAAAGCGAAGAATGCTTCTAAAAATAATATTTATGTACAACGTGCTGTCTTAAATGGCAAAAAGTTGGAGTCTTTTAAATTTCCTGCATCAGAACTGTTGAAAGGAGGAGAACTGGTTTTGGAAATGGGAGATACTCCTAATATGAAGTGGGGAGTATCTGATTGATTGAGGTATAATTTCAGTATATCAGTACAATCTTAAAATAAACAAAGAGTTTTGTGTCAAAACTAAAATGACTGTTTTCAAAAGTTACAGATTGTAACTATAACGCTAAAAAGGGTCGTATCAAACTTTGTATTAAGTGATGATATGGCCCTTTCTTTTGTTTCTTACGATGCACAATTTACGCTAATCATCAGGTTTAAAAGCATTTACATTTCGGCAAACTCACGTTATTATGTTCTTGTGGACTGTTTTTATATGAAATATGTTTGGCTTGTAATGTTAATTTTACTAAATTTGCAAAATTATTATTCCCGCCGACTCTCGGCTCCACCATAATATTGATGCTGTCTCACTGACGCCGACTGGGATTCCTTAAAAATAACACTCTATGACCGTAATTCTCAGAACTCTGTTTATGGTTTTTCTTATAGCTTTATCCACCGCAGTGCGTTCGCAGGACGACAATACGGTGTTTACTCTCGTGCGTGATGCGTCGGAACTGAAAGAGGGTGATGTACTGGTTATTGTCAACAAGGCTGCGGGAGTGGCGTTGAGTACAGAGGCGAGTTCTTCTGTAAGTATAGCTCCTGTATCTGTTGAAATAGCCGGTGATGATGTAATCGTAAACGAAAAAGTACAATTCTTTTATCTTAAAGGATCAAGTTCTGCATGGAGGTTCTTTACAGGAAGCCAATATCTTACAACAACATCAAATGCTGCTTTATTTTTACAGGAGACTTTGACAGATTATACCAAAACCAAAATAACGATTGATTCAAATACAGGAGAAGCTGTAATAGATTTCCTGAAGTCTGGTGAAGTAGGATATAATTCAGATCGTGGGATATTTAAGTGTTATGAATCTTCATTGCCAAACAATGGGGAAGTCTGTCTTTACAAAGGCTCTGCCATTCCAGATTTTCCAACTTCTCTCATTCTCAACGGTGATACTCAGGATGCCGACAACAGCGATGCGATAACCTCTTATCTTAATACGACGGTTGACCAGGTGACGCTTCAGCGCACCTTTGTCGGTGATGGCGGATGGTACACCCTTTGTCTGCCTTTCGCTCTTACGGCCGATGATATTGCCACACAGTTTCAGGGCGCCGACTTCCAGAAGTTCACCGGCGTTACCATGAATGCCGATAATACGTTCAATCTTGAATTCCGGTCTGTTTCACAGACTCGGGCCGGAGTGCCGTATCTCGTACGCCCCATTAAGGATACGGAAATAATCAATCCTGTATTCACAGACAAACTGATTTCCGAAGCAAAGCCCGTTACTGTCGTACATGCTCTTCAGACAGAACCTTTATCCGAATACAGTTTCACAGGAATATACAACTCTACGGATCTTTTCACTGTCGATCCGTCTGCAAACCAGACCATCCGTTTTGTTAATGCTGACGGTACGCAGCTTGTAAGGCCCATTAATGATGGTACCAAACTTAAAGCCACAAGAGCATACGTCAAATTGCCATCTGCTGATACAAAAGCCATGATACGACATCACGAAGGAGAAACTGACGGCATACAACATACAATGAGTGATTCACAGTCACGTCATGCCGGTGTTTATGACCTTGGTGGACGTTACGTAGGACCTTCTGCCGAAGGACTTGAGTCTGGCGTTTACATCGTGGACGGAAGAAAAATCATGATAAAATAACAATACACAATAGAATCTATGAAGAAACTTTATGAAGTCCCTACTGTTTTCCTGCTCCGCATCCCGGCACATCTGCTGAGCGGTTCCGGTTCTGCCGTAACAGAGGGTGGAGGCAGTCTGCCTGACGGCGGTGTTGAAGGCTCTGCCGGTGACGGACGCGCCAAAGAGAACAGTGATGCATGGAACAGTTGGAATAAATGATGCGCACATCCTCCGTCGGGACGGGTGGTTCTGCCCCTTGGCGCTGGCCGTTCCCCGACCGATGAGTTAATAATGCGTGACACAGTTTATTTTACACTACCCACATCCTGCGTTTTGTCTTTACACAAATTCCCGCACATTGTTGCATAGCTTTTCTGATAAACGGCCTCAGAATATTTGTCGCGACACTCCAGCCGCACAACATTCTGGGGCCGCCTTATTTTCTGCTGTTCCTTTTCTGTCCTTCTGTGGGTGGTCTTCAATCCACCTCCAATTCATCTCCAATCTAACTCCAATCCGTCTCCGCCATGCCTCCGGCATATCCACTTCCTCATTTTAACGCCATAACTCTTGCCCGTTACTCTCTTTCATATTATTTTTGCATCATGAAGTATCTGTATGTATCCATCGGCTTCGTGTCCGTGGTTCTTGGTGTCATCGGCATTTTCTTGCCGGTCCTGCCCACCACGCCCTTTCTTCTGTTGGCCGCCGCCATGTTCTTCCGCGGATCGCCACGCGCATACCGTTGGCTGATGAATCATCCCCGCCTCGGTCCCTACATAAAAAGTTTCCGTGAGGATAAGTCCATCCCCTTGCGCATAAAGGTCATTGCCATATCCACCCTTTGGCTCACAGCCATCCATTGCGTGCTCTTCATTTTTCCCTGGCTCTGCCTCAAACTTGCAATGATACTCCTTGCCACTGCCATCACTCTCTACATCCTCTCCTTCAAGACACGCCGTCGCTAATACTCGCATCCCGTTATTGTCGCAGCAGTCTTGTTGTTACTTTATTTCAGGATTTAAGATATATACCCAACAGAAACACAATCTATAATTATTCAATATCTTACTTATTTTTTCTGTTTCAATATATGTAAAGCACAGGTGTGTGCATTGCATAAATATGCAAATCCAGAACTGCTGTTGCATATTTATTCATCGTCAACTTCGCGAGAGTTAAATATTTTCGAGCAAAAGCATCCTCGGGCGCAAATTCTCGAGTTTTGAGAGGCTTCGTTATCTGTCTGACAGACAGTGGTTTACGCATTCTGGCAATTCGATGATGTGTTTATGGATTGGCGAAAGAGCCTGTTTCAGGCCCTGATATAGGCTTTATCAGGCCATGATATGGTGCATTTCGGGCTCTGATATGGTGCATATCACAGGCTGAAAAAGCCCGTTTTGCAAGGCCGTCTGTTTTTTGTGCAGTTATGAGGAAAAAAGAGCTGATGCGGAAAAGGCTCTTTGGCTGACCGCGACGGGGTAGCTTTAGGGTCGTCGTTTTCTATTTTGAGAAAAATTTTTGTCAAAATTTTTTACTGTCGGAAATTGCATAAATATTCATTTCCGTGCGGTTAAGGCTTTTTTGTTTGGAGTGGGGAAGAGGCTCCACTGATGCCGCGCGACACGCAGACTGCGCTTTGTCGTATGGTGTGACATGGCATGTGGCGCAGTCGCGAGTGTCGCGCGGCAGATGGAGTGGGGCTTGTGGCGCCGCCGGCAGGCGGTCACCAGTTGTCAGTTCTGAACGGAACTACGGGCAGGCCCGATGCACCGTGCAGGTTGCCTGGCATGAAGTCGCGGAAGCAGTAGCGCACAGCCACGGGATGTTCGACGCTCTTCGACGATACGGCGATGGACGCGTTGCCCACTATGTGCACCTCGTCGGCGGGATGGAACACGCGGTCGTCGCCTGCCACCTCGAAGCCCGTGATGCCGCGGTCGCGGCTGAAGCCACCCGACACGTGATCGAACGTAAGAATGGCGGTGCTGCCTTCGGTGCGCATCTCCCTGTAGCGCGGTCCGTCGCACGGCAGCCACGAGTGGCCGTAACACCTGTTTAGTGCCGTCAGGGCGAGGCGCATGCCCACCTCACGTTTCTTTTTCGGATGAATCTGTCCGCACTCGTAAGGCTCCACAAGGTCGTTGGTGGATATGCAGGCAGAGTTTGGTATGAGTCCGGTCGAGCGGTGCTGCTGCTCGCGAAGGAACGGACCGCTGCCGCCGTAGCCCTCGTATGGCGCTATCTCGACGCTGTAGAACGGTATGTCGCCAAGGCCGAGTTCCTCCCTCCACGACTTCACCATGAGTGCCAGACGGTCGGCGTATGTCCGGTAGCTGCCGGTGTTCGACTCACCCTGATACCAGATAATGCCTTTGTATGTGTAGGACGTCACGGGGTGGAACATGGCGTTGTACATGAGCAAGGGGCGCGACCACTCCTGTTCCTTTTCCACATCCTCGCGCTTGAGACTTATGTCAGGGAAGTCCTCGAGCAGACTGCGCTTCATCCAGCTCTCCACTCTCGAGCCGCCGTAGGCGCACACCACCACACCCACAGGCACGTCGAGCGCACGACTCAGCGTCGTGGCGAAGTGGTAGGCCGTGGCACTGAACTCGGCGGCGTTCCGCGGTTCAGACCTCATCCACCGTCCGTCGCACGAGTCGGCAGGCTGCCAGCTCTGTGTCTTGGGTACGGTGAAGAGGCGCACGTCGTGGTTCTCGCCTGCCCGGAGTATTGTCTCGGTGCTGTTCTCCACGGGGCAGTTGTCGAATCCCCGCAGCGGCATCTCCATGTTGCTCTGTCCCGACGCGAGCCACACCTCGCCCACGAGCACGTCGTCAATGGTCAGAGGCTCGCCGTCGTCGAGTGTCAGCGTGTGTGGCTTGTGATCGGCCTGCGGGGTGCGTATGGTTACGGTCCAGCGTCCGTCGTCGTCGGCCTTGCATTTCAGTGTGCGTCTGTCCCACGACGCTTTTATCTTTATCGTTGCACCTTTGCGCGTTGTCGTTCCGCTCAGGTGCACGTCGCTGTTCTGCTGTATCACCATGCCCGGCGCTATGAGCGGTGCGGTTTTTATTTTCGCATAGGCTCCGCTGTGCGGCATGAGGGCTATGACCAGTGCGGCCATCAATGATGTTCTGTGCATGATTTCTGGTTTTATATGTTGGGTGTGTCCCATGTCTTTGTCTCGTTGCAGTGTATGGTGAGATTCTGTCCGCCGCAGGTCATGACGAAGTCGCCTTCCTCAAGAGTCCATCGGCCGTCGGCTCCTACAAACGCAAGGTCCGAAGCCTTGATGCTCATCTTCACCGTGCGGCGCTCGCCCGCCTTCAGTTCCACCTTGTCAAACTGGCGCAACCGTTTGTTGTCGGGCGACAGACTTGCCACCACGTCCGACGAGTAGAGCAGCACGGGTTCCTTTCCGTCGCGGTCGCCGGTGTTGGTGATGTCGATGCTGAACGTCAGAGTGTCACCGGCACCGAAGTCGGTCTTGTCGGCACGCAGGTTGTCGTAGGCGAACGTTGTGTAGCTCATGCCTGCGCCGAAGGGCCACTGCACGTCTATCACGGCTTCGTAGTTGTAGTTGCCGTCCATCTGTCCCATGTTCTCACACGGCTTGTGGTCGTAGGTGGTCAGCGAGTTAGGATGACTCGGATAGGTGAAAGGCAGCTTGGCCGAGAAGTTGCTGTTGCCTGCTATCAGCGAGGCGAGGGCGTCGCCACCGTAGTTGCCCGGCAGCATGATGTCTATCACCGCCTTTGCCAGCGGCACAATGTCGCTTATGATGCGTGGGCGTCCCTCGTTGAGTATGAGCACTACGGGCTTGCCCGTTGCGGCGAGAGCTTTCACCAGACTGCGCTGTGTGTCGGGCAGCCAGAGGTCGGATATGTTGCCCGGAGTCTCGGCATACGATGTCTCGCCTATGCATGCCACGATTACGTCGGCATCGCTTGCGGCGTTCACGGCAGCCTCTATGTCTGTCGTTCCCATCTCGTCTATCTTTCCGCCTTTCTTGTAGCTCACGCCCTCCACGAGCTTCACGTTGTCGCTTCCGAAGCGGTTGCACATGGCTTCGTATATGGTGTTGTATTGCGCTGCGCACTCGTCGGCCTTGTCGCCCTGCCACGAGTATGACCATCCGCCGTTGAGGCAGCGCATGGAATTGGCGTTAGGGCCGGTGAGGAGTATTCTTGTTCCCTCGCGCAGAGGCAGCGTGTTGTCGTCGTTCTTCAGCAGCACCTGCGACTCAGTGGCGAATGTGCGCGCCTCGTCGGCCCACTCCTTGCAGCCGAAGTCTGGATAGTCGGCCGGCCGGGTGTCGGGACGATTGAAAAGATTAAGACGGTATTTCAGTCGGAGTATGCGGCGCACGGCGTCGTCTATGCGGCTCATGCTCACCTTGCCTTCGTTCACAAGCGCCTTCAGATCGTCGCAGAAGCTGACGTCATAGGGCACCATCGACATGTCGATGCCGGCGTTTATGGCTATGCGTATGGCGTCCTTCTTAGTGGCGGCTATGTGGTCGCGTACGCACAGATTGTTGATGTCGGCCCAGTCGGTCACAATCATGCCGTCCCAGTTGAGGCCCTCCTTCAGCCAGTCGGTGAGCAGAGTCTTGTTGGCATGGAACGGAATGCCCATGTTGATGGACGAGTTGGGCATGAGCGTAAGTGCTCCGGCACGCGCCGCATGGAGGAAAGGCATGAAATATTTCTCGCGCATCTCCCTCTCGCCCACGGCCGACGGAGTGCGGTCGCGGCCTGTCACGGGCACACCGTAGGCCATGAAGTGCTTCATGCAGGCAGCCACGTTCTCAGGTCCTATGTGGTTGGGGTCGTCGCCCTGGAATCCTTTTACCGCCCGGCTTCCCATCACGGCGTTGACGTAGCAGTCCTCACCGAACGACTCCCATGCGCGTGGCCACACCGGATTGCGCCCGAGGTCCATCACCGGAGCGTATATCCACGGTATGTCGCATGCGCGCGACTCGTAGGCACACACTTGTGAAACGCGGTAGGGCATGTCGCGGTTGAAGCTCGCCGCCTGGTTTATCGGTTGCGGGAAGAGTGTGCCGCCGAGTGTGTAGGTGGTGCCGTGTATCTGGTCGACACCATAAACACACGGTATGCCTATGGCTTCTATCGAAACCTTCTGAATCTCGGCTATCGACTCCGCCCATTTCTCCTTGGTCTGCGCCACGCTGAGCGGAACGTTCAGAATGGAGCCCACCTTGTACTGACGGATGATGGTGTCGAGCTTCTCGCGGCTCAGTCTGAAGTCATCGGGTGAGTTCCAGTCGGTCACCACATCGACCGTTATCTCGCACATCTGACCTATTTTCTCGTCGAGAGTCATGCCGGCGAGCGTCTGCTCCACCTTGCGTTCTATTTCCTTGTCCTGCGGTATGGCGGGCTTAACGGGCGTCTGCGCCATGACCACGGCAGCCATTGCTGAGGTTGCTGTCATAATGATTGTACGTTTATTCATATATTCCGAGTTTATTCCAAAGCCATTCACACCATTCGTCCCATTGTTCCTGATACCAGTAATGTCCTGTCTGCAGGTAAGGCTTGAATTCCTTCGGTGCCTTCACCGAGTTGTAAGCGGCCTGCATTGAAGTAGGCGGACACACCTCGTCGTTGTATCCCCAGCTGAACCATCCGGGCACCGTGATGCAACGTGCGAAGTTCACCACGTCGTAGTGGCGTATGTTCTCAATGGTCTTGTCAGACGGTTTCGTGTCGTAATAGTAATAATGCGGCCATCCGCCAGCCCTGCCTTTGAGAAACGCCTCGTGGTCGCACAGTGCTGGATGTACGGCTGCATAGCACGTCACGCGGCTGTCCAGTCCGGCTGCCATTATCGAAAGTGCGCCGCCCTGGCTCGAACCTGTCACTCCGAGAGCCTTGTGGTTGTATTGCGGCAGCTGGTCGATGAAGTCGATGGCACGTATCACGCCGAGCACCACGCGACGATAGTAGAACGATGTGGGGTTGTCGGTGTTGAAGCGGTAGTACTCGCGCAGCGCGCCGTCGGCAAGCCGGTCGTACACGTCCTGGCTCATCGTCACCGGTATGCCGTGTATGCCTATCTCCAGAGTTATGGCTCCTTTGGATGCCGTATAGGTGTCGCCCGAGTAAGGACGCACGCCTGCTCCCGGCACACGCAGCAGAGCCGGATATTGTCCTTCGGCCTTAGGCATGCAGAGTATGCCGTAGATGCGCGAGCCGTATTGTTCGTTCTGGAAGCTCACCTCATACACGTTCACCTTGTCGGTGCAGCGTTCGGGCAGCAGATGCATGCGGCTGTCGAGCGGAGTCTGGCGCGCCTGACTTATGTTGCGTTCCCAGTATGCCTTAAAGTCGGCCGGCATCTGAGCCGCCGCTTCTATCTTCTCCGGCGCGAAAGCCACCGTGGCGAGTCCCTCGTATGTGCGTCCCCCGGAGTGGGCACGCACCTTGCAGCGATAGTATCCGGGCTTGTCCATGCGTCCGGTCAGCCGGCATGTGCCGTCCTTCAGCCTTACGTTCTCCTTCTTCACGTCGGCATACATCACCGGTCCGAGCTCATAGTCGATCACGACATCGCGCAAGAGGTTCTGCGCCTTGTACACCGACACGGTGAATTCGCATTTATCTCCGAGCCCGTAGTTCCAGTCGTCGTGGTCGGGCGACACCATCACCGTGATTTCGTTGCCCTTAATCTGGGCAGAGGTGCGGCATTGCCATGTCATCAGAAACAATATGGCAATGACAATAAAAAATCTGTCTCTTATCATTGTGTTTTTGTTTTTAGGTTTATTCTGTATGCAAAGTTAGTCGTAATGCTTTTATATGGACTGTATTATTTTTGCAGAATCGCGTACGATTATGCTTATTGGTGTGGTCTTGAGGATGTTCCCGTGTCGTGCTCTGCGGGCAGTCTTTGCTTTCTGTTTGCGTCGTGACGACAGGCCGGTTGCCGTAATATGTCAGACCGAATATTGCACAAAACGCCTCAAAATGTGCGGTATTTTCTTTTGAATTGCAATATTTATTATTGTTTTGTTGTTAAATTGATATTTTTATCGAATAAATAATGACGGTTTGTTTGTTCTTTACACAAAAACTGACTACCTTTGCATGCAGACCGTCTGAAAAGCCGTCGTAGGCTTATGTGTCGCATGAGGCGACGCGCATGGCGGTGTTTGTTATTTTTATATGGTTAGCGTTCCACCGCATACGGAGATGAACTGTAGTGCGGATTGGAACTGAAAGGGAGAACAGAGATGAAACACAAGTTGAGAAGTGCGGTATGTACCGAAGGCCGCCGCATGGCCGGAGCAAGGGCTCTGTGGGTGGCCACGGGCATGAAGCAGGAACAGTTCGGCAAACCTATAATAGCAGTTGTGAATTCGTTCACGCAGTTTGTGCCGGGACATACGCATCTGCACGAAATCGGACAGATAGTAAAGAAAGAAATAGAAAGCATGGGGTGCTATGCCGCCGAGTTCAACACGATTGCCATTGACGACGGAATCGCCATGGGACACGACGGCATGCTTTATTCACTTCCGTCGCGCGACATCATCGCCGACTCGGTGGAGTATATGGTGAACGCTCATAAGGCCGACGCCATGATATGCATATCCAACTGCGACAAGGTGACTCCGGGCATGCTCATGGCTGCCATGAGGCTCAACATACCGACCGTGTTCTGCTCGGGTGGGCCGATGGAGGCCGGACGGTGGCGCGGCGAGAATGCCGACCTCATTACGGCAATGGTGAAGGGAGCCGACCCTTCGGTGAGCGACGAGGAGATGCGTCAGATTGAAGGATGCGCGTGTCCGGGATGCGGAAGCTGCTCGGGCATGTTCACAGCCAACTCCATGAATTCGCTCACGGAGGCTATCGGACTGTCGCTGCCGGGCAACGGCACGATACTTGCGACGCATGCCAACCGCATCAGACTGTTCCGCGACGCGGCACGACAGATAGTAAAGAACGCGCTGGCCTACTATGAGGACGGCGACGAAAGCGTGTTGCCGCGCAACATCGCCACGCGCACGGCGTTCCTCAATGCCATGACGCTCGACATAGCCATGGGCGGAAGCACCAACACTGTGCTCCATCTGCTGGCCGTGGCAAACGAGGGCGGCGTGGACTTCAGCATGAAGGACATCGACCGTCTGAGCCGTAAAGTGCCGTGTCTGTGCAAGCTCGCGCCCAACACACAGAAGTACAGCGTGCAGGAATGCAACCGTGCCGGAGGCATACTCGGCATAATGAACGAGCTGAGCAAGGGCGGGCTGGTGGACGGAACCGTTAAGCGTGTTGACGGAATGACGCTTTCTGAGGCAATGGCCAAATACGACATAACGTGCGACTATGCCGACGCCGAGGCGTTGCGTATCTATAGCAGTGCGCCCGGACAAAGGTTTTCCACCGTCATGGGCAGCCAGGACTGTGAGTGGGAGACACTCGACACCGACCGCGCCACCGGCTGCATAAGAAGTCTGGAGCACGCCTATACCAAGGACGGCGGTCTGGCTGTGCTCTTCGGCAACATAGCCCAGGACGGTTGTGTGGTGAAGACGGCCGGCGTGGATCCGTCGATATGGAAGTTCAGCGGACCGGCCCGTGTGTTCGACTCGCAGGAGGAGGCTTGTGACGCCATACTGGGCGGACGTGTGAAAAGCGGCGACTGCGTGGTCATCACCCACGAAGGACCGAAGGGCGGACCGGGCATGCAGGAGATGCTTTACCCAACGTCGTACATCAAGAGTATGCATCTCGGCAAGGAATGCGCGCTCATCACCGACGGCCGTTTCTCCGGAGGAACGAGCGGACTGAGCATAGGTCACATATCGCCGGAGGCTGCCGCGGGCGGCAATATTGGTAAGATTGTCGACGGCGACATTATTGATATTGACATCCCGGCACGCACTATAAGTGTCCGTCTGAGCGACGAGGAACTGCAGGCACGTGGACAACGTCCTGTCAGACGAGTGCGCGAGGTGAGCAAGGCACTGAAAGCCTACGCACGAAGCGTAAGTTCTGCCGACAAGGGAGGAGTGAGAATAATTGATTAAAAACATAAAGCCGACGGCAGACATACAAGGTTTCTTCCTGCTGCATGGTTTTACAAAACATATTATAAATGTCGAAGGAAATTATAACAGGAGCTGAGGCACTCATGCGCTCGCTGCAGAACGAAGGGGTGAAGACCATCTTCGGCTATCCGGGTGGAGCCATAATGCCGGTTTTTGATGCTCTTTACGATTATACGGTAGGTGACAAACATGCTTTCAACCACGTGCTGGTGCGCCACGAACAGGGTGCTGCCCATGCCGCCGAAGGCTATGCGCGTGTGAGCGGTGAGGTGGGAGTGTGTCTTGTCACGAGCGGTCCGGGAGCCACAAATACGCTCACCGGCGTGGCCGATGCCATGATGGACTCTACTCCGATAGTGGTGATAGCCGGTCAGGTGGGTGTCAGCGCGCTCGGTACAGATGCTTTTCAGGAAGTCGATCTCGTGGGTATCGCCCAGCCAATTTCAAAATGGAGTTACCAGATACGCCGTTCGGAGGACATCGCATGGGCCGTCAGTCAGGCATTCTACATAGCCCGTTCGGGCCGTCCGGGACCTGTTGTGCTCGACTTTCCAAAAAATGCGCAGGTGGCGACAACCGAGTGGAAGCCTGTAAAAGTGACTTCCGTGCGCAGTTACGAACCTTACCCCAAGCTCGACGATGATGCTGTGGCGCGTGCCGCCGCACTCATCAACTCGGCCAAACGTCCGCTCGCCCTCGTGGGACAGGGCGTTGAATTGGGAGGCGCGCACAACGAACTGATAGAGTTTCTTGAGAAAGCCGATATACCGGCGGCACGCACATTGCTCGGTCTTTCGGCTCTGCCGTCGGGCCATCCGCTCAATATGGGCATGCTCGGTATGCACGGCAGCTATGCGCCCAACGTGAAAGAGCAGCAGTGTGACGTGCTGATAGCCATCGGTATGAGATTCAGCGACCGTGTGACAGGTCGTCTTGACACTTATGCCAAGCAGGCGAAGATAATCCACTTTGACATCGACAACGCCGAGATAGACAAGAACGTGAAGACCGACGTGGCCGTTCTGGGCGACTGCAAGATGTCGCTGCCTGCCGTGACACGCCTGCTCGACAAAAAGAGCCACCGCGAATGGATAGACAGTTTCGGCCCGTTGCGCGACGAGGAAGACGCACGTGTCATACAGCCAGCCATACATCCACAGGACGGTCCGCTGCTCATGGGCGAGGTGGTCAATGCTGTGGCCGAGGCCACTAAGGGCGATGCGGTGCTCGTGAGCGATGTGGGACAGAACCAGATGTTCTCCTGCCGCTACTTCAAATACAACAACAAACGTAGTGTCGTTACCAGCGGCGGCCTCGGAACAATGGGCTTCGGTCTGCCGGCAGCGGTTGGAGCTACGTTCGGAGCGCCACAACGCACGGTGTGTCTTTTCACCGGCGACGGCGGATTCCAGATGAGTATACAGGAACTCGGAACCATAATGGAGCAGCAAGCCCCCGTAAAGATTATACTGCTCAACAACAATTATCTGGGCAATGTACGCCAGTGGCAGTATATGTTTTTCGACAAACGCTATTCCTTCACCCACATGCTCAATCCGTCGTACGAACTCGTATGCCGCGCCTACAACATTCCTTACGAAGCCGTGACCGGGCGCGAGACACTGCACGAAGCCGTTGCCCGAATGCTCGCAACGCCCGGACCGTATGTGCTCGAGTGCGCCGTGAGAGAGGAAGACAACGTCCTGCCGATGACGCCTCCGGGCTGCAGCGTGGACGAGATGCTTCTTGAAATAAAATAACAATCAACAGTAAGGACATGGAGAAGAACTTATATACATTGCTCGTTTACTCGGAAAACCTTGCCGGCATACTGAACCAGATAACCTCTGTGTTCACCCGTTGCCAGATAAACATAGAAAGTCTGAACGTGTCGGCATCGAGCAAACGCGGCATACACAAATATACCATAACGGCATGGAGCGACGAAAATCAGATACAGAAGATAACAAAGCTTATTGAGAAGAAGATTGACGTGGTGAAGGCCGACTATTATCGCGACGAGGAACTGTTCATACACGAAGTGGGACTTTACAAGATATCGACACCGAAACTGCTCGAGAATCCTGAAATATCGCGCACCATACGCCGCCACGACGCACGTATGATGGAGGTGAATCCTACGTACAGCACAGTGCAGTATGCCGGACTGACCGAGGACGTTACTGACCTGTACTACTGTCTGAGCAAGTTCGGATGTCTGTTGCAGTACAGCCGCTCGGGCCGTATAGCCGTAACAAGAAGTTTTGACGAGCCGGTGGCCGATTATCTTCACCGGCAGAAATATAGTGACGATTATGGAACTGAAGAGTAAAGTAGGCGTCTACGATTTTCTGGTAGAGCCTTTTCACTGCGATTTCTCGCACCGTCTGTTCATGGGACATCTGGGAAACAACCTGCTAAACGCGGCTGATTTCCACTCCAACGAGCGCGGCTACGGCATGAATTATCTTAATCCGATACACCGCACATGGGTGCTTTCGCGCCTTGTAATAGAGATGGAGACCATGCCCGAGGCTTACGACACTATCAGTGTTGGCACTTGGGTGGAGAGCGTGAAGCGCTATTTTACAAGCCGCAACTATGCTGTCACCGACAGCAGCGGCCGCCGTTGCGGATACGGACGTAGTATCTGGGCGATGATAGACACCGTGACACGCCAGCCTGTGGACATTATGGCCGTGCGCGACGGACTGATAATGGAGTATGTGGACACTGACACACCGTGCCCCATAGAGCCGCCGTCGCGTGTGAAGATGGGCGACGGAGCCCGACTGGTACGCAGCATTGACACACGTTATAGCGATGTCGACGTGAACGGACACATCAACAGTGTGAAATACATTGAGCATATTCTCGATCTTTGGGACATCGAGTGGTACCGACACAACGACATACGCCGCATCGACATCGCATATGTGGCCGAGGCTTATATTGGCGACCGTCTGAATCTTTACGTCGAACAGACCGGCGACGATGAGTATTGCGTGCGCGTGGCCAAGCTGTCTGCCGGTGCGGAAAAGGATGTTGAGGCTTGTCGCTGTAAGATTAAATTTGTGAAAAAGTGAAAGAAAATTTGGCTGATAGCTATTAAATTGCTATATTTGCCCGCTGATTTATTGAAATAATATAACAAACCGTGGCCTTCGGGTTGCATAAAAACAAATTAAAAATATGGCAGAAATGAATTTCGGTGGCGTGTTGGAAACAGTAGTCACCAGTAAAGAGTTTTCATTGGAAAAGGCACGCGAAGTGCTCAAGAACGAGACCATAGCGGTTCTGGGCTATGGTATTCAGGGACCCGGACAGGCCTGCAACCTGCGCGACAACGGCTTTAATGTGATTGTGGGACAGCGTCAGGGCAAGACGTACGACAAGGCCGTGGAAGACGGATGGGTTCCCGGCAAGACATTGTTTTCTGTAGAAGAGGCTGCCGACAAAGGCACTATAATATGCATGCTCCTGTCTGACGCAGGACAGATTGCCGTCTGGCCGAAGGTGAAACCTTACCTCAAGGCAGGCAAGACACTTTATTATTCACACGGCTTTGCCATCACTTGGAACGACCGTACGGGCGTTGTGCCGCCTGAGGATGTTGACGTGATGATGGTTGCACCGAAGGGTTCGGGTACATCGTTGCGCAGCATGTTCCTCGAGGGACGCGGTCTGAACTGCTCGTATGCCGTATATCAGGATGCGTCGGGCAAGGCTGAGGAGAAAGCAATCGCTTTCGGTATCGGTATAGGTGCGGGTTATCTGTTTAAGACAACCTTCCAGCGTGAGGCTACGAGCGATCTTACTGGCGAGCGTGGTTCACTCATGGGAGCCATCGAAGGACTGTTGGAGGCACAGTATGAAGTGCTCCGTGAGAACGGTCACTCACCGTCAGAAGCGTTCAACGAGACCGTGGAAGAACTCACACAGAGCCTTATGCCGCTGTTCGCTGCCAAGGGAATGGACTGGATGTATGCCAACTGCTCAACCACAGCACAGCGTGGTGCACTCGACTGGGCACCGCGTTTCCGCGACGCTATCAAGCCCGTGATGCAGTGGCTCTACCTCTCTGTGAAAACAGGACAGGAAGCACAGATATCCATTGACAGCAATTCACAGCCAGATTATCGCGAGAAACTCAATGCCGAACTCAAGGCAATGCGCGAAAAAGAGATGTGGCGTGCAGCCGAGACCGTGCGTAAACTGCGTCCGGAAAGCAGCGAATTCTGACAAATGCCATAATTAGATATCCGGCCGCAGAGTGTCGGAGAACGAAAAGACTTATCCCGGGAACTGCCCAACATGGTGCGCCGGGATAAGTCTTTTTGTGTATATCTGGGGATGGAGGTATACCCACAGTGATGTGGCGGAACATTTATTCTGTGATGACTGAATGCGGAGCACTATGTGCCGCACGTGCCTACGCATAGCGTTACACACCTTATATATAATAAGGATGTATGACCTGTCGCCATGTTTTTCATTCATATAAATTTCATGTTTTGTATGTCGGACAGAATATATGGTATTTGTTTTTTTTGTATCTTTGCTAGGCCTTTTAACAAAACCGGGAGTCGCGAGACACTACAAGGAGCGTTACGGACGCATGCTGTGGCTTCCTTACAGATTGAAGTAAATGGAAATGAGAAAGACATTTTGGTTATTAAGTATCGTACTATTAGGATTTTTTTCATGCACATCGCATAATGAGGGCAACCTGCAGGAGCGGGATATGGTGGATTCTTTTCTGATAAGCCGCTACGACTCGATTTATACGTTCCCTGATCTTATGGAAAAACGTTTCAGCCAAGTACAGAAAGGACTGACGGACAGCATGGCCTTCTACCGCCTTGAGTTGTTCGAGGCTTACTGCCGGTTCCTGCAGGGAAACACGGACTATGCCATGCGCACCAACGAGAGAGTGCTGGCCTATGCGCGTGCTCACGAAGACGCTGAGGCTCTTGAGGCCGTATGCTGGAACCACCGATATGCAATGCTGCAGGGAATGAACCAGCGTGATTCGGCCATGGCATGCCTTCATCATGCCTACGATGCGCTCTACCGCACATCCGACAGGCGCGAGCTTGAGAATATCTGCATAAACCTTGCCGACCAGTATCGCCAGACAGGCGACCAGGCCAATTCTGCTAGATACTACCGTAAGGCTTTGTGGGTGGCCGACTCTCTGGGTTCGCGGCGTGTGAAATACAGTATATATGTAGGTCTGGCGTTGGTATATGCCGATCTGCATAACTTCACGCAGGCACACTATTATTTCGACATGGCCGAACATAATCCTGAGCCCAAACTCGAATATGAGCGTTATTATTTCTATAATTCCAAGGGAAACTGCTATTATTTCGAGGAACGTTATGCCGAGGCTCTGGAATGTTTCAAGAAGGCGTATTCCATAGTGAGACAGTTCAACCAGCCTTCGTTCAACGTCATAACCGAGGCCAACCTGGGTGAGATATATACACTTCTCGGCCAGCTCGACTCTGCCGGAGTGTATCTAGACCGTGCCTGCTCGTATGTATATGCCGATTCTACGGCCAACGACGAAGTGGTGTTCTATCTTAACAGTCTGCAGGCAGCGCTTGCGCTCAACCGTCATCAGTATGCAAAGGCGGGGAAGTATCTGTCACAACCGTATGATGCCAGACGCATAGGACCGTCGTACATGTATCTGCACAACAAGCGCCTGATGGAGTATTATCTGCGTCAGGAGGACTATCGCCGTGCCTTCCGCTACAAGGAGATGGTGGACAAATACAACGACTCCATAAGAAACGAACGCCATCTGAAGAGTATCGCTGAGATAGATTTCCGCTATCGTCAGGACACAACGCTGCTCAAGCGTGATATACTCATAGCGGGAAAGAACGTTCAACTGTCCGAACAGCGCACCACCATTGTCTTCACCGTGGGCCTGCTGCTCATTGTTGTGCTCGGTGCGGTGCTTGTGTTCGTGTATGTACGCCGCAAGAACGAGCGGGTGTATGCCCGTCAGCTCGCTCTGGTGACGAAACTGCGTATGGATAATGTGAAGAACCGCATATCGCCACACTACACTCTGAACGTGCTCAACGCCATCATGCCGGCTTTCAGACAGTATGATGATCTGTCGCAGAAGCTGCGTCTTTTTATTAAAGTGTTGCGCTCCAATCTGCTTGCTTCGGACAAGGTGGCTGTGACACTGGAGGAGGAGATGGAACTCGTGAAGGACTTTGTGGCTCTGCGGGAGGAGACAAATCCCGACACACCGCGTGTGGAGTGGCATGTGGATGAGGGTGTTGACGTTCAGGTTTTGGTGCCGTCAATGTGCATACAGATTCCTGTGGAGAATGCCTTGAAGTATGCCTTCGATGGTATGGAAGACACTGGAGAAATTGTGGTGACCGTCGACGACAACGGCAAGGGCGTGTTTGTAAGTATACGCGACAATGGCAACGGCTATAATCCCGGTGCATACAATAATTCGGAACGCGGTACAGGCAATGGTCTGAAGATGATTTTCCGTACGGTGGAGATGCTCAATGCCAGAAATGTGGAAAAAATGCGGTTCGACATCAGCAATCTTTCAGCGACAGGGGAGAGAGGCACTCTTGTCACCATTTACGTACCTTACCGCTATCAGTTCAACCTATAAAACACACAAATCAGATGAATACCAAGATAATGTCAGCCGTCATAGTGGACGACGAACCCGGCGCGATAAGTGCTTTGGAGAACGATCTGCAGACTTACGATGATATAGTCGTGGCCGATACGCAGACCAACGTGCAGAAGGCACGCCGCAGTATAATGCGCCATCAGCCCGATATACTTTTCATGGATGTGGAGATGCCCGGCATCAGCGGCATAGACTTTATGAAGGAGATGAAACCGCTCATCGGACCAAACACGCATGTTGTGTTCTACACAGCATATGACAAATATCTCATCGACGCGTTGCGCGCCTCGGCGTTCGACTATCTGCTCAAGCCCTACACACCCGAAGAGTTGCAGACTGTCATCGATCGTGTGAGGACTGACAGTCGCAGCGGCATTTCGGTTTCGGCTTCACAGACCGCCACTGCTGGCTCCGGTGACAGATTCGCGGTGCAGACCGTGGACCGTCTGATGCTGCTCCGGCGTCAGGAGATACTCTATTTCCACTACGATGACAGCCGCTGTTGGGTGATAACGCTCACCAGTATGGAGGAGCACCGCCTGCGCCGCACCACCAAGGCCAAGGACATACTCGCCATGAGCAGTACCTTTGTGAAGGTGAGTGCCAGCTGCATTCTCAACATCGACTATCTGGCTTCGGTAGAGTACACCACGCTACGTTGCGTGCTTTTCCCGCCGTTCAACAATGTTGAGATAATGGCCAGTCGTCGTCACTATTCGGAGATAAGAGAGGCGCTCAGACTGTTGTGAGTCTGTCGTGCGGCATTGGGAAAGAATAATACGGCTGACGGCCTTGCGCGAAAACGCCTTGTGCGCCGTCTCCCGGCTATAAATACACTGTTTGGCTTACGTCCGTCGGGCTGCATGTCCGTCGGACGTTTCTTTTTGAGAGAGACATGGACTGCTCCCGGGCGTCTGTCCTGTGGTCAGGTGTCTGGATTCTTTCTTTTTATCTTGACTGGTTGGTGAGACTGCATATTTATGAATTTGTGATTTGCTATGGATGTTTATTCATTTTCTCATATCGGTTTATGCAAGTTCATGCAAATCCGCGTCTGCAGCATGTCGCATTCTTACAGCATTGCCGTAAAACGACATGTTGATGTATATTAACTACCACATAAACATGTTTTTCTACCGTTTAGGCACGCTCACTGCACGTATGGTGCATGCGTGCTGCCATGGTGGTTGCATCTTTTATGATGTTTTCCTACTTTTGTGCATATAATGATGGCGCGCTTTCCGCGTCTTCGATGAGACCGTACTATGCAGGCGATGGAGTGTCCGTCGCATTGATTCGCATTAAATATATATATACATACAGAGAGTTTAGCCTCATGTTGGTATTATAGGATTAGGCTTTCCTGATATAGAATGTCTGATATCGTTGTCGGCTTGTTACAACTATGGGAAAATAAATATATATATATGAGCCGTGGCGAAATTCGGACATTCTTTTTTTGTAATCATCTCATACGTGTCGTGTCCCGATGAAATATATACCGTATGGGCACGATTTTCCACCGTTTGAACCGGTCTGTTGCCGCTCCGGTAATTCTGCGCCTTTAGGCCGGTTGCGGACATGCCGCGCTTTGTGTAACTTTGCACAAGACAAACGTTTTGTTTTATGTGTCGCTGCGGGTTCACCCGAATGTACTTCGGTCACCACAGCATATATGGAAAAACAATCAATAATAAAATAAACAAACCACAAAATCAGATTTTATGAAAACATTAAAGTGTATTCTGTTCTCGGCGATGTGCTGTCTTTGCAGCGTCGGAGCGAGTGCGCAGAGTCTTGGTGACATTCTTGGTTCCTTAGGCGAAGGACTCACTGTGAGCGCCGTTCTCAAGAATCCCAACATGCAGTCGGCTGACATGAAAAACTTCTTTGCTTTTATCAATGCCGGCCACAGCAGTTTCAATGAAGGCAAATATGGCGATGCCGTCTCTCATTATTCAGAGGCAAGAAAGATTGTGAATGCCACCAACGACAAGATACTCCGGAAGGTTTATCTCAACTATGGTGTCAAGGCACAACTGGACGAATGGTACAGCAACGCATACACACAGTATAAGTTGCATAATCCTTCGCAGCCGGTGGAAAGTAGCGGTTCTGTCTCAGGTTTCTCCGGTGGAGGTTTTTATACAGCTCCGAGTACAGGAGGAACCACTACCACGCAGACCAAGACCGTGTGCCGTCTGTGCGGCGGAACAGGCCGTAAGATAAAGGAATTCTACAGTGCCGGTCAGCACAAGTGGTGCGCCACATGCAACCGGGAAGTTGGAACGGGCCATCAGCACGTCACGTGCGACTTGTGCCATGGAACAGGATCATACTGACATGATTGACTTATGACAGAACCGTCATGTGCTGAACATGTGTTCTGTATAAGATACCTTAAAGCTGTTTTGTACAATATTATCATGGTATCCGGTGCATTTCAATGTATGCACCGGATTTTGTTTTTGTTATGAAGCGTTTCTGTCGTTTGCTGTCAGTCCGTGACCGTTGTGCCCATACGTGTTTCTTGTCCGCACTGCATGCGGGTTTGTGAGGATATACAGTCGGTCTTCCAGCCATGACATGATGCAAATACTGACTGACCGGTGTATGTCGCGAAAAATTATTTACCATGTGATTACTGTTTTTTACCGTCTGGACCACGATATGTTTTGTTTGGGCTCTATCCTTGATTTTCGCGGTTGTCGGCCTTTGTGTATTTGTGTAACTTTGTGTCATAAAAGGTTAAAAAATGACGGTCGGGCAGATAACGAGTTCAGCTGCTTGTATCGTAATGGTTATTGATTGACAGAACTCATATTAAAAGAAAGAAAATGAGAAAATTTACTAAAGTTGTCGCAGCATTGTCTGTAACTACATTGATGTTCACAAGTTGTGCGTCTTACCAGAAGACAGCTCCGGTTATGGGTGTGGGTGATAATGTCATCGCCACTTATGTCGCAGCTGACCTGGACTATGCAAATGCCAAAAAGGTAGAGGGAACAGTAGAGACAAAGACTCTGTTTGGCTTTATCCAGCTCAACAAGAACGGCAATAAGACTCTTAAGAGTTCCAACCGTTACAGAGGATTGGGCAAGAGAGAAGCCCAGGCTCTTTATCGTGCAAAGGAAAGTTCTAATGTTGACATAATACTCGAACCGGAGTTCGACAAAGAGAAACACAGCTATTTCTTCGGATTGTACAAAACATCCGTGACAAAGGTGACAGGTTGGGGAGTTAATATAAAAGGTATAAAAGAAGATACTCGCAGATAGTTTGCTTTGTTTTCTTATTGCTGTTTGCATTTTCATAACAGTGGTAAAAAACGGCCCGGCTCCGGTTTTCGGAAGTCGGGCATTTTTGTTTTCTTGTGTCGTTGCCTTACGGTTTATGCGTGGACTGGCTGGTTCAGCTCTGTGGAATGCGGCTTTTCTTCCGGTGGTTTTACGTCTTTCGTGCCGTCAGATACTGTTTTCAATGTGTTATCCTCCGGCTTCTTTTTCTGCGGAATATGCCTGTCAGTGATACCGTTCTGGTATGTCCTTATCATGCTTTATACGGGCTTTTAATAAAAATAAACACTTTTTTGAATGTAAAAGCCTGAATTTGGAATCATATTTCAGATTCTTTTCAGAATTCGACAATAATTTCGCAGCATGAAACAATAATCAGAACTAACAACTAAAAATAATGTATATGAAAGGAAGATTCACTATTTTAACACTCATGATGGCGATGTTCATCATGGTATCGTGCGACAACAATGATTCTTTTGACGACGGTAAGCTGAGCGAGAAGCAGGTGCCTAAGGCTGTGCTGGCTGAGTTTGAGGAGAAATATCCCGACGCTACAAACGTCACATGGGCCAAGAAATATGATTCGTATGCTGTTGCAAGTTTCACAACAAGCGGACAGCAGACATCCGGCAAAGACCATACGGCATGGTTTGAATGGGGCACTGGTAAGTGGAACATGACCGAAGTGGAAATGCCATACAGCATGATTCCCGAAGCAGTGAAGACCGCATTCGAAGCCAGCGCTTATTCCAAGTCGCCGTGGGTGAGAGACAACGAGGTTGATTTCCTGCAGAGACCGGACAACACAGAAGCACTTTATGTGATAAACGTGGAGAAGAAGGAATCGGGCGTTGAGACAGAGATGGAACTCTATTACACCGCTGCCGGTGTGCTGGTGAAGGAGATTGCCGATGTGGACAAGGACAACGACTATCACGACTACCTGCCGCAGACACCGTCGGACGCTATCAACGCATGGCTCAGCACAAACTATCCGGGTGCCCGTATGGTGGACATGGAGCGCGAGCACAACTCCACAGAGATTGAGTTTGTGTGCAACGGACTGAAGTACGAAGCCGTATTCGATGCGTCAAACCAGTGGGTTTACACCAAGACCGACTTCGGCCGCAACTACGCCAGCCTCGTTCCTGAGGTGGTGATGACTGCTCTCACCGGCAAATACAGCACAAGCGAGTGGCGCGTTGAAGACGCCGAGGAGTTCGAGTCTGCCGCAAACCACTACTTCAGCTTCGAACTGGAGCGTCTGCAGAGTGCATGGGACGACGAGATAGATGTGTATATCAGCGTTGACGGAACATTCATTGAGCGTCCGCAGAATCCGGAAAATCCCGGTGGCGAAGGTGGCAATGTGCCCGTGGCAGAAGACCTTCTGACCTTCATTCAGCAGCAGTACAGCGGTGCGGTGGTGATAGGCAAGGAGTATGACGACGGTCTGCTGGAGATAAAGATCAGCCACAACGGACTGATAAAGGAAGTGAAGTTCAACGGCCGCAACCAGTGGGTGAAGACCGAGTACGATATTTACAACTACGAGGACCTGCCGCTGGCAGTGAGAACAACGCTCGAGGCTGACAAGGATTTCCAGAAAGTGAAGATGGAGATGGAGGCCACCGAAACACCTTCGGACACTGTTTACAAGATTGAGATAGAAACCGCACGTGCCGAAGTGCAGTACACCATAAACGCTGCGGGCACTCTCCTTCACAAGGAATACGACGACTGATAAATGTCCGCAAGTATCATGTTGTGCTTCAACCGTTTGTCTGACGGTATATATCAGACAGTTTGATCGATACTGAGTTCACAATACCCGATCCGCCGGCATACGTCAATCGGCTCACAGCTGATACTGCCGGCGGATCTTTTTTTGTCTTCTTACGGGTTTTCAGATACAGAAAAACAGTTGTTCCGTTTTCTTCATTACGCCGTACGGACGGTTCCCTCACGTAATGACAAACTCACTTTGCCACAACCGGTAAATCATCACCGCAAGGCCGGGGCATTTTTTCCGGGTTCGTCTTCGCTCCTCTTGTCAGTGTTTTCAAAGAAAACTCAGGCGATGCACTTACAGTTTTTCTTGACTTTTTTTTGACAAAATAAAATCGCAAAAGAGAAGTAAGGATATGTTAAATCAGAACTTATAAAGCCCCTTTCAGCCCGTACCATATCGCCACATACCCTGTAGTGTAATCCGTAATGGTTCATCCGGCATTCCGATCATGCCCGTTTTAGCCTGTGGTTTCGGCTGTTTTAGGGTGTGATATTATGCATTTCAGGCCCTGAAACGGGCAATATCACATGCCGAAACGGTGCTTATTGCAAGATGAAAAAATGGCTGTTGAATGTAAACCGCTTATGTTCAGTGTTTTGTGTAACCCTCTTATTTTTCGCGTATTTGCGTTCGACGGAGAGTCTGCCCGCAAAAACTCGCTTATTTTTAGGGGTAGAACTGAAAACTCTGACGAAAAAATCGCAAGACGCTTTAAATTTGAAAGTGCCCGGATTACCTTGCTCTCAGCAGAAAGAAACAATGTTTATCGGGGATTGAAACAGCGGTTTCTCATCGAAATCAATTTCCCTTACATTTCTGCCGATTTCTGTTCAGACGGCAGATCCGGACATATATATCACGTCTTTGCATACAGCCGGTGTGTTATTATTCCTTTGGCAATGCTTTCACTATATTTCTATAATATGGATTCGGCTCGACACTGCCAATCCAAATAAACAAAAGTTTCTTTGTCTTGCCAGTGTGCTCGCCTTTCACTATATTTGCAATATCAATTTATTTTTTGTCTTAGAATATGCGTGTAAAACTGTTTTTCTTGCTTCTTCTGCTTCTTCTGCCGTGCCGTTCGTGGTGTGGCGGTGTGTCGTCGTCACTCGGTGAGCGCATCGATTCTTTGCTTTCAGGTAAGCGTATGACCGTCGGCGTGTCGGCCGAGTGCGGAAGTTTCAGTTATGTAAAGAACGCCCGGGTGCGCTTTCCGCTCATGAGTGTGTTCAAGGTGCACGTCGCCATGAAGGTGCTTTCCGACCTGGCGGCCAGCGGAACGAGCCTCGACACCATAGTGCATGTGGAAAGAGCAATGCTTCGTGAGAACACTTACAGTCCGCTGCGCGACGCCCGCCCCACGGGAGACGTGGATATCAGCGTGGCAGAACTAATGAGATACAGTGTGGCGGAGAGCGACAACAACGCATGCGACATACTCATCGCCATGGCTGGAGGTGTGCGTCAGATAGACCGCTACGTGCGTTCGCTCGGCGTGAAGGACTTCCGTCTGAAGCACGACGAGGACGGTATGCACCGCGACCTCACCAACTGTTATGACAACTGGAGCCGTCCCGAGGCCATGACGCAGCTCATGAAACTGATATTCGAAAGCAATGCGCCGCTCTACGAACCCCTGCGCCGCATAATGGCAACCACCGTGACGGGTGCCGACAAGATACGCGCCGGTGTGCCTGACGGTATGCCCATAGCCCACAAGACGGGCAGTTCCGACCGCATAGATGGCATAAAGACCGGCGACAACGATGTGGCTGTGGTGCGTATGCCGTCGGGTCGCAACTGCTACATCACGGTCTTCATAAAGGATTCGGCCGAGAGCGACGCCGTCAATGCCTCTGTCATAGCCTCCGTGGCACGCGAGATTGTGGCCGAGGTGGAGGCACGCGGGCTCTAAGGGCTTTCATGTCCGCAAGCATAACCGCGCTGTGTCGCGGTTCGTGGCGGTGCTCCGCGTCAAGTGCCGTCTCACTTATATAAACCTGATAATCTGCTAATCAAAACAATAAAACCTTATGAACCTCAGAACATTTTTTCTCTCCGGTATGCTGGCTTTGAGTCTTACGGCCGGTGCCGACGGCTGGAAAGGTCGTCCCGTAGACTTCTCCCACGGCCGCATCGTTGTGTCCGAAAACCATCGTTTCCTGCAACATGAGGACGGCACGCCCTTCTTCTATCTCGGCGACACTGCCTGGGAACTGTTTCACCGCCTGTCGCGTGAGGAGGCGGATACCTATCTTTCCGACCGCGCGTCGAAAGGATTCACCGTCATACAGGCCGTTGCCATAGCTGAGCTCGACGGCCACACCGTGCCAAACGCATACGGACACCTGCCTCTCAACGACTTCGACCCGGCGTCGCCAGCCGTCGCCGACGGACCCGACAACGACTATTGGGACCATGTGGACCACATCGTGGCACGCGCAAACGCCCTCGGTATGTATGTGGGCATGCTGCCCACGTGGGGACGCTACTGGCATGAAGGGGCGGGAGTGCGCGACAACCGTCCGCTGTTCGACGAGCGCAACGCCGAGATTTACGGCGAGTTTCTCGGACGGAGATATAAGGACAGCCGTGTGATTTGGATTCTCGGAGGCGACCGCAATGTGGACAACGACAGTCAGAAAACCGTGATACGTGCCATGGCGCGCGGACTGCAGCGCGGTCACGGAGGTACGCAGCTCATGACGTTCCATCCCATAGGCGGGCAGGGCTCGTCCACATGGTTTCACAACGACGAATGGCTGAGTTTCAACATGAGGCAGAACGGTCATAACTCCGACTACACCGGATGCTACAGCAATACGCTCGAGGACTACCGGCGCACGCCCGTGAAACCCGTCATCGACGGCGAACCGCTCTACGAGGACCATCCGCTCTCGTTCGATGCCTCGCGCCTCGGCTATTCCATATCGTCGGATGTGCGCCGTCCTCTTTACTGGGACCTCTTCAACGGAGCATGCGGTCACACCTACGGACACCACTCCGTGTGGCAGATGTTCGACCCCGACAAGGGCCGCCACCCTATAAACAATCCGCTCTGCACGTGGCGGGAAGCCCTTGGCCGTCCCGGTTCGGGACAGATGATGCACGCCCGCCGGCTCATGGAGTCGCGCCCGTACTTCAGCCGCGTGCCCGATCCGTCGCTCATAGTCAGTGCCCGTGTGGTGCAGTCGGTGCCCGGTGAAGGCCGCTACCGCCTTGTTGCCACGCGCGACACAGCCGGAACATACGCCATGGTTTACGTGCCGTCGGGCCGACGTTTTGCCGTAAATACCTCACAGCTGCGTGGCAAGCGATTGAAAGCATGGTGGTTCAATCCGCGTGACGGTAAGGCAACCGCCATCGGTACATTCGCCAATGACGGCAATCCGTTGACCTTCGCACCGCCCACCGACGGCGAACTGATCGACTGGGTGCTCGTGCTCGACGATGTCTCATGCCGCTATCCTGCACCCGGAAGCCGTCGGTGGAAGGGCGACTGGAGCCGTTAGCGCTTTCCGTGATGTCGTTTCTTCCGATTGTCATGCCGGTTTGCTACGTGTCTGTCAGGACGTGTAGACATATTATTGTTGAGGCTTCGGATGCATAAATATGACATCACGGAAGTAAAAAAATCTGACGGATAAGATTCTCAAAACAGAAAACGAAACAACATCCACGGCCACGGTGCGGAAAGTAAAAAGGGGTTTTCCGCAACCGTGTGCCGTCCGTCGCAGAGTGGTCCGCACACCGCCTGCGTGCCAAACGGCCTTTTTCGCATTGCCGTACGGGCCATATCACAACATGAAATGTACCATATCATGGCACGAAACGAACCATATCATGACATGAAACGGGCTTTATTGCAGTGCGAAACGGCCCGTTCCGCACCGTGTTCCGTTGGTTTGTGAAATACAAAGATGAACAATCCGCTGATTATTAATGGAATATGCAAAGTTCCTAAAACTCGCGTATTCGCGACCGGAAGTACTCCTGTACGCTTCTTCGCAATTCTAATGCACTTGACGTTACATAATTATTTATAAGCCGTATCCGTTTTTGCATAAATATACATATTCGTTCTTGTTCCGCCTTCTTTTACGGTCTGTGTGCTTGCAAAGTGAAAGGAATGATATTTTGTGGATTTTATGGCATTTTTATTTTATAAATATTGTCTTATTTACTATATGTTATAAAATCAAGCTTTTTACTTACATATATTATATTTCTATAGTAAAATATATGTGTGATGTGATAATTTGTTACATCGTCTGAATTTTTTTGACGAAAGATTTTGTGTGTTTTATCATTCTGAAACAAATTTTCTATTTTTGCACGACAATAGAAATGATTTGAGAGAAATATATTTCATATAGATAGTTTTAGTGGTAAAAAGATAAATTTTTAATAACATGACAATGTCGGAAAGAACAGGATTGTATGACGCATCACACGAACACGATGCTTGCGGAGTGGGCATGATAGTGGATATTCACGGCAACAAGTCGCACGAACTGGTGGATTCGGCTCTCAAAGTGCTTGAGAACATGAAGCACCGTGGGGCCGAAGGTGCCGACAACAAGACCGGCGACGGTGCCGGAATAATGCTCCAGATACCGCATGAGTTCATTCTTTTACAGGGTATTCCTGTGCCCGAGAAGGGCAAGTATGGTACGGGTCTGGTGTTCCTTCCGAAGGACGAGAAGGAGCAGGCGGGCATGCTCAGCATAATGATAGAGGAGATTGAGCGCGAGGGACTCAACCTTATGCATCTCCGCAACGTGCCCGTCAATTCGTCGGTGTTGGGTAAGGACGCGCTGGCTACCGAACCGGACATCAAGCAGGTGTTCATAACCGGTGTGACAGATGCCGCCAACATCGACCGCACGTTGTACATCATACGCAAACGCATAGAGCGTCGCATCAGGCATAAGGATTTCTACATCGTGTCGCTCTCGAGCAAGAACATAGTTTATAAGGGTATGCTGTCGTCGGTACAGGTGCGCGAATATTTCCCCGATCTCACACAACCGTATTTCACAAGTGGTCTGGCGGTGGTACATTCGCGCTTCAGCACCAACACGTTCCCTACGTGGAGCCTGGCCCAGCCGTTCCGTCTGCTGGCGCACAACGGTGAGATAAACACCATACGAGGCAATCGTGCGTGGATGGAAGCCCGCGAGAGTGTGCTCTCTACTCCGGCTTTGGGCGATGTCAGGGACATACGTCCAATCATACAGCCCGACATGAGCGACAGTGCTTCGCTTGACAATGTGCTGGAGTTTTTCGTCATGTCCGGACTCAGTCTGCCGCATGCCATGGCGATGCTTGTTCCAGAATCGTTCAACGACAAGAACCCTATCAGCGAAGACCTCAAGGCTTTCTACGAGTATCACTCCATATTGATGGAACCGTGGGACGGCCCTGCCGCGTTGCTGTTCAGCGACGGTCGCTACGCCGGAGGAATGCTTGACCGCAATGGTCTGCGCCCGGCACGCTATCTGATAACCCGCAACGACATGATGGTTGTGGCTAGTGAGGCCGGTGTCATCAGTTTCGAACCGGGTGACATAAAGGAGAAAGGACGCCTCCAGCCGGGCAAGATTCTGCTCGTGGATACACAGGAAGGCAAGATATACTACGATGGAGAGCTGAAAGACAGTCTGGCTTCGATGAAGCCCTACAGGCAGTGGCTCTCGGCCAACCGCATAGAACTCGACGCCCTGCGCAGCGGACGCAAGGCGCCGAACAGTGTTGACGATTACGAACGTCGCCTGAGAGCGTTCGGCTATACACGCGAGGATGTGGAGCAGATCATACAGCCCATGAGTGCCAAAGGCTCTGAACCGACTGCCTCCATGGGCAACGACACTCCGTTGGCTGTGCTGTCCGACCGCCCGCAACTGCTCTTTAACTACTTCCGTCAGCAGTTTGCCCAGGTCACCAATCCGCCGATAGATCCTATCCGCGAAGAGCTGGTTATGTCGCTTACCGAATACATCGGTGCCGTGGGTATGAACATTCTTCTGCCCGACGAGTCGCATTGCAAGATGGTGCGTCTGCCGCATCCCGTGCTCACCAACACACAACTCGACATTCTCTGCAACATTCGTTACAAGGGATTCAACACTGTGAAGCTGCCCATCGTCTTTGAAGCGTCGCGCGGAAAGGCTGCTCTGCACGCCGCACTCAACGATCTTTGCAAGCAGGCGGAGGCGTCGGTGGACGAGGGTGTGAACTACATTATCCTTTCCGACCGTGATGTTGACGATACACATGCCGCCATACCGTCGCTTCTTGCCGTGAGTGCCGTGCATCATCATCTTATTTCTGTGCAGAAGCGTGTGCAGACAGCGCTCATCGTTGAGAGCGGAGAGATACGCGAGGTGATGCATGCTGCGCTGTTGTTGGGCTACGGAGCAAGTGCCATAAATCCGTATATGGCGTTCGCGGTGATAGACGATCTGGTGAAGCGCAACGAGATTCAGCTTAACTATGAGACCGCCGAGAAGAATTATATCAAAGCCGTATGCAAGGGCTTATACAAGATAATGAGCAAGATGGGCATCAGCACCATACGCTCATATCGCGGAGCAAAGATATTCGAGTCCATCGGATTGGGCGAAGAACTGTTGCGCGACTATTTCGGAACCACCATATCTACGGTCGGCGGAATAGGTCTGGAGGAGATTGCACGCGACTATACCGTCTTCCATGACGAGGGCTTCCGGCCGGCTGACGCGTCTGGTCTGTTGCCTCATGTGGGCCTTTTCTCCTATCGCAAGGACGGTGTGAAGCATGCGTGGAACCCTGTCACGATATCCACTTTGCAGCTTGCCACTCGTCTGGGAAGCTACAAGAAGTTCAAGGAATTCACATCTCAGGTCGACGGGAAGGAGAGCGAGATATTCCTGCGCGACTTCTTCGACTTCAAGCGCAACCCTATTCCGATAGAAGAAGTGGAGCCTGTGGAGAACATCGTGCGCCATTTCGTGACGGGAGCAATGTCGTTTGGAGCCATCAGCAAGGAGGCTCATGAGGCTCTCGCGCTTGCAATGAACGAGCTGGGAGCACGCAGCAACACCGGAGAAGGTGGCGAAGACAGCAGCCGTTTCCACGATATGGTGGACGGTATTGCACTCAACAGTAAGACAAAACAGGTGGCATCAGGACGTTTCGGTGTGACTGCCGAATATCTGGTGAACGCTGACGAGATACAGATAAAGGTGGCTCAGGGAGCCAAACCGGGTGAAGGAGGACAGCTACCGGGCTTCAAGGTGAATGAGGTTATTGCCCGAACGCGTCACTCTATTCCCGGAATATCACTCATTTCTCCGCCACCTCATCACGACATTTACTCAATAGAGGACCTCGCGCAACTCATCTTCGACCTTAAGAATGTCAATCCTAAGGCGCAGATAAGCGTGAAACTCGTAGCAGAGAGCGGCGTAGGAACAATCGCCGCGGGCGTTGCCAAGGCAAAAGCCGACCTGATTGTCATCTCCGGAGCGGAGGGAGGAACAGGTGCTTCGCCTGCTTCGTCAATGAGATATGCCGGTATATCGCCGGAGATAGGACTAAGCGAGACTCAGCAAACGCTTGTTCTCAACGGACTGCGCGGACAGGTTCGTCTGCAGACTGACGGTCAGCTGAAGACCGGACGCGACATCATCAGCATGGCGCTGCTTGGTGCCGACGAGTTCGGATTCGGTACGACGGTGCTCATTGTGTTGGGTTGCGTGATGATGCGTAAGTGTCATACGAACATGTGTCCGGTGGGTGTAGCCACTCAGGACCCGAAACTGCGTGAGCATTTCCGTGGACATTACAAGTATGTCGTGAACTATTTCCGGTTCCTTGCACAGGAAGTGCGTGAGTATCTTGCGCAGATGGGATTCAGAAAACTCGACGACATAGTAGGTCGTGCCGACCTCATAGAGATAAAGAAAGACAAAGAGCACGGCAGATCATCGTTGCTAGACTTCGACCGTATGCTCCATATGGTGGACAACGGAGCGGCAATACATCATGTGAATGAGCAGAAGCACGACATTGACCATGTGAAGGACGTCGACATCATTGCTGCTGCACGCGACGCGATAGATAACGGTAAGGAGGTATCGCTCGACTATGCCATTGCCAATACCGACCGTTCCGTCGGTGCGATGCTGTCGGGTGTGGTTGCTGCCAAGTATGGTAACGGTGGACTGCCAGACCAGTCTGTCAATGTAAGATTCAAAGGATCGGCCGGTCAGAGCTTCGGAGCGTTCCTCGCACACGGTATCAGTTTCCGTCTCGAAGGCGAGGCCAACGACTATCTTGGCAAGGGCTTGAGTGGCGGACTCATATCCGTACAGCCGCCTATCAGGTCTAACTTCAAGGCTGAGGAGAACACTATCGCCGGCAATACACTGCTCTACGGTGCGACGAGCGGACAGGTATATATCAACGGTTGCGTGGGCGAGAGATTCGCAGTGCGCAACTCCGGTGCCGTAGCCGTTGTGGAAGGTGTGGGCGACCACTGCTGTGAGTATATGACAGGCGGCCGTGTTGTAGTGCTCGGAAAGACCGGACGTAACTTCGCCGCAGGTATGAGTGGAGGCGTGGCATACGTCTGGGACCGTGAGCACACGTTCGACTACTTCTGCAACATGGAGATGGTGGAACTGTCGTTGCTCGAGAACTCCACTGCTAGAAAGGAACTCCACGAACTCATACGCCAGCATTATCTGTACACAGGTTCGCCGTTGGCGCGTACGATGCTTGACGACTGGAATCACTATGCCGATGAGTTCATACAGGTGACACCTATCGAGTACAAGCGCGTACTTGCCGAAGAGCAGATGCGCAAGCTGCAGCAGAAGATAGCAGACGTACAGAGAGATTATTAAACATTAACAGAACCTTATCACAAAAATATATATGGGAAATCCTAAAGCATTTCTTACCGTACCGCGTCAGGAAGCCGGTTACCGCCCTGTTCACGACAGAATAAGCGACTACGGCGAGGTGGAACAGACGTTGAACACAAGTGAACGCAAGCTGCAGGCATCACGTTGTATGGACTGTGGTGTGCCGTTCTGCCATTGGGCATGCCCGCTGGGTAACCGTCCTCCGGAGTTTCAGGACGCGCTGTACAAGGGAAAATGGAGAGAGGCTTACGAGATATTGAGTGCCACAAACGACTTTCCGGAGTTCACCGGACGCATATGTCCGGCACTCTGCGAGAAGAGTTGTGTGCTTAAACTGGCCATCGACGCGCCGGTGACTATACGCGAAGACGAGGCCGCTATAATCGAAGCGGCTTTCAGAGAGGGCTATGTGCAGCCCAAGACCTACGAGCGCAACGGCAAGAAAGTGGCCGTAGTGGGTTCAGGTCCTTCGGGACTTGCCGCAGCCAACAGGCTTAACGCCATGGGCTACGAGGTTACAGTGTTCGAGAAAGATGAATATATCGGCGGACTGTTGCGTTTCGGAATACCTAACTTCAAGCTCAACAAATCGATCATCGACCGTCGTGTGGACATAATGAAGGCCGAAGGTGTGACATTCAGCGTGAGCACTTCGATTGACGTTCAGAAACTGCCTGAAGGCTTCGATGCCTATTGTCTTTGCACTGGAACGCCGCAGGCACGCGACCTCAATATACCCGGACGCGAACTGAAAGGCATACATTTCGCTCTGGAGATGCTGTCGCAGCAGAACAGAGTGCTAGCCGGACAGACCTTCGACCGCGAACACCGTATCGACGCCAAGGGCAAGCAGGTGCTTGTTATAGGCGGCGGCGACACCGGTAGCGACTGCATCGGCACAAGCAACCGCCAGGGAGCAGTGTCGGTTACGCAGATAGAGATAATGCCGAAACCGCCTGTCGGCCATAATCCGGCTACTCCGTGGCCGCAGTGGCCGATAGTCTTGAAGACCAGCTCGAGCCACGAGGAGGGCTGCGAACGTCGCTGGTGTCTGACGTCCAACCGATTCATCGGCACGAAGAACGGCCATGTGTGCGGTGTGGAAGTTGAAGAGGTGGAGTGGATTCCGTCGCCCGACGGCGGACGTCCTACCATGAAACCCACCGGAAAGAAAGAGACAATAAAAGCCGACCTGGTGCTTCTTGCCATGGGATTCCTCAAGCCGCAGCACCCCGAATATGCCGCCAACGTGTTTGTGGCGGGTGACGCTGCCACGGGAGCAAGCCTCGTTGTGCGCTGCATAGCAGGCGGACGGAAGGCTGCGCAGGACATAGACGCTTATCTTAAAAAACAATAGACCATGTGTGGAATAA
Organism: Prevotella sp. HCN-7019; assembly: GCF_037890215.1. Taxonomy (NCBI): domain Bacteria; kingdom Pseudomonadati; phylum Bacteroidota; class Bacteroidia; order Bacteroidales; family Prevotellaceae; genus Prevotella; species Prevotella sp. HCN-7019. The sequence goes on along the minus strand of NZ_JBBKBO010000002.1, from coordinate 363,152 downwards.
CTGCCATATTCAATATAAAGGACGATGTGAACGCTCTGCGGAGAAAGGCTCTCGACATGTCGAAGAAAATAAGACACCGCGGACCGGACTGGAGCGGCATTTACTGTGGCCGTTCTGCCATACTGTGTCATGAACGGTTGTCGATTGTCGATCCGCAGAGCGGCAGACAGCCTCTATTCTCTCCCGACGGCAAACAGATACTTGCCGTGAACGGCGAGATATACAATCATCGCGACATACGCGCCCGTTATGCCGGAAAATACGAGTTCCAGACCGGCAGCGACTGCGAGGTGATCCTTGCACTCTATCGTGACAAGGGCGTGGACTTCATCGAGGAGCTGAGCGGTATATTCGCCTTCGCCCTCTATGACGAGGAAAAGGAAGAGTTTCTTATAGCCCGCGACCCGATAGGAGTGATACCTCTCTACATCGGATACGACAATGAGGGCCGCGTATATTGCGCCAGTGAATTGAAGGCTCTCGAAGGCTATTGCGACCGCTACGAGCCTTTCCTGCCGGGCCACTACTACTGGAGCCGCGAGGGAAAGATGAAACCCTGGTACAGGAGAGAGTGGACATCGTATGACAACGTGAAGAACAACTACACTCCGGCCGCCACAAACGACACTCATGTGGATGCAGGCGTAGATGCCTACAAAGTACAGGTCGATGCCCTGCGCGATGCTCTCGACAACGCCGTACGCAGACAGCTGATGAGCGATGTGCCTTACGGCGTGCTGCTTTCGGGCGGTCTTGACAGTTCGGTTATATCGGCAGTGGCAAAGAAATATGCCGCGCGCCGCATAGAGACAGACGGATGCAAAAGCGCATGGTGGCCTCAGTTGCACAGCTTTGCGGTGGGTCTGAAGGGTGCGCCCGACCTTATCAAGGCACGCGAGGTGGCCGAACACATCGGCACTGTGCACCATGAAATAAACTATACTATAGAAGAAGGACTGGACGCTGTGCGTGACGTGATATACTACATCGAGACATACGACGTAACGACGGTGCGTGCATCCACTCCCATGTATCTGCTCGCGCGTGTCATAAAGAGCATGGGCATAAAGATGGTGTTGAGCGGTGAGGGAGCCGACGAGGTGTTCGGCGGATACCTTTATTTCCATAAGGCGCCCGACGCCCGGGCCTTCCACGAGGAGACAGTGCGCAAGCTCTCCAAGCTGTATATGTACGACTGCCTGCGCGCCAACAAGTCGCTGTCGGCATGGGGAGTGGAAGGCCGTGTGCCGTTTCTCGACAAGGAGTTTCTCGATGTGGCCATGCGGCTCAATCCTTCAGTGAAGATGTGCCCCGGAAAAACCATCGAGAAGAAGATCGTGAGAGACGCTTTCGGAGACATGCTGCCCGAAAGTGTGGCTTGGCGGCAGAAGGAACAGTTCAGCGACGGAGTGGGATACAGCTGGATAGATACGCTGAAGGACATCACGTCGAAAGCTGTGACCGACGAACAGATGGCGTGTGCGGCAGAGCGTTTCCCGATAAATCCGCCGATGAACAAGGAGGAATACTACTACCGCAGCATATTCGAGGAGTATTTTCCTAGTGAGAGTGCCGCACGCAGCGTGCCCAGTGTGCCGAGCGTGGCGTGCTCCACAGCCGAGGCACTTGCATGGGACGCTTCGTTCGCCGGTTGCAATGAACCGAGCGGAAGAGCTGTGAATGGTGTGCATGAGGAGGCTTATTGAGGCCGAACCTCAGCATTTCGGTTGACAATAATTTGCAATACCGTGATAGCTGTCTGCCTTGTCTGTAGCTGTTGCCTGCCGTATGTGCCGGCACAGCTCAGACGGGGCGGACTTTTTTAATGGCCGTACTTATAGACTTTACGGATGTGGCTGGCGGCAATTATGGGCCTTCGCGCAAGGTTATGGTGCTGTGTTTGCGGCAAGAGCGTATGTCGGAGTGAGAGTGAAAACGGTTCTGCATAAATATGCAATTTGCTTAGCGCTGTGATGAATAAATATTCATCGTAACTCGAAAATACGCGCGTTTTTTCGTCCGGACATGCTTCCGGTTGCAAATACGCGAGTTTTGAGCACTTTGCGCATCCTGCTGACAGTCATGGGGTTGCACGCTTTTATGTTTCGTTGACAATCGGAACGCGCTGCGAAACGGGCCGTTTTGCACTGCATTATAGCCTGTTTCGTGTCATGATATGGTACGTTTCATGGTGTGATATAGCCTGTATTACAGTGCGAAAAAGGCCGTTTTGCACGCAGGTGGTGTGCGGACCACTCAGTGACGGACGGCATACGGATATGGAAAAGCCTTTTTTACGTTCCACACCATGCCCGTGGAGGGTGTTCCGTTTTCTATTTTGAGATTTTTTTTTGTCAAAATTTTTTACTTCCAAAGCTGTATATTTATTCATTTTTCTGGCCAGACAGGCTCTCTCGTATGGATGCGCAGGAGGGCGGAAATACGGTGTGGCAAGGCTGTGGTGTGCTTGTACGGTGGCAAAAAAATAAGTCCGGACTGTCTCACGACTGTCCGGACCTGATTATCAAATAACTAACAATGAAGGAAATTATGTTTACCTAATAAATAACAACTCTCTGTATTTAGGCAATGTCCACATCTGATCATCGACGATTAGCTCCAGTTTGTCGATGTGATAACGTATCTGTTCGAGCATCGGAGCTATGGTGTCGTGGTATGCTACGGCCTTCTCGCGTTCGTTCTCAATTCTGTTGGCCACCTTGCGTGCCTCCACCATGTCGTCCACATGCTTCTTGATGTAGGCTGTGCGTTCGGATATCTCTCTGATGAGCGAGAGGTTTTCGGCCGACAGACTGGCGGCTTCCTCGGCGTCGAACAGGCCTTTCATCTTGTACACATTGTTGATGAGCACACTCTGATACTGTGTGGCGACGGGCACGATGTGGTTCATTGCCAGGTCGCCGAGCACGCGTGCCTCTATCTGTATCTTCTTGGTGTAGGTCTCCCATTTCACTTCGTTGCGTGCCTCGAGCTCCACTTTTGTCATCACGCCTGTGGATGTGAACATCTTGATGCTGCTTTCCGACAGATAATTGTCGAATATCACAGGGCAGCTTGTTTCGCAGTCGAGACCGCGGCGTGCGGCTTCTTCTTTCCACTCTTCACTGTAACCGTTGCCGTCGAAACGTATGGGTTTGCATATCTTGATGTATTTTCTGAGCACCTGAAGAATGGCAGCCTCTTTAGAAGTGCCCTGTGCCATGATTGCATCTACATCGTGTTTGAAGTCGGCGAGCTGTTCGGCCATGGCCGTGTTGAGCGCAATCATTGCGCTGGCACAGTTGGCTTCGGAACCTACGGCGCGGAATTCGAATCGGTTACCGGTGAAGGCGAAGGGCGACGTACGGTTGCGGTCGGTGTTGTCTATGAGCAGTTCGGGTATCTGAGGTATGTCGAGCTTCATGCCGTGCTTGCCCATCAGGACACTCATGTCCTCGTCTGAGCTCACCTCGAGATGGTCGAGCACCTGGCTGAGTTGTGTGCCGAGGAACGAAGAAATGATTGCTGGCGGTGCCTCGTTTGCTCCCAGACGGTGAGCGTTTGTGGCACTCATGATGCTGGCTTTTATCAGTCCGTTGTGACGATATACGGCCATCAGTGTGTTTACTATGAATGTTATGAAGCGCAGGTTGTCCTCGGCGGTCTTTCCCGGAGCCATGAGGGCTGTGCCGTTGTCTGTTCCGAGCGACCAGTTATTGTGCTTTCCTGAGCCGTTTATGCCCTTGAACGGTTTCTCGTGGAGCAGCACTCTGAATCCGTGGGCACGTGCCACCTTGCGCATAAGCGACATGATGAGCATGTTGTGGTCCACAGCCAGATTGCATTCCTCGTATATCGGGGCAAGCTCAAACTGGTTGGGCGCCACCTCGTTGTGGCGTGTCTTCACCGGAATGCCGAGTTCGAGGGCCTGTATCTCTAGGTCTTTCATGAATGCAGCCACACGGATTGGAATTGCTCCGAAGTAGTGGTCTTCGAGCTGCTGGTTCTTCGATGCCTCGTGGCCCATGAGTGTGCGGCCTGTGAGCAGCAGGTCGGGGCGTGCTGCGTAGAGCCCTTCGTCGACGAGGAAATACTCCTGCTCCCATCCGAGATAAGAGAAAACCTTCTTCACCGAAGGGTCGAAGTAGTGGCATACGTCCACTGCTGCCTTGTTGAGAGCGCGCAGAGCCTTGAGCAGCGGAGTCTTGTAGTCGAGCGACTCGCCTGTGTATGATATGAAGATAGTAGGTATGCACAGAGTGTCGTCAACCACGAATACCGGTGACGAAGGATCCCATGCGCTGTATCCGCGAGCCTCGAACGTATTGCGTATGCCGCCGCTCGGGAACGACGATGCGTCGGGTTCCTGCTGCACAAGCAGTTTGCCGGAGAACTCCTCCATCATTCCGCCCTTGCCGTTGTGCTCCACAAAGGCGTCGTGTTTCTCAGCCGTGCCCTCCGTGAGTGGTTGGAACCAGTGTGTGTAATGGGTGGCTCCGAGCTCCATGGCCCAGCGCTTCATGCCTGCAGCCACCTGGTCGGCGATGCTTCTTTCGAGTGTTGCGCCGTTGTCTATCACATCGACAAGTTTTGCAAACACGTCACTCGAGAGATATTTGAACATCTTCTCACGGTTGAACACGTACTTTCCGAAATACTCGCTCGGTCTTTCGGTCGGTATGGCAAACTCTTTGGCTTTGGTCTGAAAAGCCTTTTCTACTACTCTGAATCTTAAACTCGACATAATTGTTGTTTTGTTTTTGGTTTTTATTGTTATTTATTTGACATTGTTGTTTCTGATGTTTCCTACAGATCGTATGCCGCTTCGCCGTGCTCATATATGTCGAGGCCTTCTTCCTCAACTCTTTTTACAACTCTTATTCCGCACACTGCGTCGACTATCTTGAATATGATGAATGTCATCACGGCGCTGAAGACAATCGATATTATGGTTGTTTCGGTCTGTATCCAAAGCTGGTGCCAGTCGCCGTAGAGAGCACCCTGCACACCGTTGCTACCCGTTACGTATCTCGTGGCGAAGACACCTGTGAGTACCGAACCTATTATTCCGCCTATGCCGTGTACGCCGAATGCGTCGAGCGCATCGTCATATCCGAATCTGGGTTTCACCACGGCCACCATGCAGAAACATACGATTGAGGTTATGAATCCTATACATACGGCGCCGAGTATGTCTGTGGTGCCTGCCGCAGGAGTTATGGCCACAAGGCCGGCTACGGCTCCTGTACATGCTCCGACGGTGGTAGGCTTCTTGTTGACAATCCAGTCCACGGTCATCCATGTCACTGCAGCCATACACGTTGCGATGTGTGTCACGAGGAAAGCGTTGGCTGCCAGTCCGTCGGCTGCCAGTCCGCTGCCGGCGTTGAAGCCGAACCATCCGAGCCATAATAGGGCAGTGCCGATGAATACGAACGGGATGTTGTGTGGTGTTATGGGCTTTCCGGGTCTGTAGTCGTTGCGTCGTCCTACGAGCAACGCCATGACGAGGGCCGATATTCCGGCGTTGATGTGCACCACAGTACCGCCGGCAAAGTCGATAGCTCCCATCTCCATAAGAAATCCTCCGCCCCATACCCAGTGGGCCATAGGCAGATATACGAATATGCTCCACAGGATGGTGAAGACGAGAAAACCGGAGAATCTGACGCGTTCGGCAAATGCTCCGAGAATGAGTGCCGGAGTTATGACGGCGAACATGCACTGGAACATGGCGAAAAGCAGTTCGGGTATGCCGCCTGTGGTCATGGTGTTGAGGTTTATTCCTTTGAGCATTGTCTTGTCAAAGCCTCCTATACCGTATTTGAAAAGACTGCCGTCGAATCCTGAACCGAATGCGAAACTGTAGCCGAAGGCAACCCATATCAGACTGATTACGGCAACTATGGTGAGGCTTTGCATTATGACGCTTAGCATGTTTTTCCTTCTTACGAGGCCGCCGTAGAAAAGGGCTATGCCCGGAATGGTCATAAGAAGAACCAGAATGGTGGCCATTATCATCCATGCAGTGTTTCCTGAATTAAGTGTTATTGTAGCTGACATCATATCGTTTGCTTCCTTTTTGTTTTTCCTTTCAATAGTTCTCTCTCCCGTTAGTTTCTATTTCTCGTGCTCGGCGTTGTAAAGCGCTATGTCGCCTCTTTCTCCTGTGCGTATCCTTATGGCGTCTTCCACAGGAATGATGAATATCCGCCCGTCGCCTATCTCGCCCGTATATGCGGCTTTCATCACGGCTTCTACTGTCTTTTCCACGTTTTTCTCTCTCACGACAATCGATATGAGGATGCGCTCGATGGAGCTTGTGTCGTAAGCCACTCCGCGATAGATACGCGCTTCACGTGTTTTTCCCACACCTCTCACTTCGTAGTATGAGAACCATTCGATGTCCGCCTCGAGCAGTGCTTCCTTCACATCGTCAAACCTGGTACGGCGGATGATCGCTTCAATTTTCTTCATAATGATGTGTCTTTTAGTGTTATATCGTTTTGTTTGGATACATCTTTGCCGGATATCCGTATGGATTGCAGACTGTGGCCTGTTGCGCAACGTATGACATCTGCTGCTGTGTCCGGTGCTGACGGAGGTCGTCTTTCACACTGGTATGCCTGTCTGTGTCTGACATACGGCAATCCTCTGTTGACGTGATAAGAAGTCTTGAATGTGGGAAACAGGATTCTTTTCCTGATAATAATGTTGGTGACATTCCGCAGGAACCATAGGTCGGGTGACAGTGTAGTGTATGGTTGTGTGATGTACCGGCGGCTGTTGATACTTCAGGTCGTTCCTGCGCATGGGCAACCTGTGCGGTTGCTATGAACGATAATAGCAGGATTATTGTGTTGTTATAAAAAATCTTCATCATACTCTAATCTTTTAAGTTATTATATGTGGTGGATTTTTCCTGAATGTATCTATGTCTTTTTGAAGCTTAAATGTCGTATATCCTGTCTTTTTGCTTCTGTATGGATGCAAAATTACTAATTAATGTAATGTAAAAGCGAATGGCGCTGACTTTTGAGAAAAATATTTTTGTGTTCTTACAGTATGGAAATTGTAAGGTTAAGAAATTGTTATTTTGTAATAAAACAGGCGGTATTTTTGATAAATTGTAATTAAGACGTATAATGAAAATCTTTTTTATAATCTGCGGTTTGCACAATATTGTCTGATGATAAGATGCTTTTTGTCGCGTGAAAAGGGCGTTTCTGCTTTACGGTTAGGGTGTTTTAAGGTTGTGTTATGGCTTTTGTTTGTTTTTCAGTGTGTGCAGGATATGCAGCCTTATGGGCATGGTGGCTATATAAAATATGCAGGATATCCTGTTTGGAGGAATATCCTGCATTTATATGATTATAATAAATGTTTGAAAGCGCAGACTATTGTCCGGTTCCGATATATTCGGAATGTATGGCAGGTGGCAGTCCGCTTTCGGTAAATTTCCATATTTTTTTAGCTTCCCATGATGTTCCGTCGGTTGCTTCCAGGTCGCTTACGTCTGTTATGAGAGTGTTGAAATCATTGTTTCCAATCTGTACGCAGTGGTCGGTTGTGCCTTGACCGGTAAGGTTTATGCCGCTTACTCCGTCGGGAAGGATTGCGTAGCATGAAATGACATAGCCGCTCGAATATCCTGTTATGGCGCCGATGCCTGATTCGGTGCCGCTTACGCTTCCTGCGAAGGTGATGTGGGTGGAATAGCATCCGTAGATATAGGCTTTGCTGGTGTAGTTGTATCCGACGATGCCACCCATCGATTCGGAAACTATGCCATCGGTTCCGACAGTGGAAAATGCAGAATAGCACGCAACGACATCGCCTCTTGAGTTATATCCGACTACGCCGCCCAGTCTGGCACTTTTGTCTGTTGAGTTGTGGGTCACCTTGATGTTGTTGGCCACGCACTGCGCTATCGTGCCGAATCCGTTCTCGCCTGCTATGCCGCCGGCCATCGATCCGGACACCGTTATTCCGTCTGTCGCACACTTGAGCAGGCGTCCGCTTGTGGTGATGCCGCCTTCCTCGGTGGTCTGTCCTACGATTCCTCCGGCACGGCTGTTTCTCTCACTTGATGAGATGATGCTGTTTCCGGTGACAGAACAGTATTCCACTTTTCCGTGACTTGTGCCGGCTATTCCTCCGGCTGCGGTGGATGCGCTCACCTTTGTGTCCGAAACAAGACACTTGTTCACCTGCACACTGTTGTTGCCGGTGATAGCTCCGGCATACTGTCCGGTGATTTCTGAATTGTTTACTTTGCAGTTTTCTATTATTCCGAGGCTCGCTCCTGCCACGGTGCCCACGTAAGTCTTTCCGCTTACATTGGCATTGGTGAAGGTCACGTCGTGCACTTTCGCACCGGCCGAAAGACCTCCGAAGAAACCTGCATTGGCATCATTGCTTACGGTAAGATTTGATATGGTCTTACCGTTGCCGTTGAAATCGCCTGCGAAACCGTTCTGCATGTCGCTTCCCAGCGGTGTCCATGTGACACCGTTCATGTCGATGTCTGCTTCAAGCACGGCTTTGCTGTTCAGACAGTCGGACTGTGCTCTCCAGCATTCCAGTCCTTCCGCATTGTAAATGTGATACACTCCGTCTATCTTGACAGCGCCACATGCGGGCACCTGGAAGGATGCCGGCTTTATTATTCCCAGGTTCAGAACACGTCCGGCGATGAGAGTGGCCTTGCTCGAACCTTTGCGCTGGAACATCATTCCTTTGTCATTGTAGAGTTTCAGGGTGAGTCCGTTGCTGAGAGTTCCCGGCAATGCAATGATGTAATAGGTGTTGCCGGTGGTGAATTCGCCCGCCAGTTCTATTTCTTTCACAGCATTCGCGTTGTCGGCTGTGACGGCCACGGGGTCGCTTGCTGCCACATCGGCCTTGACAGGACCGGCCAGCGCCTCTCCGTTGTTGCCGCTCAGACGTACGCTTCTTATGACTTCGCTTTCAGAGTCGAGTGTGAATTTCACCACAGCACACACGTTTCTGAAATACAGGTTCCTGTTTGCGTCGGCTACGGCAACCGAGGGATTGAGTCCCTGCGCAAAGCTTCCGGCTCTTGGTTCCTGCACTCCGGGCAGGGTGGTGCTTATCTGTGTGCCGCTGATTGTCGCATCCTTGTCGTACGGATACAGGGCGTAGTAGTTGCCGTCTGCCTCTGTAGCCTTGCCGGTGAAGGTTACGGCGGCTCCCCCTTGCGCTGTCGTGAACTCATTGTTCTGTCCCGTCGGGTCAAAAAGAGATATGGCGTCTCCTGCTTCCCACAGTATCTTGTTGCCTTCGGTCAGTATGCTGAAGGTCATGGCATTTGACCCTGCGGAAAACGACATCCATACTTTCTCCTGAGAAGGGCCTGCCTGCTGTTCGTCCTCAGAGCATGAAACGAACAGAGTGGAAAGGCACACCAGGCACAGCAAGTGTATAAAAAGACATTTCCTTTTCATATAATTACCATTCATAATTGTCTTCTTCCTCATCAAGGTCTTCGTGCGTGGAAGAACCTTCCGGCTGCGGGCTGGCGCATAAAAACTGCATAGTTTCCATCTTTATTATATTGCATGCAGGCGCAACATAATATTTTTTTACGGTTTTCATAATTCTTTTGTGTTTATTTAAGTGACAATGTAATATGTTGCCATCGCTTTATAAGCTTGCGGGTGAACTATTACGGAGCAAATATACATATATTTTTATAATACAGCCTTTTGATTGTCATTTATTTTCAAACCATTGATTTTTTATGGTCCCGGCAGAAATTCGGTGAGGACTTGGTTTTATTAGTAAATCATTACTGAAGTCGGTAAAGCGTCCTTACAGTTTGTGTCGGCACGGACCGTGCGGGCATCACGTGAAGGGAAATAAGTGTTGGCTCAACCGCCTGACCATCGCCGCACAACATGTGAGGGTTTCTGGTGTTTATAATAGCGCCCGATTCCGGCTTTTTAAAAGAAAACCCGGGCGGCGGACTTACAGTTTTTCTTGACTTTTTTTTGACAAAATAAATTCGGAAAATAGATGTAAAGGAATGTTAAATCCGTCGTATCAAAGCCTGTTTCGGCTTATACCGTCTTTTAATATACCCAGTCAGGTAGTCAGGAACAATCCGTATGACGTTCCGGTTATGCCCGTTTCAGCCTCCGATATGGTCCGTATCATGGTGCGATATTGCGCATATCAGGCCCTGAAACAGGCCATATCGGAGGCTGAAACGGTGCATTTCGTACGATGAAAGAATCACTGTCGGATGTAAGTTATTGGCATACAGTTGTTTGCACAAGGCTCTTATTTTTCGCGAATTTTCGTCCGAAGGAGAGTCAGCTCGCAAATTCGCGAAAAATAAACGGGGTAGAACAGAAAACTCAGACGGAAAAACCGCAACATGCTTACAATCTGAAAGAGTGCTTGCAGGGAGCATCCGGACAGAGAAGGACAGCGCTTATCCGGGACAGTAAAGGCAGGCTTACATAACGGTATCAATCCACACTGATTTTCTATCGGGGCTCTTTTTTGTCCGGTAGAACATTTTTACGGCATGAAGAAGCGTATGGTGTACGTGGGAAAACCACTGTACGGGCAGCTGACAGGCCGTTTGTGTGAAACCGGTCGGTGAAAGATGTAAATGAAAACCGAGGCATTTGCGGATGGGTGGATTGCAGATGCGTAAGGTGGTAAGCACTTTCACGTATAATAAAAAAAGACAGACCACAATCCGTTTCTGCTGTATATGCCGGATTGCGGTCTGCCGTTCATGGGGTGTATGCACCCCTCCGCTTATTTCTGAAGGGTGAGTGTGTAGTTCAGTTTTGAATCGATCGGTGCCATTTCTTTATCGAGCATCTGTATCTTACCGTCGAGTTTGCGGAAGTTCATTGTCTCTTTTCCGTCGAAGGATATGAGCTGTATGACGGTGGAATTCTTGTCAGCCTTGTCGCCTTTCAGAGTGTACTGTCTGCCGTAAACCTCATAGCTGCGGTCCTGGCCTTCCTCTGCTTCAAGATAATTGAGTGTGGCATGGAACACACCGTCGCCGCTGTGTTCCTGGTGGGATATGTTTACGGTGTATTCTATTCCCGGACACGAAGCGGCGGGAAGCGTACCTTTATAAACATCTGTCACAACTTTTCCGGCGTCAGGATTCTGTTTCAGGGAGTCGAGAACGTTGAATGGTTTCACTCCGTTCGGGTCTTCCGTCTTCACGTATGTCAGTCTGAATGTCTCGTTCTTGCCTAATATGAGAGTGTCAGCCGTATGTTTCACTATGTTGAATGTATCGTCAAACTCAATAGTCTGCCCGTTTCCGATGCTTTTTCCGCTCAGGACTATCTTTCCGTCGGCCTGTTGCCATTTCTCATAGAGCAATGTAGCCATGCCGATGGATGCGGCGCTGCCGTCCTCGTTGAGTGTCATTCCCTGTACGATGTGCGGACTTCCCGGCATTACTTCAATCCAGTTTCCTACTAAGTCTGCACCGTTGATTCCGCTTTTCGGGCCGCATGCAACCAGTGCGAGCATGGCGGCTGCTGACAAAATCTTGTTCATAATAGTTTTGGTTTGAGATGAATTGGTTTGTGAAACAGTTAATAAACTTCTGAATGAATACGTAGTCTTGTACTTGTCGCTTCGTTGTCTTCTGCTGTAACAGATATTTCTGCATGCGCGAATACAGCCGCAAATATATCGATTTTTTCAATACGCAAATATGGGTATATACTATTTTAATATGTTTTAGCACATTATGTCAAATCGGGTGTGGCGTAACAGTCATGATGCGGTGGCGCATACATGTGGCGGAGCGGGTCTTCTGAGGCAGTTGGAACATGTATGTGACGGTTGCACGTGGCCTTGGCCGTTATGTCCGGACAATGCGGTGGGGAAGTGAAAAGCAGGATGGTATGTCAGTGTAAAACACAGCTGGATCGGTGAAAAGTATGAATAATAGATGTATCTTTGCATGATGAAGGCTGCCGTATGCCGCTGCCGCGCCGGCCGGCATATGGCAACGGCCGGCACGAAAGGCCGGCAACAACAGAAAAAAGAGAAAATATGGAGAAGGAAATGACACACAGTTGCGTGGACTGCGGCACGCAGAACTGCAAGTACAAGAACCGCACTTATCCCGACTTCTGCCTCACCACCAATCTGAAAGAGGAAGACATGCAGTGGGCACTCGAACGTTACGACGAAGGACGCAACCGTGAAGTGATGGTTGCCAGTGCCGAAGTGGAGTATGAAGGTTACTGCCGATGGACACGTGTGCAGGAAATAATGGAGTTCGCCCGCAAGATAGGGGCTCACCGCATAGGCATTGCCAACTGCATAGGACTGATAAACGAGGCACGCATCTTCGCTCGCATACTCCGGGCAAACGGCTTCGAGGCCTACTCGGTGATATGCAAGGTGGCCGGCAAACCGAAGACATCGATGGGCATTCCGGCCGAGTGTGAGAGCATAGGTGCGGCGATGTGCAACCCCATACTGCAGGCGCGGCTGCTCAACGAAGCCCACACCGACCTCAATGTGGTGATTGGTCTTTGTGTGGGCCACGACAGTCTGTTCTACAAATACTCCGACGCTTACGTCACAACTCTTGTTACCAAGGACCGCGTGACGGGCAACAATCCGGCCGCCGCGCTCTATACGGCAGGTTCGTATTACAGGAAAAAGTTTTTCGGTGATAAGGAAAAATGAGCCGTGACCTTCGTGCAGGGCGACAATTATCGTCCCGCACGAAGGCCGCAGCGTTTACTTCAAAGCCTTGCCGTCGGAGAAAGCGTTGCCTGCTTTCTCGCCAAGGGCAATATAGTTGTGGTGTATCGGGTCGTAGGTGATGGGTTTCAGCTTGAATACATCAATCTTTCCGTCGTCGCCAATCACCGCCTCGTCGGCCGAGATGTTCACTATACGGCCCGTCATGTAGCAGCTCTCTTTGTCGTAGGTCAGCAGTTCGCACTCCAACGTCATGGGCAGTTCGGCTATCAGTGGAGCGTTGACAAAGTCGGACTTAACGGCGTGGAAGCCTGCCTTTGCAAACTTGTCGGGCTCCTTGTTGCCCGAAACTATGCCCACGTAGTCGCACTGCGCCACGGTGTCGGCCGTGCCCATGCTTACCGTGAATGCCTTTGTGGCGAGAATGTTCTGTGTTGTCTTGTGGCCCCTCCGACAGGCACAGACCTATTGTGTCGTCGGTGTTGATGCCTCCCCATGCGGCGTTCATCACGTTCGGGCGGCCTTCCTCGTCGTAAGCCGCTACGATGAATACGGGCATGGGATAGAGCCATGTCTTTGTTCCGAAGTTCTTTCTCATGATTTGTTCTGTTTTATTCTGATTGTTCTTTGCGCCCCGCCGCGTCTGGTTTTCTTCAGAAGGGTGGGCGGGTATCGTTGTTTTGTTTATCCGTTATCGTGTTTTTGGTCGTTGCTCACGGCCACTTTTATCACCCCGTCCAGCCGGTTCTCGAACACGCGGTAGGCCTCCTCTATCTGCGACAGGCCGAAACGGTGGGTGATGAGCGGTGTTGTGTCTATCTTGCCCTCGGCTATGAGGCGCAGTATCTCCTCGCAGTCGCAGCCGTCAACGCCGCCTGTCTTGAACGTGAGATTCTTGCCGTACATGTCGGGCAGGGGCAGAGTCTGCGGACGGTCGTACAGGGCCACCACCGTAACAATGGCGTTGGGACGCGCGCACTGCCACGCAAGGTGGAACGTGTCGTCGGCCCCCGCCACCTCAATCACCACGTCTGCACCGCCATGGCTGCTGTTCTTTCTGACAAACTCCAGGCAATCGTCCGGTCCGGTGACGAGCACGTCGGGATAGTGACTGCGCACGAATGCCGCACGCTCTTCCGACTTCTCACACACGATGATGCGCCGCGGTGTCTTCAGCATGACGCACAACAGGGTGCAGATGCCCGTCGGTCCGGCACCGATTATGAGCACCGTGTCGTCCGGAGTTATCTCCGATATGCGCGCGGCCCAGAATCCTGTGGCGAGAATGTCGCCCGTGAAGAGAGCCTGTTCGTCGCTCACGCCGTCGGGTATTCGGTTCAGTCCCTGGTCAGCGTGCGGCACACGAACATACTCCGCCTGCCCTCCGTCGATGCGACATCCCAGAGCCCATCCTCCGTCGGGGTCCTCGCAGTTGTTCACATAGCCCTTGCGGCAGAAGAAACATTCGCCGCAGTAGGTCTCCACGTTCACCGTCACGCGGTCGCCCGGTTTCACGTTCCTCACCTCCTCGCCGGTCTTTTCCACTATGCCCACCATCTCGTGGCCCACGGTTATGCCCGGTACAGCCCGCGGCACACTGCCGTGTTTGATGTGCAGGTCGCTCGTGCAGATGCTTCCAAGCGTCACGCGCACAATGGCGTCGCGAGGATCTTTCAGTTCGGGCACGGGTTTCTCTCTCATTTCGAAGTGCCCTTTCTCGATGTAAGTATATGCCAACATGATATATTTCTCCTTTCTTTATATATGCAATATTATAATGTCAGTGCAGCGGAATCATTCCACCACCTCTATGAGAAAGCTGACCGGGCGGAATCCGTCGTTGCACGATATCATGGCCGAATGCTTGTTTTTCATCCATCCGTCGTAGAAGTCGCCGCCTCCGTGAGCCAGAGCCATGACGAAGGGCGACATGCTCTGCCACGCGCTCTCGCACAGTCCTTCGGGTTTCTGCCATCCTTCGGCTATGAACACCTGGCCTTCCTCCATGTCGCAGGCGTGCTCTATAGGGTTTTCATATCGCTCCATGAGGTCGCGGTGGCACACCTTTCTCATCACAGTTATTCTTATCTGTTTCATTGTCTTTTGCGTTGTTGGTTTATGGTTCCTATGGCGCGCGGTGCAGACTATTGCAGTTCGCCTCTGCCGTCGCCGCGGCCGAGTCCGTCGTCGTAGGTCCATCCGCAGTCGTCGTGATATATCATCAGCCGGCTCATGCCGCCGTCCACCGTTATGTTCTCGCCGTTGATGAACGAGTTGCGCGGGTCGCACAGAAACTCAACTACACGTGCTATGTCGCCGGGTTCGCCCACACGGCCCGACGGATGCTGCGCCGTGTCGCCGTGACTGTATTGCGGTGCGTAGCTGTCGGAGTGCCATGCGCCGGTGTCTATCCATCCCGGAGCAATGGAGTTCACTCTCGCCACGCCCGCAAGGCTAACCGACAAACCGTGCGTGAGTGCTGTTATGCCGCCCTTGGCTGCCGTGTAGCTCTCTGTGTCGGCCTGCGACTGGAACGCCCGTGTGGACGATATGTTGACTATGGAGCCGAGTCCCTGAAAATGGTTCTTGAACAGACAGGCGAGCCAATAGGGTGCTGCCACACCCACACGCTGTACATACATGAAGTCGTCGTAGGAGCATCCGCTCAGCACTCCGCCCTTCATCAGGCACGCGTTGTTGATGAGGCAGTGTATGCCTTCGGGGTGTTTGTCGAGCACCATGGCGGCGAACTTCTCCAGTTCCTCCTTCTCTGCCACGTCGCCTGCGTATCCGCAGACGTCCCAACCGCGGCTGCGCATTCTTGCGGTCTGTGTCTCTGTGGCTTCGCGGTCGGCGTCGATGAAAAACACTGTGTCGCCTTTCGATGCGAAAAGTTCGGTTATGCAGCGTCCGATGCCGTTGGCGCCGCCGGTCACAACTATTATTCTGTTCATATTGTTTCTATTTATTTTCCTCTATGTATTGTCGGTTTATTATCTCGTATATGGTCTGATAGAAGTCGGGCGACGTCTCCTTCTCGAGAAAAGGAGAGTGTCCGCATTGCGACAGATGGTGGAGTCTGTAGTTTATGCCGGCTTCGTCGAGTGGTTCAATGACACCCTGCAGCGGATGCGGATCCTTGTCGCCATGTATTATGTCCACCTCGCAACTTATTTCATGGAGCATACGTTTCAGTTCTCCCCGTTCGCGCATGGCTGACGATTCTGTCCATACGGCGTTGTACATCCTGCTGTCGAAGTCCGTTTCTTTGTGGTTTATCAGACAGTGGTTGTCCGTTATTTCAGTGTATCTTTTCAGTTCGCACACGGTCTGTCTGTCAGGATGAGCGTCAAGTCCGGACAGTATGAGGGCGAAACGCTCTCTGTCTGCCCCCTCTAGACGGCGCAGTCTGTTTGTGGTTATCAAAGGTACGTATTTTTCCTCAAACGGCGGACAGCCTATGAGTATGAGCCTTTTCACTTTCGCTATGTGTTCGGCCGCCACCATGACAGAAAGCCATGCACCCCACGAATGGCCTATGAGCGTCAGACTGTCGGCCTCATTCCGGTCAATCTGCTGCATGAGTTCGCGCTTCAGTCCGTCGACAGTGTATTCGGTCTGCCTGCATTCTGTCGTGCATACCAAGCCGGACAGGCGTTCAGCCATCGCGTGCAGGCTGCCTGTGGCTCCCGGTCCGCCGTGCACGAGTAGTACGTGTCTCTTTATGCTGTTGTCTGTGTAGGGTAGTGTCATGAGTGTTGTTATGTTGGTTCTGTCAGTGTCCGGTATTCCACAAATCCGCTTTATGCGGAGAGCATTGTCCTGTTGCGGTTCTTCACAAGGATATGTCTTCGTTCTCCAAAGATAGTACATATTTGTCAATATGTGTCTGCCGGAAATGAAAAACCGGCTTTGGCGTACGATTATTTAACACGCACCTGCTGTCGTCCGTGGTGTTTATGCCGGCAGATAGTATCTTTGGACTGCGCATTTGTTTGCAAATTTCTGTTAACATCCGTTTGCATTCGGGGTGTGGAATTTAACATTCCGTTTTCCGGATTACAGGGGATTTTCCTACACCTGATGCTCTCCGGAAAGCCTGTTCAGGACATTCCACGAACCGTCACAGTGCTGACGGTCTTGCGAAAAAGCCCGTTTTGCACTCTGATATTAACTGTTTCAGGGCCTGATATGCACCATATCACCACCCCAAACGGCCCGTTTCGGAGTGCAATAAAGGCTGTTTTGCATGACGAAGAAAATACAGTTGGAATTTTATTGGTTGTAAGCATCTGTCTGACAGTGATTTATAGAGACTCTTCATTTTTGCGATTTTCCGAACAAAATCCTGTTGCAAATGATTTTACACGGATTTTGCGTGATTTTCACGATGAAAATTTAACGTTTCCGGCAGCGCTTTTTGTTTTTTTATATATCTGCGCGTTCAACATACAGGTCTGCGTGGATATGGTCTGACAGCGGCTTATGGAAGGGAAGCGGTGCACAATATTCCGTAATCATAAGACCGGATGCAGCTTGTCGCACGCATGCCACAGAGTGGCGACTGATGCAGGAGTCAATGGTGTTACGGGTGAGGAAAATCGGCTGACGAAGCGGTAAAATTGCTCCATTTTATGCTAATTAGTTAAATATTTGACTAATTTTGGGAAAAAAGATGTAATTTTGCACGCGCTAAAAGAATTATGGATAATGACAGAATAGAGGAAAGCCGTAATACATCCTCGCGTGATTGTATATTGCAGCTTATCCGTACGCGTATGGCTTCGCGCCAGGCCATGCAGAGATTATTGAGAAATACCGGCGCAGGGATAACGTTTGAGATGCTTCAGATAATGAGCTGTCTTTGGGACGAACAGGGGATAACACAACAGACTCTTGCCGCGCGCACATCGAAGGACAAAGCCTGTCTCACAGGGCTGATGCTCAATCTTGAGCGCAAGGGTTATGTGTGCCGGCGCGAGGATCCGGCCGACCGCCGCAACAAGCTCGTGTATCTCACAGAGGAGGGCGAGGCTTTCCACAGATGGATAGCGCCGCAGCTCAAGGCTTATTACAGCCGCATCGACCGTGTGTTCGGCGAGGACCGGCTGAAACAGGTAGAAACATTGTTAAAGGATTTACAGAATGCCATTGAGTCGTATTAACAACATCTTTTTGTCGCTTGGCGTCGCGTTGCTGGCGCATGGCGGCATATATGCCCAGAGCGACACTCTGCGTCTTGGTCTGCAGCAGCTTTTTGAGCGTGCGTCGGCCAGTCATCTGCAGGTGGCTGCCGACCGGATAAAGGAGCAGATGGCTTCCGACAGGGCTGCCACGGCACGCACCGCACGTCTGCCGGAGATTACGACAGGGCTGCGCGGAGGATTTCTCGGACAGCCCATAGTGTGGAAGAACGGGCTTGACAATGCCACCAGACCGGAGTCGCCCGACTGGCAGCAGAATTACACAATAGACTTTACGCAGCCGGTATATCAGGGAGGAAAGATAAAGTATGCCATACGCAAGGCTGACATAGAGCAGGACATAGCAAAGCTGCAGACCGCTACGGACCTGTCGGACATCAGGCTCGGACTGCTGGAACAGTATCTTGAGCTTTTCAGTCTCTACAAGCAGCGGCAGGTGTTGTACCGTAAGATAGAGGAGTCTGAACACAGACTCAAGGACATAAGGCGGCTGAAGGATGAGGGCGTGATAACAAACAACGACGTACTGCGCAGTGAGATGCAGCTCACCAACGACCGTCTTGCACTGACAGAGAGCTGCAACAGCATACGCATAGTGTCACAGCGGCTCGACATTTTGCTCGGTCTTGACGAGGGGCTGACGCTAATGCCCGATACGTCTTTGCTCGATGGTAATTACTCAGTGGAGGGATATGCCGACTATGTGGAGCGTGCCTGCATGTACAATCCGTCGCTGCGGCTTCTGCAAAAGGAGACGGAACTGGCTGAGAACAATGTACGTCTGACACGTGCCGACCAGCTGCCGCGACTCTCGCTCACGGCATCAAACACGCTGGCGCGTCCGGTATCGCGTACGCTGGCCGACATGTATAACAACAGTTGGAACATCGGACTGTCCTTCTCTTTCTCGCTTTCGTCGCTTTACAACAACCGTCACCGTATGGACGAGGCGCGCAGAAACGTGGGGCTCATGCGCAATGCCGAGGAGCAGCAACGGCAGAACGTACGCATGGCTGTGCAGACGGCGCTGCTCAGACACCGCGAAGCGGCCGGACGGGTGGAGGCGCTGGAACTGTCGGTGAGGCAGGCTGAGGAGAACTACCGCATCATGCGCAACCGCTACATGAACCAGCTGGCCATACTCACCGACCTGCTCGATGCAGACAATCTCAGGCTGAATGCCGAGCTGCAACTTACCACTGCCCGTACGCGTGTGGTGTATACATATTATGAATTACAGCGGGCTGCAGGAACATTGTAGGCCGTAAGTCATCTGTTTTTAACAATACAATAAACGTATATGTCTCTTATTCATCTGAAATACAGGCGGCTGAAACGACAGAAACGCCGCAACATCATTCTGAACATAGTGTGTATTCTCATAGCGGGTTCGGGCATTGTCTGGACGATAAACTATTTCTGGAGATACATAAGCTACGAAATCACCAATGACGCGTTTGTCGATCAGTATGTGGCACCGGTGAATGTGCGTGTGGCCGGATATATACAGGAGGTGCGTTTCAAGGAACATCAGTTTGTGCACCGCGGCGATACGCTTGTGGTTCTGGACAACCGTGAGTATGTCATACGGCAGAAGGAGGCATGTGCGGCACTGCTCGACGCACGCGGTTCGCGCGATGTCCTTGCCTCAGGCATACGCACATCGCACACAAAGGTGGCCGAGCAGGACGCCAATCTGGCCGAGGCGAAGGCCAAACTTTGGCAGGCCGGACAGGACTACCGGCGCTATGAGAGGTTGCTTCGCGAGGAGTCGGTGCCCGAACAGCAGTTTGAACAGGTGAAGGCCGACTATGAGGCGGCGCGTGCACGATATGATGCACTGATGCGGCAGAAGGAGGCCGCCAGTTCGCAATATGACGAGACAAACAAGAAGAAAGTGAATGTGGAGGCGGGCATACTGCGTGCCGAAGCTGCGCTCGACCTGGCAAACCTCAATCTTTCATACACGGTGGTCACGGCTCCATACAGCGGATACATGGGCAGGCGCACTATAGAGCCGGGACAGTATGTAAGTGCCGGGCAGACTCTTTCGTACATAGTACGGCAGTCTGGCAAGTGGGTCACAGCCAATTACCGCGAGACACAGATAGCCAACATCTACATAGGACAGCCTGTGCGCATAAAGGTGGACGGTGTGCCTGGCCGTGTTTTCAAGGGCCACGTGACTGCCATATCAGAGGCTACGGGCTCGAAGTATTCGCTGGTGCCTACGGACAACTCGGCAGGAAACTTCGTGAAAGTGCAGCAGCGCATACCCGTGCGCATTGATTTCGATGATGTGGACGAGAAGAACATGAGCATGCTGCGTGCAGGAATGATGGTTGAAACAGAAGCAGAGAGAAAGAAATGAAGACCGCACGCGAACTCGACATTCCCGTACGCCGGTGGGTGCCGGACATTATTGGCGTGGCTGCCGTCTTCATCATAATGCTCCCCATCGCCATGCTTAACGGCACTTATACGGGCAGCATGGTGGAGGTGTCGGGCACACTCGGTGTTTATACGGAGGATATCACCATAGGTTATTATGCCGCTTCGGCCGGTATGGCGGTGTCTTATCCCATCGTGCCGAAGATTCTTAATGCCTTTTCGTCGAAGTCGCTTCTGCTTGCCGACCTCACCATGCAGTTCTTTCTGAGCTGGTTTTGTGCGCGTCAGTCGGAAATAGGACTGCTCATCGCTGCCAGCTTCATCATTGGTTTTCTCAAAGGATTTATCATGCTTTGGGTCATACGGCGCATAAAGTTCATATTCAGTCCCAAAGATGTGAGAAGCGAATTCTACGCTTACTTTTATCCTTTGGTGTTTGGCGGCGGCCAGTTGTCGATGGTCATAACGGCTCTGCTGGCTTATCATTACGACTGGAAGTACATGTATTATTTCATGATGCTGCTTCTGCTGCTTGCCATTATGGCGGTGATACTGCTGTTCCGGCATGACCGCCCGTCACGTTCAGTGCAATGGAAGGAACTTCATCCGCGCGAGATGCTTATCATTTCCACCGGTCTGCTCATGCTGATATATGTGATAACTTATGGCAAGACTCTCGACTGGATGGCGTCAACACGCATTTGTGTTTATATTGTCGTGGCACCGCTGCTTGTGGCTTTGTTCTTATGGGAGCAGTTCCATTCACCCCGTCCGTATGTCAGTCTGAAGCCTTTGTTCCAGTGGAAGGCCATTCTCGGATATTTCTATATGATGCTTGTGATGTTCTTTAGTACGTCGACAAGTCTTCTTACAAGTTACATGACAACGATACTTCACGTTGACAATACGCATACTTACACACTCTACGTGTGGCTTTTGCCCGGTTATCTGCTCGGAGCGTTCATCTGTTTCTGGTGGTTTCGCTGGCAGCGGTGGCGCTTCCGTTTCTTCATAGCTGGTGGAATGGCGTGTTTTGCATTGTTCTTCGGAATGCTCTATTTCGGCATATCGCCCGACAGTACTTATGAGATGTTGTATCTGCCGATGTTCTTCCGTGGACTTGGCATGCTCACACTTATCATAGCCTTTGCACTTTTTGCGGTGGAAGACCTGCATCCAAAGTATCTGTTGTCTAATGCTTTTTTTCTTATCACATTCCGTTCTGTGCTTACTCCGGTCATTGCTTCTGCCTTTTACAGCAATGTGCTTTATCATCTTCAGCAGAAGTATATGGTGGAATTGTCGGAGAATATGACCGCAGCCGACCCGTTGGCGGATGTCCGTTGGCAGTCGGCATTCAACAGTGGGATTATGCAGGGACACGGAGTGGATGAGGCAACACAGCTTGCCACCAATACGCTTTACAGCGTGGTGCAGCAGCAGGGCACTCTGCTTGCTCTAAAACATATTCTCGGCTGGTTGTTTGCCGTAACGCTGGTGATAGCTGTTGTGTCACGTTTCATACCGTTCCATAAGACAGTGCGCGTACCGGTTGTACGTATGGGCGAGGATATGGTGTGATTGATGAGTTGGCACATACGTGTATACGGTTTTATTTCATGTTCATTCCGGAGTGTTCAATTAGTTGCGGCAACTTGACATGAGGATGTGGCGCCGGCGGCGGTAATACCATAGTCCGGTGATGTCGGCCAAAGCCCAGCCTATAGGCACAGACCACCATATGCCGGTGTATCCAACAGACGGGATGGCGGCAAGGGCGTATGCCAGTGCCACACGGGTGCCGAGCGACACAACGGTGAGCACCACCGACATCGAGGGCAGCGCCACTGCGCGGTAGAGTCCGTAGAGAAGGAACAGATAGCCAATGCCTACATAGAAGCTGCCTTCGATGCGCAGATATTCCACTCCGATGGCTATTATTTCGCTTTCGCCTTCAGGTACGAAGAGCGACATGAGCCACGGCGACAGCCAGAACACCAGAACAGACACCGTGAGGGCGAACAGCGTGGTAACGACAACGGCGCTGCGTATACCCCGTCTTATGCGGTCGGCACGTCCGGCGCCGAAGTTCTGTGCGATGAATGTGGAGAAGGCGTTGCCGAAATCCTGCACTGGCATATAGGCGAACGAATCAATCTTGACCGCCGCGGCGAATGCTGCCATGACCGCTGTGCCGAAACTGTTGACCAGACCCTGCACCATCAGTATTCCGAAATTCATCACCGACTGTTGCAGGCACGTGAGAAACGACCATGAAGCCACGCGTCTGAGTGATGCACCGTCGGCCTTGCAGTCGGAGCGGGTGAGGCTAAGTTCGGGGAAACGACGTTTGGTGTATATGTAAAGTCCGACAGCAGCTACGGTCTGTGCGGCCACAGTGGCAAGCGCAGCACCCTCTACGCCCATACCCAAACCGAGTATAAGTGCAAGGTCAAGCGCGATGTTGAGAACCACGGACACTGCGAGAAACACAAGTGGAACAACCGAGTTGCCAATCGCGCGAAGCAGAAATGCGTAGAAATTATATACGCATACGGGCACCATTCCAAGAAAGACGATGAACAGGTAGTCGTGTGTAAGCTGTTCAATCTCGGACGGTGTCTGCATGATGCGGATTATGGGATCGAGAAAAACAAGTGACACGGCATTGAGCACAAGTGTCGTTGCGCCTATGATGAGTATGGAGGAGAACAGGCTGCGGCGCAAAGCCTTCAGGTCGCGGGCACCGTAGTGTATGGAGAAAAGGGCGCTGCAACCCATGCAGAGTCCTATGAACACGGATGTGATGAATACCATGAGAGCATACGACGAACCTACGGCTGCCAGTGCACGTGCACCAAGTACGCGGCCAACGATGAGTGTGTCGGCAATGTTGTAGCACTGTTGCAGCAGATTGCCGAGCATCAATGGCAGTGCAAAACGCAGCATGGTGACGGTGATGCCGCCCTCTGTGAGATTTCCTTTGTTGTATAATTGGCTCATGTCCTTGTTCCGAAAAAACATTCAAAATTACGCTTTGTGCGTCAATTACACAAATATCCATGATGTAATTATATGTATGTAATGAATGATTTTTGCATATTTATTTGCAAAATATACATAAAAGCATTACCTTTGCGGCCGCAAAATTCGATATCCAATGAACAATACATTATTCATAACACGCCGTTTACGTATTGATGCCGGTCTTTACAAAGGCACCGACATCAGTCAGACCGTGCATGTTCATTGGTTCAGCGGTTTTATCTGATTTTCCACTTTATTTTATTATATCAGGCTGTCATGCTGTCCGTATGAGGCATGGGCCGAAGTGATGTTGCGTGTGGAGTTTTTCCATCGCGCCGTCATCAGTGTTCTGTATGTGGAATTCTTAAAATCAAGACAATACAAATCATGTTCAGCATAGTAATGACCATGCTGGCCGGTGTGCTTATCGGCCATTTCCTGCGCAATGGAAAGAGAGTGGAGAAGATAGAGAAGAGCACGTCAATAACCATTTTCGTACTGCTCTTCGTGCTCGGCCTTTCAGTAGGCTCAAACAATGTTATAATTGACAATCTGGGACGTTTCGGCTGGCAGGCTGCAGTCATTGCCATGCTCGGAATGGGCGGAAGCATCATTGCCGCACGCATAGTGTTTCAGTTGTTTTTCAAGAAAGGAGAAGAGAAAAATGAAAAATAGTCTGTTTGTAATCGTGATTTTCGTTGCCGGTTGTATCGCCGGTGCATATTATGAAATAAAAACCGACATGCACAATATGTCGCTCTGCATACTCTACGCGCTTATGCTGCAGGTGGGCATTGGTATCGGCAGCAACAAGAGTCTGCGCGAAAGCCTGAGACATGTAAGTCCGAAGATACTGCTTGTACCTGTTGCCACCATCATGGGAACATTGCTGTTTTCGGCTGCTGCAAGTCTTTTGCTCAGTCAGTGGAGTGTGTTCGACTGCATGGCTGTGGGCAGTGGTTTCGCCTATTACTCGCTTTCGTCAATACTGATAACGCAGTTTAAGGAACCGTCGATAGGTCTGCAGCTTGCTACCGAGCTTGGTACGATAGCGTTGCTCAGTAATATCATACGCGAGATGATGTCGCTTGTGGGTGCTCCACTCATACGCCGTTACTTCGGAAAGCTGGCTCCCATATCGGCTGCGGGAGTAAATTCAATGGACGTTCTGCTGCCTTCCATCACCAGATGCTCGGGCAAGGAGGTCATGCCGATAGCCATTTTTCATGGAATTCTTGTCGATCTGAGTGTTCCGTTCTTTGTAAATCTGTTCTGCAGCCTGTAAAAAATCCGGCGCCTCCATGCAGACTTTTGCTGCGGAGACGCCGGAACGCATTGGGTTTTGATTGTTTAGTAGTTTTCTTTTATTTTACGGTAGTCTGATGTTTTCAGCCGATGGTCACTTCACCGTCAGCCGTTACCTGGTCCTCCCATCCGCTTATTGAGCCACCCGAAACGGTTATTCCGTCGCGTCCGATGCTCAATGTGATGGTGCATTTCTTGCCTCCTTCTAGGTTTTCCTGCGGTGTGCCGAGCTTTTCGAGCAGCTCTTTCAGAGTCATGCCTTTCTCTTCTCCGTTCATGTTTATGGACAGTGTGATGTCGGCAGTGGCCTGTGGTACGAGGAAGAATGATGCTGCCGCTCCTTCAGATACGTAGTTGTCTTTTGTATCTTTCACCTTGCTTATCTCGCCTTTGGCGGCATCCACCACGCATGTTGTTTTGGCGTTGCATTTCAGCACAAGTTCTTTCAGGTCTTCCTCTGTATATCCGCTGCCCGGTGTGAAGTTGATGTCGAGGCGGTGGAGGGCATGTGTGAACGTGAGGTTCACGTCATCCTTCGTGCCTACGTTTACCGGCTGTGCTTTTGAAAGCAGCAGATCCTTATATGATGCAGTGGCTGTATTGAATTCGAAAGTGCCGTCGTCGGCAAGTGTCTGTTTCGGATAGCATGCGGCGAAAGTCACGTGTGTGGTGCCTTCTGGCAGGTTAAGACCACTCCATGTCAGCACGTCTGTGTCGAATACATAGTCGGTGCGTGTTATGCATTTTGTGCCGTCGCCGACAAAAAGCGACAGAACGTCTCCCTTGATGAAGTTGCCTTTGCCTTCGTTGTCGAGCTGTGGAGTGCGCTTCTGCGGTGCCACACTTGTTCTTATCTTTATAATGTCTCTCTTGCTTGAGTTGTCATCGTTATTGTCATTCGAACATGCTGTCAGTATAAGACCGCTCATAATGCACATGCACAGAGCACTGATGATACGTGAATAGCTTTTTTTCATAATCATTGTTTTTTATTGTTTGTTTTATTATTTCGTTGTTTCTTAAATAATTATTTTATGTGTGGGTATTTCGTCTTCCAGATGTCAAGACGAAGATCAGCAAGTACCAGCGAGTTGAACGCAATCTTTCTGGCAGAAATGTTGCCGTTGTCAGGCAGTTGTACCATGTATGCACACAGGTCTTTTATCTCTGGCAATGTGGATTTCTCGTAAACAACCTTATATCTCATTATTGATGCATGGTTGGGTTCATCTATTCCGTCGTTGTTGTCACAGAAATAAACGTATGCCACATCTCCGTTTTCATCGAATTCTGCTCCCCAGATAGTCATGGAGTGACGGCCTGTGTTTGTTCCGGCATAATCGAATGCCGAGAAACCTATTGCCTTATGATTTCTGAATGCATCCTTCATCCACAGGTTGAAGTTCTTCTTCGACATGTCTCTCGTTTCTGTAGCGATATCATCTCCTGTCTTGAATAAACTTCTGAAGAATCCTTTGAATTCGGGATTATTAGGGCTGAGATTTTGTCTGTTACCGTTAATAAACCAGTTGACACCTCCTTTGTCCCAACTTCCGGCGTCTCGGAATGATTTCTTGAAGAAATTGAATACGGCACTATGATCCAGATTGTCGGGTGTCATCTGCTTGTATTCTTCAGGACGACTCATGTCACTGTATTCCAGACCGTAATCTTGGTCGTATGCTTCTATGTATTTTTTGTTTTGTTCCAACCACCAATGAATGAGGTTGGAAGAAGTGGCGGCCCAGCACATATTCCTGTCACTTACGAGGCTTTTGTTACAGTCGTACCAGCCACATCCTTCCTTCCAGGTAAAGAATTGCATTTCCAAGTTCATTGGCGGATACATGTTCTCGTACGCAAGGCGTAACCATTCTCCAGCCGGGAACTTAGTTTGTCCTACAGGATATGTGGTGATGTTTTCCCTGCCCGGGAAGTCGACGCCTTTTACACCATATACCCACCGTGTCTGGTTGGCAAACTCGGTATCTACTCCGCCTTCGTCCATTTTCAGTGTCAGATTGAGCGTTGTCTGTTTCCCTGCCTCAAATGTGCTGATGTCCGATTTCAGCATATATTTGGCCGACTTGCCACCGCTTTTGAAGCTTATGAGGCCTTCGCCGTCGTGAAACGCCTTGGCGTCCTGTGGCATGATGATGACAGAATACGAACTGTCGCCCGTCTTGTAAGGTTTTATCCATACGTATCCGGCTGCCTCGTCCGGGCTTACACTGCCATCGGCAACAGACATAGTACCCTGGCCGAGAGATTTTATTTCTACGGTCAGGTCTTCAGGTATGGAACCTTTCAGATTGATTTTTATGCGGTGCATGGCATGTGCGAACTGCATGTCCGCAGCTACAGAACCTTCCTTTACGGTGGTTCTGGCGAAGAGAATGTCGGTTGCGTTGTGGTTGTCGGTTGTGCTCTGGTCGGCAGGTATGCTTATGGTTCTCATGTTTTCGCCCACGGCAGCCTGTGGTAAAATAGGATAAACGGCTGAGAGCAGCAGTTCTCCTGTGCCGTATTCGCTGCGCTTGAGTGCCGGCATCCACTGTGAACCGGAATACTGTAAAGTGGTATTGCTTGTGGTACCTGCGGTAGAAATGTTCATCTCTATGCGGTCGCCGGCCTCGAAGCTGCCTTTACCGTCTGTGTCGACGGCTGCGTTCCTGAGTGTCCAGTCTGCACTGCGTGAGCATTTAAGGGCAATCATGCCTTCCTCGTTGCCATAAAACGAATCGTCAATGTCGCTGCACGAAGCCATAAACATCAGGCTTCCCGCGAAAATGGCAATAACTTTCTTGAAGTTTGTCGTCATTATTCCAATATTATTCTGATAAAAAATGAGTTGTCGGTTTACTTCCGTAATAATCAAAACAACAAACATTCATATAATACTTATGCGCATACCTGAATATTTGTGTTATTATATCATATATGTATATCCTGAAAACATACATCCCGATATATACGGGCTGCAAAGATAATGCTTTTGCTTCACATTGCAAAGACTTGTGACGGAGTGGTGTTGTTTTGTAGAAAGACGATGAATTACATTCCGTTGTCATAAAGATGTTTCATGGTATTGAACATTTTTAATGTTGTGTGTTATTGAGGGAGACGTTATGGTTTTTTATAATGAAGATATGGTCTTGGAGGACAATTCGCGTAGCATGACATATTCTTCTTCTGTTTCGTGCAAGGTCATGAAGCCGAAGCGACAGTACAGACGTACGGCAGGATTAGCCTTCTGTACCGAGAGTGACACACTGTTAATACCTTCATCGTGTAGCCTTTGCAGTATTGTCGATAGCAGTCGGCTGCCAATACCTTTGCCGCGATGTTCTTTTTTTACGGATATGGCGAGCGATGGTGTTTGGTCATCCACGTGTCCGTAGTCGTTCATTATGCGTGCCCACACAGCTCCTATAAGTCCGTCGGTGGTTTCGGCAACGAAACAGACATCGTGAGGTTTTTGTCCAAAGTCTTCTATATAAACACGGAGTTCAGGTATGTCTGTTACGCTTAGTGGTGGCGGTTCCACACCTTCGGGCAGAAAGATGGCGTCGTAGAGAAATCTGCGAAGGTGGTGATATTCGTCCTTGTGCATCGGTCGTATGGTGCAATATTGTGTTTTTGTCATTTCTCGCATGCTTTTTTCAGATCGGCAAGATATACAGTCTGCTGTTTCTTCAGATATGTTCCTGCAAACGGTCTCATCCACCATTTTCTTATGTGTACGCTTTCCGTGAATTCTATTTCCGTACCGTATATTGTTTCGCGGAACACTCCTGTCCAGTGACCATTCAGATTATTGTTTTCAAAATACAGCTTGTAGCAGCTGTATGGTCTGGATACGATGACGGTGAAGTGTGTGGCATAGCCGTCTGTTGTGTATTCTGTGAAATTCTGTTCGTCATGTGTGACTATGTGGTTTATGCCACTGCGCCAACTGTGATGCTCTGGTGTAGTCACGGTGTTCCATACGTTACGTATGGAGGCACGTATTTCCGATTTTATCGTTACGGTTTGCATGACTTGTCTGTTATTTTTTTCTTGTCTGTGGATTTTAGTCTTTCTATCATTTGTCGCAGATTAGTGACGTTCTCCTCGTCGGACAATGTGGGATCTTTTGTAAAGCGTTCGCAGGGCAGGAGAGTACATTCTCCACAGTTGTCCATGCCTTTCCGATTTACGCAACAGTCATAAACCTTGCATATTTTGTCACCGGTGTATTTAAGCCAGTGTACTTTTCCGCGTATGTTTCTGCATCCACTACATTTTGTTGGGAACATTTCGCAACGTATGCAGAGCGCTCCGCATGGTGAGGGCATGGCAAAATCGTCCTTCCATAACCACCAACTGCATTTGTGAAGGTTGGGTTTGGGAGTGTTGACGAAGTATTCTACAGCCCGATAAAGATAGAGTTGGCAGCGGTCCACGATGCATCCGCGCAAGCGGCATTCTTCGCTATAAAGTTCTTCAGCGCTTTTACCTTTCAGCGATTCTATGGTGGTGTAGCCCATCGCTATGAGGTCCCGCTCGGTCTGTGGCCCTACGTTCGGTATTTTTCTCAGTTCGCTCATATATGGTGATTTTATTCCTTGGTTTCTTCAATGAGTGCGGAACTCCACTCCAACAGGTCGCGGCTCATGAGGTCGAACACATCACTGTCGGTTATGGAACCTGCGTGGCGGGCATGGTCGAGAATCCTCCGGTCGGTTGGCGTGACCATTTCAGTAAGTTCAGACATGGAGGAAACGTAAGAGCCGGTCTGTATGAAGTGTTTCATGCGGACGGTGAAGCGTGCCGCCTTGTAGAGCCCGGCAAGCGCGTCAGAACTGCGTGCGTGCAGGAAGTTGTGCGAGCAGGCATGGTAAAGATTGCATGCTCCGATGCGTACGGCGCGGCGTATGTCGTCGGCGGTGAACAGGCTATGCAGACACTCGAGCGAGCCAATGACGGGTCGCGTGTCAAGATACAGTTGCAGGAGGTCGGACCGTTCCCAACCCATCAGTTCGTCTTCGCCTGCCACAAATCCGCAGATGAGGCTGCTCTGGCTGTCGCTGTCGAGCATCCGGCGGTATGCGCGCAGGTCGTCGAAACCAACGTGGTCGAGTATCACCACCACGTCGATATCGCTCTCCGGTGTGGCTTCACCGCGGCCGTAACTGCCTTGCAGCCCTAAGAAACGGAGCCTATCGCCGAACAGCAGGGTGAGCCTATCCTGAAAAGAGGCGAGCCATCGGTTGATGTCGAAGTGTTCTTCGGCAGTCTGTATGCTTTCGCGCCATTGCTCGGCGGTAAGTTTAAGGAAGTGCTCTGTGCGTATGTCGCCGAGTGGCGAGGGCTTTCCTGTCTCCGTATGATGAAACACAAATCCGCATTTTTCCATCACTCGTCTCGACCGGGTGTTGCCTTCGTAGTGGCCGCACCACACTGCGCGCAGCCCCAGTTCGTCGAAACAACGTCGCAGTATGCGCCTTACGGCTTCCGGCGTGAACCCCTTTCCCCAATAGGGTACGCCGAGCCAATAGCCTATCTCGGCCTCGCCGTCGCCCATCTGCGCACTGTGCAGGCCGTCGCCATACATTATGCCGATGCTGCCTATGGGCTCGCCAGTCTCTTTGAGTACCATGGCGTAGGTCTCCGGACCCGACAGAACAGTGCGTATTATCTCGCGGCTGTTGTCCACAGACGTGTGTGGCGGCCATCCGGCAACAGGTCCTACGGCCGGGTCAGAGGCATATTTGTAGAGCGCGGCGGCATCGTTGTCGTGCCACGGACGCAGTATGAGTCTTTGGGTTTCCATAATGTTGTGAAATGAAAATATGGTTTTGTTTTCGCAGGTGTAATTGTCCGGTATGATGATTACGCCTTTTTCTTCTTTTTCTTTTCAGGATAGGGTAGAGCCTTCTCCAGCGTGGCCACCACCTTCAGCAGTTCCTCACGGTGCTCCACATCCAGTATGTAGTGCTCCTTTGCGCCGTCGTATGGCGTGCCACATTCGGCGTTTGCCATCATATCGGCCACTTCCGGCAGTTTCTTTATGTACGCTATGTCGTCGCAAACAAGCACTGCCGGTTTCTCATTGACATAAACCAGATATTCGCCGAACATCTTGCGGTGGCGCACATTGCCCAGCTCTGAGAGTTGTGAACATACAAATTCTACGAAGTCGATGGAGCTCGCCATAAAACGATGTGTTGTGAGTGTGTTTTGATAAGTGATAATAGTATAAGCAGATTTCGGACCTTGGGTGGTTTAAGGCGGAGATATTGCATGGATGCTGACACTTTACGCGCAGCATACGGACCGTAATACCGATTGTAAGCGCATAATGTGCTAATGTCTGTCATGCCACATACCGACAGACACACGGGTTGTCGGTATGTGGCATGATTGATGTTGTCATTTTAGTCCGAACAGGTCTACAAGTCCAACTTTGTTGAATTTGTAGAACATCTCGACAGACTCCGGAGTATCATTCTTGAGCAGCAAGAGCAACTCACGTGCAAACTCCAGATAACCGCTGCCGTTGGCCGTGACTATGTTTTTGTCTGCCACAGCCTGTTTGTTGATATATCCCGAAGCGTTGGTGTAGTTGTCTCCGCCCCATTGTATGAGTTGGTCGATGCCGTTACCGGTGTGTTTCACGTTGTTCAGGAAACCGTGTCGTGCCATGAAAGACGCAGCGTTGCATATGGCTCCTACGATGATGCCTTTGTCGAGTGCGGCTTTCACTATCGGTGCCACCTTGTCTGCCACGGCATGGTCGAGCCATCCGTATCCGCCTATCAGAACGAGCGCCGCGTAGGTTTCGGGCATGGTGTCGAACGAGTAATCGGGCAGTGTGCGGAATCCTCCGCATGAGTGCACTGCGTCGGTTGTAGGTGCAACCACCTTGTTGATGTATTTTGGTTCGGGACGCAATCCGCGTTCCTCACAGTTTATTGCCGATGCCAGAAAGGCCGGTTCGTGTTCTGCATAGTTGTCAAGCAGAACGTAGAGTATCTCATTATCCATTCTGATTAAGTTTATTGTTGTATGACTGTTTTGTCCGGTTGTTTCTGCTGTTATCAGGATTGCTTGATAACGGTAGTGCAAAGATAGTGAAAGGTGAGCGCAAAAACAAATGAAGAAACACAGTTTGTTCAGATTGGTTTTTGCCGAACCGCATCCTATCTTATACAAAGATAGTGAAAGGTGAGCGCAACTGCAAATTTGCGTAATAACAAATTCACGTCTCCGCAATCTGTAAATCCTCATCAACAGAAAGATACACGCTTTCTGTATCTTTCATAATGTGCTGATATCAGTGTTTTCAAAGAAAACCCGGACAGAGGACTTACAGATTTTCTTGACTTTTTTTTGACAAAATAAAATCGCAAAAGAGGTGTGAAGGAATGTTAAATCGCACATAATAAAGGCCGGTTCAGACCGTACCGTTTTATGATGTACCCCATAGTGGAAGGTCGGACAATACGTCTTGCGTTCCGGTTATGCCTGTTTCAGTCTCCGTTTTCGTTCATATCAGAGCGTGATATGGTGCGTTTCAGGCCATGAAACGGGCCATATCGTGTGCTGAAATGGTGCTTATTGCATAATGGAAAAATGTCTTTTGTATGCAAGTTGTTGATGTCCAGTGTTTTGCATAAACCTCTTATTTTTCGCGAATTTGCGTCCGAAGGAGAGTCAGCTCGCAAATACTCGCTTATTTTTCGGGGTAGAAGTGAAAACTCAGACGGAAAAACCACAGGATACTGAAAATCTGTAAGTGCCCCATATTGTCCACCTTCCGTCAGAAAGTGGCAACGCTGTGCGGTACTGAAGTCGCAGTCTTTTTGTCTTAACCTGTTTTATTCATTCTGTCGTGTCGGTTTCTGTATGTTTATGAGGAGTCGTACCCGTTTTTTACCGCCGACTGTATGGAGAAGCGAAGTGGGAGCTGTGTGCACAGGATGGTGGCCGGACAATATATAATAATGTGGTGTATGACGTTGTCCGGACGGTGACAGCGGTGATGCTTATGGCTGTATGTTTTTGTGTGGATATGGCTTCGTTGTGGTCTGTCCGTGTGTATTCTTTGTGATGTTCAGGGCATAATGCGTAAGTTATGAACAGAATATAGTGTTAATAAATTATAACGACTAATACGCAAAGTATTGTTTCTTGTTGCCTGTAAGATGTCTGAAAGTAACTTTAACTGCTTGAAATAAATGAATTTTGTTATATAAGCCGTGTTTTTGTTTTACATTATCACACTTTTATTAATGATTTAAAATATCTTAACGAATATGGTTTTGTTTATGAAATTTTATCTATCTTTACATGCATAAACCTGTTCCCTGTAAAGAGAGACGGCTTTGAAAAACTGAGAAATATGGATGAATAATCTTAATAGCCATGGTTGTATGAATCAGTTGGAGTTTTTATCGGGAAGTAACAATACCATACGGTGAGGATAAAGCTGGTTTGTCTGTACGCAAGATAATTATACATGATAATAATCATTGCGCCGAGACATGGATTGAAAATAGACATTAGGATAATTCCGTACCGATCGGATAAATCGCTTTTTGGCATCATTTGACTTTGTTTTTATCAGGATTCTGTGAATCGCTGTGGTTGTTGGTGGGACGTGCATGACGTATCACGTGACATGCCGGATACATATAATTCCGGACGAGAGACAGGTTGGTGGTGTGGAAAAGATTGAGGGGTGAGAATATAAATTAACTTAATAGATTAAGTGATATGAGAAGATTATTGTTACTAATGTTCACATTTATTTTCATCGCGGGAATAAATGTCGGTAAGGCGCAGGGCGTGTTGCCGTATGAAATCAATTTCGCCGACAGTCAGGAAGGCTGGACGGCTGTGGACAACAGTCCTAAGCCGGGGACGACATGGACATACAAGCCTAAGTGGGCATACATTCAGGGTGTCTATTATGGCAGCATCGTGATGACCATGGACTATTCTTCGACGAGCGACGACTACTATGTATCGCCGGCGTTCAATCTTGAGGCGGGAAAGAAATACACCGCCGAGTTCAATCTCTGCAGTCAGGCCGACGGCGAACCGTGCACTGTGACGTTCGAACGCGGAACATCCGACACCGACATGAGCACCTTCTCAAAGGTGGCCGATGTGGTGCTGAACGACAATTCGGAGTATCCCGCAGCACAGAAAGTGCAGGTGGAGGTGGAGGAAGACGGCAGCTATCACTTCGCTTTCCACAATGTTGCCCCGCCGTTCAACGGCACTGTGTTCATCTTCGAGTTCAAACTCTATGAGGACGGCGGCTCTGTGGTCGATCCGGAAGATCCTGTAAAGGAAGTTCCTTACAGCGTCAATCTGACAACAGATTATAAAGAATGGACAGCGGCCGACAACAACAAGGACTCACATACATGGACTCCTATGTCAGGTTTCGGTCCGATGCTGGAAATGCCTTTGACCGGACAGAACGACGATGACTACTTCTCTCCGCAGATAATACTGAAAGGTGGAGTTACCTATAAGATAACAACCAACGTGGCTGTACAGGGCATTCCGAAAGGATTTGACATCATTACTCTTACACAAGGAACGGATAAGACACTGATGACTCCTGTGAAACAGCTCACTCTGGAGAACAGTGGTGAGAACGTGGAGGTGGCTTATTTCACTCCGGAAACCGATGGCAACTATTATTTCTCGTTCCATAACACATCTGAAAGCGGTGGCAACACATTGCAGCTTTATTCTTTCGCAATAGAGGAGAACAAAGAGGATATACCTTCAGAAACAGAAATCTATTCGACTGATTTCACAGGTGCCGATCCTCTGAATGGCTGGACGGTAGTGGATACAAACGCCGACGGCGTGAAGTGGGCGATGATAGACGGTTATAACGGACCGTCCTATGACGGCAATACTGCCGCCGGTGCAGCAAACGACTGGCTCATCACGCCGGCTCTGAACATGGAAGCAGGCAGCGATTATCTGATAAGATACACTGTTTCAC
This sequence comes from Prevotella sp. HCN-7019, assembly GCF_037890215.1. Lineage (NCBI taxonomy): Bacteria > Pseudomonadati > Bacteroidota > Bacteroidia > Bacteroidales > Prevotellaceae > Prevotella > Prevotella sp. HCN-7019. The sequence continues at coordinate 328,481 of NZ_JBBKBO010000002.1, read as the reverse complement.
AGGCCGGTGCGTTCGATGCTGATGAACTGAACGTAAAGTGGGGCACGTCTCCTACAGCTGAGGGTATGACCAATATCCTTGCGACAGAAAGCATAAATCTGAACAGCGGTTCGGTGGACAAGATTATCCGTATGACATGCACCGAGTCAACAACTGCATACATCGGCTTCAACATTGCTACTGCCGCTCCTAACGGTATTCTGTCTGTCAACAAGATATCTGTTACGAAGACATCCAAGGCACAGCCTAAGAGTGTTGAGAATCTTGAGGTTTCTTCAAGCTTCAATAATAAGAGTGTTACTCTGAAATGGAAGAATCCGTCTTATGATGTTACGGATGCTCCTATCCTCTCTACGCTGAATATCAGCATATATGAGAATGGTGTGAAGGTGGCAACCCTTGAAGACAGAGAACTTGGTGCTGCCGATTCTTACACATACAACCCGGAAACATTCGGCGGAACAGCCAGATTTATGGTTGTAGCTTCTGTTGATGGTGTGGAGTCACTGCCTGTTGAACAGGTGATAAACCTTGAGGACGTTCAGGGCGAAGCCGTTGTTGTGAGAGAGTTCATGACAGCCGGTGATTACAGTGAGTGGGTTGTAGAGAACAAGGACGGCGGCAACACATGGCAGGCTGTGACCTATGGCGACGGCGGCATGACTGTGAACAGAGGCAGCAAGGATATGCACAATGACTGGGCTATAACACCTGGTGTGACGCTGGAGCCTGGCAAGAGATATGTAGTCAAGTTCAGAGTTTCTACAAGCACGAATTATGAAGGAACATTGAAGGTTTGGCTCGGCGACAGTCAGACATCAGAGAGTATGACAAGAGAGCTTATTTCTCTTGACGATATACGCTATAACGGATTTGTAAAGACTTCCACTCCGCAGTTCAGTGTGGACAAGGAAGGCGTATATTACCTTGCATTCCAGGATTGCAAGACAACCAACATGATGACAATAAAGAGCGTTGGTATATATTATATTGATGGAGACGACAAGGAAGTGCCGGTTGTCGAACTGCCTTATACGGAGAATTTCGACAGCTATACCACAACTCCTGAAGGATGGAAGATGGATCGCAGCAGCGAACAGTACGGCTTCTGGGTTGAGAAGGTGGCCGACGTTTCTTCAATATTGGGAGTAAAGGCATATTCAGGAGCTAACGCCCTGTTTGCTGCCGGTGGCGCACCTGAGGCAAGAGAAGAGGTTGTTTACACTCCGAAATTCTCTTTGCAGCCGGGCAAGACATATACTGTAAGCTTCATGCTTAACATGCTCCAGCGTGGAACAAACAACAAGGTGGCCCTTTACAAGGCAACCGATCAGAGCCTTTCTGCATTGGACGGCGAACCGCTGATGCAGACAGAAGAGTCAACAAACCTCAGTTGGGTGAAGAAAAGCGTGGATGTGACTGTTGATGAGGCTGGCGATTATTGCTTTGCAATCAAGGTGAACACTGACGGTGCCGAGGGCGGTGAGATCATCATCGACGACTTCAGCATAGAGGAATCTGTTGTTATCGTTCCGGTGAAACCGGCTGCTGTCACAAATGTCAGGGCTATGGCTGTCAATTCCAACAAGAATGTTATCTTCCACTGGAGCCATCCGCTTGTTGACGCTGAGGGCAAACCTATACAGAAAGGTTCTGTTATAAAGACTCAGATATATGATGGCGACGAACTCATTGTAGAACATTCTGAAACCATGCCGGATCCTGCCACTCTCGATCCTAACACAGGTCTTGAGGCTTCATACTCATACCAGTATGTTGACGGAGACAAGTTCGCCGGACAGAAGATTTACAAATTTGTACCGAGCATTGAGACAGAAGTAGGTCAGGCTACATCATGCGTGCTGTCGATAAGCAGTTTCACCGACGGATATCTCAAAGAACGCGCATACGTGGCCGACTTCTCTGAAGGCGAGAACGAATGGAACGCCATTGACGCTGACAAGGATGGTAACACCTGGACAAGCGCAGATGCTTCCATGGCAACCAACGGCAAGGATGAGTGGCTCATCTCACCGGAGATCGCACTCGATCCTACCAAGTCATATTATGTACTGTGTGAGTTCAAGACAGATTTTAACCAGAGTGCTGACATTACCTTTACACGTGGCAACGGTCAGTCGGTTGACGACCAGACAGAAGTGATAGGAGGTTTCAAGGACGTCATAATGAACGATTATAACGTGATGGAGATCGGCACCACATTCACTCCGGAGTCTGAAGGTAACTTCTTCGGCATACACGTAGAAAGCCCCAACGGTGCGAAAGTTCAGATAAAGAGTCTCAAGGTAATGCGTCTGTTCACTTCGGCAGAACCTGAAGAACTTCCTTATACTCAGGACTTTGAGAACCGCATCGACATCGACGAGAAAACCCTCTTTGCAAACAAGTGGGGTTGCAGAACATCTTCTTCAGAACTGTTCCGCATAACAAAGATGCCGGAGAATACGGTTGCCGCACACTCAGGAGAATATGCTGCAGTGGCTAATGAGTATTCGCTCAACGGAAGAACCGAACTTCTCTACACACCTTATTTCACATTGAAGCAGGGTGAGACATACGAGATTTCGTTCTATCTTTATATGCCTGGCAATGGTGAAAACAAGACTACGGCAAACGTAGTGCTCGCATACACTCAGGATGAAAGCGGACTTGAACTTCCAATACTGTACAGCATAAAGGATCCTGTTACCGAATGGACGAAGTTTACGGTGAAATATGAACCGACCTATGATATGGATTACTGCTTCTATTTCGAATTTACCGCTGACGCTCCTAACGCAGGAATGATTGCTCTTGACGACTTCAAGATTGAGAATGTGACAAGCACCGGCATCAAAGAGAATGTGGAAAGCAGCAGCATGCACTACGATGCTTCTACTTCGACACTGTATCTCCGCGACGACATCAAGTCTGTATCAATATACAATGTGCAGGGACAGAATGTTCTCAACGCACACGATGCGGCAGGCAGTATGTCATTGTCAGGTCTTGGCAACGGTATTTACATTGTGAAGGCACTTACATCTGACGGAAAGACTCTGTCAATGAAATTGGTTAAGAAATAAATAACATTTAATGGGCACTGCCTTTTCCGGGCAGTGCCTGATTTAAGAATACGCCTAATTAAACACATGGTTATGAAGAAAAACATACTTTTAGGTCTTGCGTTGCAGCTGTCTTTGTTGTTCTGCAACACGAACAGTGCTGTGGCTCAGGAGTATAACAAGAGAATAGCAATGGAAGGTGTGGAGATGTACGGCATAGTAACATTCTCCCCGATAAACCAGCTTGACGACATGATTCCGGGTTTGTATAAATTCGGATATGACGATAATTTCAAGCCGGACGACAACAGCGTGCTATTCAACCGCTACATATCAGGCGGTGGTGTATATCACAACGGCAAGATATACTGCAACATTTACAGCGACGAGGCCAACATGCCGGAGCAGAAACCGGTGTGGACTATTCTTGACGGCGAAACATATAAGGTGCTGTACGAGAAGGAACTGGCCGATAACTGCCAGTGCACCACAACATCGCTTGCCTACGATGTGACCAACGACAAGATATATGGAATAGTCGTTGACTACACAAACTCGCATCTGGTAGAAGTCGATCCGGAGACAGGAGATATGCAGAGAGTGGGCAAGGATTTCGAAAGCAATCTGCGATTCAAGACTCTTGTATCCGACAACAACGGCATGCTTTACAGTGTGGTTCTTGATACTAAGGATCAGGGACAGTATTTGTATAAGATCAGAAAGACTGACGGAATGGCTGTGAAGGTGAAGGCCATAACCGGCAAGAACCTTATCGGTCCGGATGATTATCTCGCTAACGGTGGCACGGAGCAGGCAATGTTCATTAATAGAGCCACCGGCAAGGTATACTGGATATTCGAGAGCAGCAGCATAGAGCTTGACAGCGAGTACACGCCGATAGTGGAACTCAATCTGACAAACGCTGAAGGCACCATCGTATCATATCTCTCACGTACATATCAGGTGAGCGGTGCATGGCTGAAAGAGCCGAATGAGGGCGCTCCTGGCATTGTTTCAGACTTCGAGTTCGTTACTCCTGACGACAGTTCTGTGAGCGGTTATTTCCAGTTCCAGATTCCTTCTGAAAGCTATCTTGGCACTCCGCTGACAGACGAAAAACTGAATGTTAAGGTGACAGAAGGCGACAAGGTGCTCGTGGACGCCACTGCAGCTCCGGGCTCTCTGTTCAAGAGCGACGCCATAACACTTCCTAACGACAACCACACGGTGAAAGTGACTGTGTCCAACGAATATGGTGACGGTCCAACAATCACCCGTACATTCTTTGCCGGATATGATCTTCCGAAGGCGCCGACAAACATAAAGCTGACATACGACGGCCTTACAACCACACTGACATGGGACGCTCCAACAGAGGGCATCAACGGAAACGCCATTGACAAGGACAATATCACATACAAAGTGGTAAGATATCCTTACGAGATAACCGTAGCCGAGAATCTGAAGGAATGCACATTCACCGAAACCCATCCGGAGGATATGACGCGTTATGTGTACACCGTGACGGCGATGTATGACGGCAAGGAAGGTGGCTGGGGTTATTCCAACAACCTGATTATAGGCACTCCGCTCAATCCACCTTACGGAGGCATGTTCACAGGTCCGGCAGACATGCTCAACTATTACACGCTGCTTGACAGCAACGGCGACGGATATTGCTGGAACTATGATTCCAACACAAGAAGCGCTGTGTACATTTACAACCAGCAGAACGACGCCGACGACTGGATGATAGCTCCTCCGATAAACTATCAGAAAGGCGTTGACTACACACTGTCGTTCAAGGCTTATTCGTCGTTGCCAAAGTATCCGGAATCTATGGAAGTTACATTCGGCAAGGGACGCACCCCGGAGGAGCAGACCATACAGTTGCTCAACATAACAGAGGTGCCCGGTGTGGATGAGGAACATCCTGTTACTGAATATTCGGTACCGGTAAGAGTGGACGAAGACGGCATCTATTATTTCGGATTCCACGTAACATCTCCGAAGTTCCATGAGTTCCTTTATCTCTTCGACATACGTCTCGACGTAACGACAGGTATCAACAATGTGACTGGCGACGAGGGTGTTTCGGTTACCACCGGCAAAAACACCATCAGCATAAGCAATCCGAACGGTGCCAAGATTTCAGTGTATTCAAGCGACGGCATGCTGGTTGATTCGTTCACAGACGCAGCCTATGAACGCACACTGCATTCCGGAATATACATCGTGAGAACCGGTAAATCGGCCAAAAAGGTTATCGTTCAATAAGCCATAAACAACCAACAGATATGAAAAGACTGTTAATATCGGCAGCTATTACTGCAATGTCGGTGAGTCTGTGGGGACAAAGCAAATTGTCCCCATATACCCGTCATTTTGTCGAGACTGTCAGACACAGCGGCTCTCCGGCCGAGATAAGACAGCTCCGTAGCGCCTACTACTTCAAGACGGGAGCAACGGACGACAGTGTTGTCATATCGGCCTTTGTCCATCTGCGCGACGGATACAGTCCCGATATGCTGAAAGAGTACGGTGTGAAAGTCAGAACCGTTATAGGCAATGTACTTACGGCTGACATACCGCTCGACGTTCTCGACAAGGTTGCGGCCATCGACGGAGTGAGATACATAGAAATGGGCACACCCGTAATGGCCAGTCTGGACAAGGCCCGCAAGGATACACGAGTGGACGACGTGCAGAACGGAGTGTCGCTACCCGAGGAATACCGCGGCAAAGGAGTCGTGGTGGGCTTGGTGGACAACGGTTTTGAGTTCGGCCATCCCAACTTCTACACCCGCGACAAAAGCGAGCTTCGCATAAAGCGTGTGTGGGACCAGAACGTCACGGGTACGGCTCCCGCAGGTTTCGGTTATGGATGTGAATACACAACAACCGACGACATACTGGCCAAAGGCTACGACACCAATGCCTCCACACACGGCACTCACGTGCTGGGCATTGCGGCAGGAGCCGATAATACCGATGGCAAGAACGTGTATGGCGTTGCCACCGATGCCGACATCGTGCTCGTATCTCTCAACGGAAACGAACTGATAAACGCAGACAACACCACCGTCATCGACGGCGTGAAATACATATTCGACTATGCGGAGTCGGTGAACAAGCCCTGCGTTGTCAATCTCAGTCTGGGCAGTCACCTCGGACCGCGCGACGGATCGTCCACCTTCGACATGCTGACCGGTGAGATGCTCGGTCCGGGACGCATCATCGTGGGAGCGGCAGGCAACGACGGCGGTTCAAAATGTCATGCATCCAAGACTTTCGAAGGAGAGCTGCCTGACACGCTTGCGACGTTCCTCGACTTCAAATACACATACCCGCAGTCGGGAACGGCCGAGATATGGTGTGACAAGGGAATGGACATCAAGTTCGTGCCTTTTGTCTATCGTGCCAAGAGCAACACCATAAAGAAAGTCTACGAACCGGCAGTGTTCAACGACGGACAGTGCGACAACCGCAGCTACGAATTCACTCTTGCCGAAGATTCCGTCACCGGCAATCTCTCGGTAGAAGGTGAAGTGAATCCTATTAACGGCAAGGTGCACCTGATGCTCAGCTTCAACTATCTGAATACGCCCGATTACCGTCGCGGCATATACGTCATATCGTCTGACAAGGGCACCGTGAACATGTGGACCGAAAACATGACATCGCTCTTCAGCAGCTATGATGTCCCCGGATTTGTTGACGGAAACGACGCGATGACCGTGGGCGAAATAGGCGGTACAGGCAAGCGTACCGTGTCTGTGGGAGCATACGTTACGTGCGACTACAGCCTGCAGTACGGAGTGCCTCACTACATAGACGAGAAGATGAATGAGCTCGCCTCGTTCTCAAGCCACGGTCCTACGGCCGACGGACGGCTCAAACCTGATGTCGCAGCTCCCGGCACCTACATCATATCTTCGCTCTCGAGCTACTACACAGGCAGCAAGACAAAGTACTGCACCGTAAACTGGAACGGCGGCAAATACGAGTATGGCTACATGCAGGGCACGTCGATGGCTTCGCCCTTCGTTGCAGGAGTGGTGGCCACATGGTTGCAGGCAAATCCCGAAATGACGCCGGAGAATGTGCTACAGGTGATGCAGAAGACCTCGCGCCGCGACTCCTTCACGGGCGACGACCTGCCCACCTGTCTGTGGGGATACGGCAAGCTCGACGCATACGAGGGTGTGAAGGAGAGCATACTCATCCGTACCGGCATTGATGCAGAACTTGCAGAGTCGCCGCATATGATTGTCTGCGACGGTCGCAGCGTACGCATTGTCATGGGATATGCCGACAACGACATACGCATGCAGCTCTACAACATGCAGGGCGAATGTGTCGCTTCAGCCACGGCGGGCAGCGCTGCGGGCGGCGAGGAGCTGACGTTCGACACCGCCGGAGCCACACGCGGAGTGTATATCTTCCGCATGTCGGGCGACAATACAAAACAAACAGTCAAGAAAATAATAATTCAATAAACAGCAAGATGATAAGAACAATGATACTGGCCACAGCCGTGGCCGCCGCAACATCGGTTTGCGCGCAAAACACAACGGAGGTCCCTGCACTCAGCGACATGGCAGGCGACTATCTCGTATTGAACTCACAGGAGTATAACGGGGTGAAAAACCTGGCGTCGATGAAGGCATTCACCATCAGTCCTTCGGGCAGCGCCACACTCACCATGAGCGGTTTCTACATGACGGGATGTCTCGACTTCGATGCCGAGTACAACGAAAAGAACGGCGGCATAAGCATCACCTCCGGCACACCCGTTTACGACATGGACACATACATGGTGTATCTTTATCCATGGGATACGGAGAACGATGTGGAGATTGTACGTCCGATAGAATACACATATGCCGGCAACGACACATGGGAGAGCGACAACGACATCATGGTGGTTGCCGTGCAGGGCGAGGAACGTCAGACAAGCACATTCGCCAACGGCTCGAGCATCGTGCGCTGCAACGGCACATCGGGCAACATTTCCTACGTGGGCTCTGCCGGAAGTCAGGACGAATACATTGAGTCAAGGCCGTGCTATGTGACCATAAAGGGCAACCACATCGACATATACAACGTGCTTCAGGCCGACCAGTACGGCTACGGCGTGCACCTCAGCGGCACGTTCGACGCACAGACCGGCGAGGCTATGCTCGACTATACGCTCACCGGCTATGCCAACGATGGCACATACCGCATTCTCACCGGTTGCGAATACGACGAAGCCACCAACATGCCCACCGGCATGTCTTATCCGGATACCAACAACATGGGTAAGATTCACGCCGTCATCGACCTCGAGAACGGCAGGCTGACTCTTGATCCAATGGCTATATGGGTGGCTGAGTACGATGCCGGAAGCGGCAGTATCACGGTGAATGAGAACATGCTGTTCGAGTTTGTCAAGACCGTCAACGTAGAGTACGACGCCAATTCTTCTGCCGTCACGACCATAGAGTCTGTTGACAATGGAACCGCTGCCAAGGAAGTACTGCGCGTGGACTATTACACCATCGACGGACGCAAGATTGCCGAACCGCAGGAAGGCAGTCTCGTGATACGTGTCACCGTCTATAAGGACATGACCACAAAGAAGGAGAAAACAGTGTTTATGAGCAACCGCTGATCCATCGGCAGGACAGCTTATACAGTGTACATAAAGTGTAAGGGGCGTATCCGTGCGATACGCCCCTTTTCTGTTCAGTGTTTTTCTTGTGTGCGGCCGTAGCCGTAGTGTGTCGCCGTTGTGCCGTCCTGTTGTGGTTCCGGTCAGCCTGTTGTTTCCGTTTCCGCCATACGCATAGTCCGTATGGATTTGTCGTCACTGCGCTGTTCTCTGTTCCGTCCGCTTTCTTTAGCAGTCACGTCCGCCGTGAGCGTGTTCTGCGCGGCAGTCATCCGTCTGCAGATTGTCACTTATGGCGGCGCGCTGTCATACTGTCCGAAATGTACTCTATCGCACTCCGTATTGCATATTTATTCATTTTTGACAGTAAAAAATTTTGACAAAATAAATTCTCAAAATAGAAAACGGAGGACGGAAATTTTCGTGTCGTATCGCGCAAAATGGGCTTTTCCGCAACCGTCGAGTCTGTCCGGAATCAGAGGGAAATTCTGTCGCCCTCGTCATAAAGCCTGTTTTGGCCTGCGATATGCACCATATCAGAGCCTGGTTTGCACTATATCAGGGCCTGATAAAGCCTATATCGTGCCCTGAAACGGGCTTAATCACAAGCCCGGGAGCTTGCCTTTGGATTGTCAAAATGCGTAAGCCGCTGTATGACAGGCAGATAACAAACCCTCTCAAAACTCGCGAATTTGCGACCGAAGGAGCGGTCGGACGAAAAAACGCGCGTATTTTCGAGTTACGCTGTATATTTATTCATTTTGTCTTCCCGGTTTCTGTATATTTATACATTTCCCGTTCTGCTATAAAACGGGTGACTCGAAGGACAAAAAGAAAGCCCCTCCACGGTGGCGGAGAGGCTTTCCATATATGTTCTGAAAACTGTTGCAGAATGTTTATTTTACCACAATCTTCTTGCCGTTCACGATGTAAACGCCTCTGTTCACGTTGTTCACCATGTGCTGGCCTTCGCTGCAGAACGCATTGAATATCTGTACGCCGTCTATGCTGCATACGCTTACCTGCTGCGCCTTGTCCACAGTCAGGACGATTGTTCCGTTCTGACCTGTTGCGCTGAGGCCTTCGGCGTTCTCCATGTTCTTTATATTGTCGGTGATAGGCCATCCGTCTTCGAGGCGGAATGGTACTCCGTTCAGCACTGCGTCGCCCGATGCCGGCAGATACAGATAGTACATGTTGTCGGATGGGTGTGCGCCGTTGGGTTTGCCGTATTCCTTGCCGCCGACTGTCAGCGACTCAAACCATGTGTTGTCTATATTGTAGAGTGTGAGTTCTGTTCCGTCGTTGTTCACCGGAATGAGCTCCTGACCTTCTAGACCACCGCCGAATGCGTAAAGACCGGTTGTCTTCACCGAGCCACCGTTTATCACAGGTGTCATGCCCGCTTCGGTTTCGTGTCCGCTGCCTATTGCTGCCGACTGGTCGCCGCCTATTGCACTGATAGTTCCTCCGTTGATGATTACCTTGCCTGCTTTCACTCCCCAGCTGCCGCCGATGCCGGCACCGTGAGTACCTCCAAGGGCAATGATGTTGCCTCCGTTGATGGTGAGTGTCTGGTCGTCCACACATGTTATGGCCGCCCAAGCCCAATCGCCTTCGGCATAAAGACTGCCTTCACCGTTTATTGTGACAGAACTGTTTCCATCCAGGTTTATTGCTGAACGGTCTCCTCCGGCATGCAAACTGCTTGAGCCTTCCAGATAGAAGTTTACGGAAGAATAGCTCACATAAATGGCAGAATAAGCATTTTCATCCTCGCGTGTGGAGCTGAGGTCAATGGTGGCGTCCTTGAGTGTTATGTTCAGATTGTTGGCATCGTAGATGTTGAGCATGTTTTCGGTTGTCGTTCCGGTGATAACATAATCGAAAATACCTTCAACAAACTCGTTGTTATATTCGTATCCGTTGCTTCGTATGTTGACGGTTGATACAGTAAGGTCCAGTTCTTTCTTTTCAAGTTCCGAACCGGGAGTGTCTTGTGCCATAGACTGTACAGGACAGGCAATGCATGCAATCATGAATACGAACGGATTTAATCCCTTCAGTTTCGAGTAAAAATAATGTTTCATAGTTTTTTGTTAGAAAGTTATTAGTAATAAATTAGATAAAAAATATCATTGTTCTGATTGGATGTTTGAGAGACATTATGCAAATGTTGTAATCTTCCGGTAAGCCGGAACATATTGCCGGACATGTCCTCATCGGTTTGTTGAAAGGAAAGCTTATACAGTATGGTATAAGCCTTCCTTTTATATTATGATTTATCTTACAACGATCTTCTTGCCGTTCACGATGTAAACGCCCTTGTTTACGTTGTTCACCATGTGCTGGCCTTCGCTGCAGAACGCATTGAATATCTGTACGCCGTCTATGCTGCATACGCTTACCTGCTGTGCCTTGTTGACTGTCAGGACGATTGTTCCGTTCTGACCTGTTGCGTAGAGGCCCTCGGCGTTCTCCATGTTCTCTATGTTGTCGGTGATAGGCCATCCGTCTTCGAGGCGGAACGGTACTCCGTTCAGCACTGCGTCGCCCGATGCTGGCAGATAGAGATAGTACATGTTGTCGTATGGATGTGTGCCGTTGGGTTTGCCGTATTCCTTGCCTTTGACTGTCAGCGACTCAAACCATGTGTTGTCAATCTTTTGTAGTGTCAGACGGGTACCGTCACTGTTCAGCGGTGTGAGTCCCTGACCATCCCAGCCTCCGCCGAATGCGTAGAGACCGGTTGATTTCACAGAACCACCGTTTATTATAGGAGTCTTGCCTGCATCGGTTTCGTGTCCGCTGCCAATACCTGCCGAACTGTATCCGCCGAGAGCTGTCACTGTTCCTCCGTTGATGATGATGTTTCCGCCAATACGGCCCCAGCTTCCGCCAATGCCGGCTCCGTGGTCGCCGCCTTCGGCCGTGATGTTACCGCCATTGATGGTGAGTGTCTGTTCGTCCACGCATGTTATGGCCGCCCAAGCCCAGTCTCCGTTGGCATACAGACTGCCTTCGCCGTTTATTGTTGCCGCGCAGTCACCTTCCATGTAGATGGCCGAACGGTCGTTGCCGGCATACAGTTTGTTGTCGCCTTCGAGTATGAGGTTCACAGAAGCGTCACTTACGAAGATGGCAGAGTGAGTCTCGTCCGTGCCTCTTTCGCCTCTCAGATCGATGTTTACATCTCTGAGTGTCACGTTAGTGTTGTTTGTATTGTAGAAGTTGAGCAGATTCTTGGTTGTCGAACCGGTTATGATGTAATCGTAATCGCCATCTACAAATTCTCCGTTGTATTCATAACCGTTGGGGTGGATGTTGACTGTTGATATGGAAAGGTCAAGTTCTATCTTTTCGATATCTGCCACAGTGACATTTTTCGATACGGAGGTCTCGCCGTATTTGTTTTTTATGTGTGCCACGATGGTGTATTCGCCCTTTTCCTGCGGCTCGTAATAAGATATTTCGAACGGCGCACCGGTTATGGTTGTTATGGTGTTGCCGTCTTTCTGTATGTCGTATGTTATGGTGCACGCATAGCCCATGTTGTAATCTTTCACCTTTGTGTTGAACGGTGCACCGGCTGCCATATATATGTTTTTGCCCACTGCCACTTTTTCCGGAACTGTGAGGTATGCGTTTGAAGGCACCTGTCCGGTGAGATAGTCGAGTGGTGGCAGGTCGTCTATTTTCAGAAGTTTTCCGAGCGGTTCGGTTGTGTTCGGGTTGTAGCGCCATGTGTTGCCGTTGCGCTTTGTGTAGAACCGGCCGTCAGGAGCATACCAGAACTCGCCCGGTTTGTCCGGTCCGAACTCATAACCGGAGCGGTATTCGGCTGAGGTGCATGCCGGGAACTTGACTCCGCTGCAGCTCCATGTTATTTCCTGATGTTGTGATGTGTGTGAGTCGATAAACTCGTTGTCGGTACACATGAAGTTGCCGAAGCCGGCGTGTCCGTCACCTGCGTCCTGCGCATCCCAGGTAATGTCGGTCTGTCCCCATATGCCGTCTATCTCGATGACGTTCCATGAATGGCCAATGTCGCCCGATCCGCCCTTGATGCAGTTGAGTCCTGCCTCCTCACAGAAAGCTGCAAAAGCTTTTGCAATGCCGTCACATACGGTCTCACGCTCAACAAATCCGTAGATGTCGTAACAATGTGGACCGAAATAGTATTCGGTGTTGCTGTATGTTCCGAAGTAGCTGTATATTATGACAGCCTTCTGCAGGTCGGTAGCATCTTCCGGTAAGAGGGCTGCAAGAGTGTTGTCGATGTAGTCCCACATTTGTTTGTTCTGTTCTTCGGATATGCCGTAGTGCAGCTCGCACTTGGTGAGTATGGTGCCGTTGTCGCTTACAGACACCCAACCGTTCTCCGACCAGATGTTTTCCACGAAATATGATGTCTCGCTTATAGGTACGTTGAACGACGAGATGTCGATGATTCGTGGATAATGGCGTATCTGGCTTCTTACGTAGTAGGCAGCGTCGAAGGCTTTGTAGGCGCTGGCGGCGGTAAACGTGATTTTGTCGCTCACAACTTTGTTTTTGCCATCCCATGCTTCGATACATGCTTCGTAGTTGCCGCCGTAGAGCAGCGTGCGTGTGTATGTGGATGCTTCGCCGATCAGTGCTGTGCGGCTTATCAGCCGGCCGTCAAGATAGAGACAGAGCGTACGGCTGGTAGAACCGGTGGCGTCGTATGTGAATTTCGCCTGGTCGATGTAGTAGTAACCGTCCCATTTTGCGTCACGGCTGAAGTTTGTCTTGTTGATTTTCAGAGTTGGTTTGTTCAGGGCCATGGACTGAACTGAGTATGCCATACATGTCAGTACGAGCAATAAAGGCATCAGTTTTTTAACTTTCAGGTAAAAGTGATTTTTCATAATGGTTTAAGTAAATTATTATTTTGTTTATGGTAAAGATGTTTAGCAAAATTGTATGCAGACGGAATGGTTTCAGAAACCTTGAGTTTTCATATTTACGAACAAAAAAATAGTCCGGACCTTCCTTCTGTTTATACGATCAGGCATATGTATTGTTCATAGGTATTATGACCGATGCAAATATATGAAAAATATGTAACATGCAGAAATATAGATAGTTATATTTTTGATGAAGATATATTTTTGTTTGCCGGTCATTTGACTTTGGCCATCTTTTCTATGCATAAGAGCAATTTGTCAGGCATGGATTCGGTAGTGTGGACATTGTGTCTGTTTATGTTTCGGTCATGTCCGGTTTTCGGGATAACCATGTCTGTCAGCCACAGGTCTGTTGTTCATCATGCGGGGAGTGTTTGTCATGCTTTTCTGTGAGGAGCTTTTTATTCCGCACTAAAAATAATTCCTGTCAGAACAAAAAGCTCCTTTTATGTGTCATACTGATGTTCAGGTTTATGTTCAGAATTCTGTCACCTTGTCAACTTTCAGTATGCGGCAGGCCTCGCCATCGATGAGTTTATACTGTATCTGGCGAGTTCCGCCTGTCGGCTGTCCGTTTGTGTCACCGTCTTTGTATATCGGGAAGCGGCGACAGAATGTTGACTCGACAATGGCCATCTCGTCATGTCCCATGTAGCCTTTGCTCAGTTCGGGTGTGTCCTTGAGGTCGGGCAGTGCCACCTGGCTCATCGATTTGCCATTGTTGACAGAGTAGCCGATGAGTTGTCCGTAGCTTCCGCTTCCGTCGGATGTTAGACTTATGAACACTTCTGGATAACTGTCGTTGTTCAGATCGCCTATCTCGGCTTTTGTCACAGTGTATCCGGTTATGTCGTGAGTCACGGGCTCATTTCTCACGGTGAGTCCTGACGGTTGTATTTTCAGGGTTTTCCCGTCAAGGCTGACGTGGAATGTGACTTTGCTTCCAGGGTAGGTGAGCGTAGTGTCGGCAAATGTTGCTTTTGACATCACGGAGTCTGCTGCCATCGTGGTGCTTTGCGCTTTCTGTCCGTTTTCCTTTTTTTGTGATGTACATGCCATCATTAATGACAAGGATAACGGCAATAGGAACATTTTATTCATAAACATCGGTTTTTAATTTATTGATATTTTGATTGATAGTAGTTTCAATTTGAGGACGTGGCAAACGTGTAGCAGTAAAGCGTTTTGCCGTCAGTAGATTGCTGGTTGGCGTTCTCTCATGTAGTTGTATAAAAAATACTCCTGGACAAAGATAAGAATCTTATACGGTTTTAACGATATAAGTAATTGTTTTTTTGCATTTTCTATATCTTTTATTTACACAAATTATTTACACAAACTCCATTTATGTATGTCATCCTGTGGTGACATGTCTGCGGTTAATACAGGCCATCCGTTATGCAGGTGTATGCTGTCAGTGGTTTTCGGAGATAATGTGTTCCTGCAGCTTCTTGATAACCGCCGGTGCATGTTGTGCGCCAATGGGAAGGTCTGTATCTTTATTTTTTAGAGTAATGCGTGTTTTGCTGAACGATGCGACAGCCGCTATCGGTATGATGTATGACCGATGGATGCGTATGAAGTCTTCGGAAGGAAGCATGTCGGTTATGGATTTCAGATTGGTGCGTGTGAAGACGTGCCCTCCGGACACGCGCATTATTTTAACATAGTTGCCCAGTGCTTCTATGTAAAGTATGTCGGATAACGGTATGCTCACGTTTGTATATTCCTGCTTGACTATCAGATTGGCGGCTTTCGCAGACTTGTGTGTCCCGATGCGTCGCATTGCTTTCTCAACGGCAGTCTCGAAACGCTCGTATGAGAACGGTTTGTGCAGAAAGTCCACTGCGTCGAGATTGAAGCCATCGAGTGCGTACTGGGCATAGGCGGTGGTGAAGATGAAGCAGCACTCGTGCGGCAACATGTTGGCAATTTCGATTCCGCTGATGCTGTTCATGTGTATGTCGAGAAAAACAATGTCGGGCTTTGTACGCCTTATCTCTTCCAGACCAGTGCGTGGTTCGCTGAAGGTGGTCAGATGCAGGCCACCTTTGCGCATGCAGAACTTTTCGATGACAATCAGTGCCATCGGTTCATCATCTATAGCTATACAGTTGATGGTCTTCATCTTAATTTTATTGTGAGTGAAGTTTTGTATTTTCCTTGATGTTCGCCGGTGTGCAGTTCGAAGTGGTGCGGATAGAGCAGTTCGAGACGTTTTCTGCAGTTAGCTATTCCTATGCCGTGACTGTTGTTTTCGGCAGTGCGCATGATGTCGTTCTCTGTTTCGAAGTACAGTATGTTGTCTCGTGTCTTTATGTTTATGTTTATGGTGCAGTCGATGTCGGACGAAGTGCCGTATTTGAATGCATTTTCGACAAAAGTAATAAGTATCATCGGTGGCACGGGCGTCTGGTCATTATCTGTGTCGATTTTGAGTTCTACGTGCGTATGACGGTTCAAGCGCAGTTTCTGAAGGTCGGTGTACTGGCTGATATATTCTATTTCCTTTCCTATCGGAATCGTGTCCATGTGTGTCTGTGCACACATGTATCTTAGTATGCTCGAGAATTTGACAAAGGCGGATTCGGTCTTGTCGGAACGTGACAGGACGAGTGCGTAAAGGGTGTTCAGTGTGTTGAAGAGGAAGTGAGGATTTATCTGTGCTTTGTAAAGTGCTAGTTCGGCCTTGTTTTTTTCTGCGGCAATCTCCTGTTTGGAAATAATCTGTCTGAACAATTCGAAAATAAGTTCTATGGCAAGTGAGAATCCTGTCACGATAAGAAAGAAAAACCAGATGGTCTGTGTGCGTAAGTGGAGTCTTGCTTCTATTGGACGTGTTTTGTTTGCAAGTTGTTCTGCCGGGAGTGGAAAGTGGGTGAGTAACACTGTTATGCCGGCCAGAACTGTCAGAAGTATGGCTATATGTATGTATTTCTTCTGCATGAAAAGTTTAGGCAGGCATGCCTTGCGGTAGACAAAATATAGCATGTATATATATGCTATGAGCGTGATGAGAAAGGCTGTGTTGTCTTTCATCCAACGGTCTACCGGAAGCATCATGATGGCCAGTGGCATAATTACCAGACAGAACAGCATGTCGATGTATAAGGATATGTGGTGTTTCATGTTTTATGTTTTTTCCTGAAAGCAAAGATACGATATTTTGATGAACGAAAACAAAAAATTCAAGACTGTTCGTCACCACTTATGAGCCGTTGGTCACCACATGCTGTGGGTTTTGACTCAATGTACATAATTTTACAATCACGGTATGGTTGCATACGGAATGAAAACAGAAAATATATAACAAATATTTATTTAATAGAGAGATATGAAGATCAGAACAAGTGTTTATCTTGCATTTCTTTTTTTGTCGTTGGTTTATGGATGCAGTGACAAGAAACAGACAATGCCGGGTGAGAAGTACAAAATGATGATTGTGAGCAAGGGTGACTATACCTTGCAGTCGGCTTATACTGCAACCCTTCGCGGACGCCAGGCAGTGGAGGTACGTCCACAGGTGAGTGGTACCATTACGGAAATACGTATAAACGAAGGTGATAATGTGAGGCGGGGACAGATTCTTTTTGTCATAGACCAAGTGCCTTACAAGGCTGCACTTGCAACTGCACGGGCTAATATGAAAAGTGCGGAGGCCAAGCTTCAGACTGCAAAACTGACGGCTGACAGCAAGAATGAACTTTACAGGGAAAAAGTAGTGTCGGACTTTGACCGTCAGACAGCCTTGAATCAGTTGCGTGAGGCCGAGGCGGCGGTTGCACAGGCCAAAGCCGAGGTGACACGGGCTGCAAACGACTTGTCTTATACTGAAGTGAAAAGTCCGGTTGACGGTGTTGCTAGCATGATTCCCTATCGCGTTGGCGCACTAGTGAGCAGTACAATGGAGGAACCTCTTGTGACAGTGTCTGATGATTCGGAGATATATGCATACTTTTCTATGGCGGAAAGCCAGATGATAGATCTTATACAGCAATATGGATCGCTGGAAGAGGCAAAGAAGAAAATGCCGGCAGTAGGTCTGACGATGAGCAATGGCAGGACGTACGACGAACAAGGATGTATTGACGCCATCGGCGGAACTGTGGATGACGGTACTGGAGCTGTGACATTGCGTGCCGTGTTCAAGAATCCACGTCATCTGCTGCGTAATGGCGGCAGTGCCTCTGTTGTGGTGCCGACAGTGCAGAAAAATTGTATTTCCATTCCGCGTTCTGCTACTTATGAATTGCAGAATCGTGTGTTCACATGGAAGGTCGTTGATGGTAAAACACAGTCGACGCCAATTACCATATATAAATATAATGACGGTCAGAACTACATTGTGCTTTCGGGACTGAATGAAGGTGATATCATTATTTCTGAAGGTGCAGGACTGATGCGTGAAGGGACGGCTGTGAATATGGATGATATAAAGAAAACCAAGAAATAGCATAATACAGTATATGAAAATAAGAACATTTATAGACCGTCCCATTCTGGCATGTGTAATTTCTGTGCTTATATTGATGCTGGGTCTTATCGGTCTGGCACAGCTTTCGATAGAGCAGTTCCCGGAAATAGCACCGCCTACGGTGAGTGTGTCGGCAACATACAGCGGCGCCAATGCAGAAACTGTACAGAAAAGTGTGGTGGTGCCTCTTGAAGAAGCTCTTAACGGTGTCGAGGATATGATGTATATGACGTCAACCGCATCTAATACAGGTTCGGCAAGAATAACAGTATATTTCAGACAGGGCACAGACCCGGACATGGCAACAGTGAACGTGCAGAACCGTATTGCCACGGCGCAGGGATTATTGCCGGCTGAGGTCACCAAGAGTGGTATCACCGTTCGTAAGCGTCAGACTAGTAACATAAAACAGCTGGCAGTATATAGTCCGGACGATTCGTTTGATGAAACGTTTCTGACCAACTATATGAAAATAAACATCGAACCACGTCTGTCGCGTATTGCGGGAGTGGGCGAGGTGAATGTATTTGGTTACGAATACTCCATGCGTATATGGCTTGATCCTGGCAAGATGAGAAAATATAGTCTGATTCCGTCAGACATAACCGCTGTGTTAGACGAACAGAACGTTGAGGCAGCTACGGGTACACTTGGTGCCGAATCGGAAAATACGTTCCAGTATGTTTTGAAATATCGTGGACGTTATGAGAACGAGGTGGATTATGAAAATCTTGTTATCAAATCGTTGCCCGACGGCAAAGTGCTGCGACTGAAGGATGTGGCCGACATTGAACTTGGTAACAGAGCATACGATTATGTGGGACGTGTGAACGGACATCCTGGTTGTAACATCATGATTGCGCAGACATCAGGATCTAACGCTAATGAGATAATAGAAGAGATAGACCGTACGGTGGACGAGATATCAAAGACATTGCCGAAAGGAATAAAGATTGTCGACCTCATGAGTACGAAGGATTTCCTTGACGCATCGATAAAGAATGTTGTGGAGACTCTGATTGAAGCAATCATACTCGTGGTGCTTGTGGTTTATGTATTTCTTCAGAGCTTGCGCTCAACGCTTATCCCTGCTTTATCCATTATTGTGTCGCTGATAGGAACATTCGCATTCCTGGCTTTGGTGGGTTTCAGTCTTAATATGCTTACACTGTTTGCTCTTGTTCTTGTCATCGGTACGGTTGTGGATGATGCCATAGTGGTTGTTGAGGCAGTGCAGGCAAAGTTTGACGAAGGTTATAAGTCTTCTTATCTTGCAACAATAGATGCAATGGACGGTATCACATCGGCATTGGTCACGACAACGTTTGTATTTATGGCAGTGTTTATTCCTGTGAGTTTTGTCGGCGGAACTACGGGTACGTTCTACACACAGTTCGGTCTGACAATGGCTGCTGCCGTTGCCATATCGCTGATAAATGCGTTGACACTCAGTCCTGCTCTTTGCGCGCTAATAATGACACCGCATCAATCCGTAAAAGAAGGTAGGAAACTAAGTTTCTCCTCGCGTTTTCATATGGCATTCGATACGGCCTTTCATCGTTTGGTGATGAAATATAAGACAGGAGTTCTGTTTATGTTAAAGCGTAAATGGTTTGCCGGGGCTTTGCTGGCAGTAGCTTGTGTAGGACTCGTGGTTCTTATGATGACGACAAAAACCGGTTTCGTTCCGAACGAGGATCTGGGCACTGTGTTTGTGGATGTGAGGACATCGCCAGGAAACAGTGTGTATGAAACACGTAAGGTTATGGAACAGGTGGACAGTTGCATACGCACAATTCCGCAGATAGAGCTTCAGTCCAATACGACAGGTAATTCCCAGTTAAGCGGTCAGGCCTCGTGTAACGGAATGTTTACAATCCGTTTGAAGAACTGGAGTGAACGTCCTGATAAGGAGGATGCTGTGGATGCAGTCATTGATGAGATAAACCGTAGGACAGCACATATATCAAGTGCGGAAGTCATGGCATATACGCGTCCGATGATTCCTGGTTATGGCGTGAGCAGCGGCTTTGAGGTGTATGTGCAGGACCAGAAGGGCGGAACAACGGAAGATCTGTTGAAATATACTCGCGACTTTATTGATGCTTTGAACAAACGACCTGAGATAGGCCGGGCAACAACGTCATTTGACACTAAATTTCCGCAGTATCTTGTAGAGGTGGATGCAGCACGATGTAAGCGTAATGGGGTTTCGCCGTCGGATGTGTTGAGTACGCTTTCCGGATATATCGGTGGAAATTATGCGTCGAACATGAACCGTTTTTCGAAACTTTATCGTGTGATGGTACAGGCCTCGCCCGAATTCCGTCTCGATACAGAGTCGCTCAACAATATGTTTGTACGCAATGATAATGGGGAGATGACGCCGATAAGTCAGTATCTGAAACTTACAAGGGTTTACGGCTCTGAAGTCCTGACTCGTTTTAATCTGTTTTCTGCCATACAGGTGAACGGTGCACCTGCCACAGGATACAGCTCTGGTCAGGCTATCAAGGCAGTGAAAGAAGTTGCAGCTCAGACTCTTCCTACCGGTTACGGATTTGAGTTTGGCGGCATGTCGCGTGAGGAATCCAATGCAGGAAATACAACAACTGTTATATTTGTAATATGTGTAGTGTTCATCTATCTTATACTTTGTGCGCTTTATGAGAGTCTGTTTATTCCGTTGGCAGTCATTCTGTCAGTGCCGTTTGGTCTGGCTGGAAGTTTCCTATTTGCCAGAATATTTGGTCTTGAGAATAATATTTATTTGCAGACAGGTCTTATTATGCTTATCGGTTTGCTTTCAAAGACAGCCATTCTACTTACGGAGTATGCCTCAGAACGCCGGCGTCATGGTATGAGTATAATGCAGGCGGCTGTATCTGCAGCCCAGATACGTCTGCGTCCTATTCTAATGACATCGTTGACAATGATTTTCGGAATGTTGCCAATGATGTTCTCGACAGGTGTTGGAGCCAATGGTAATATATCGGTGGGTGTGGGCACAGTCGGTGGAATGCTTATAGGCACGATAGCGTTGCTTTTCATAGTTCCGCCATTGTTTATGGTGTTCCAATATCTGCAGGAGAAACTCATGCCGGAACGAAATGTGCCGCAGATTGACAATAAATAAAATAAAAGCAAATATGAACACATCAAAAACTATAATAACGGTTTTGTTGCTTACGACAGTATTGAGCGGTTGTCATATTTATAAATCTTATGAACGACCGGAGCGTATAACTGTAAGTGACAGCCTTTTCAGACAACCGGTTGATAAAGACGATACAGTTTCGCTGGCATCATTATCGTGGCGTAAGCTTTTTACGGATATTAAGTTGCAGCGATTGATAGAACAAGGACTTGAGAGCAATACGGACCTTGGCATAGCTCGTCTTAAAGTGAAAGAGGCTGAAGCGCAACTCATGAGCTCACGCCTGGCTTATCTGCCGTCGTTGTCGCTTACACCTCAGGGTACATTTAAAAGTATTGATGGCAACAGTCCGACAAAGACTTATAATATTGCTGCTTCTGCAGAGTGGGAGATAGATATATTTGGCAAGCTGCTTAACAGTAAGCGTGGAGCGCAGGTTGCTCTTGAACAGAGCGAGGCTTATCGACAAGCAGTGCAGACACAACTCATCGCAACCATTGCCAATAGTTATTATACATTGCTTATGCTAGATGAACAGTTTGACATAACCAGTCAGACTGCTGAAATATGGGAAGAGAATGTACGTGTGATGAAAGCTTTGAAACGTGCAGGGCAAACTACAGAAATGGCCGTTGCACAGACTGAAGCCGGAAAACTCGCTGTGGATGCTTCATTGTTGTCACTTGAAAAACAGATAAGCGAAACCGAAAATTCCATATCTGTTCTTGTGGGTATGGCTCCACAGACCATAGAACGTTCGACACTCGACGCACAGATTTTTCCGGATACGGTTTCTGTTGGAGTGCCTCTTCAACTATTGAGTCGCAGACCGGATGTCAGACAGTGTGAAATGCAATTGGCTGGTGCATATTATGCCACAAACGTGGCACGCTCGGCTTTCTATCCAAGCATTATGCTGAGTGGTTCAGCAGGCTGGACCAATGCGGCAGGAGCTGCAATAACCAACCCCGGACAGTGGTTGTTACAGGCGGTAGGATCTTTGGTGCAGCCTCTGTTCAATCGTGGACAGAATGTCGCGAATCTGAAAATTGCCAAGGCACAGCAGGAAGAGGCCTTGTTGAATTTCAGACAAAGTCTGCTCAATGCGGGTGCGGAAGTGAATGATGCACTTGTTCAATGGCAGAAAGCAAGAGATAAAATAAAAGTGGACGAACAACAGGTTGATGCATTGGATTCAGCATTGCATAGTGCGGAGTTGTTGATGCAGCACAGTTCACAGAATTATCTGGAAGTGCTTACAGCACGTCAGTCATTGCTTCAAGCTCAGCTTGATGTGATAACTGATCGTTTTGATGAAATTCAGGGTGTGATAAATCTTTATCATGCTCTAGGCGGTGGACAATAGTTTTCAATATATATGTTATTGGGAAATAATATATATGTATAAAATACTGTTTTCATAATTCTCATAGGTTATTAATCTGATTATTGAATTGCAGACCGGCATTATCTGATGAAGACGATGCCGGATTTTTTGTTTTACATTACAGTGTTTATAAAATACGTTTCGGTTTATGTATTTATACGTTTCAGGAAAATATGTATTGCGATCCGGCTTATGTAAATATAAATTTGTGACGCAAAACAATATGGAAACAAACGTAATAAGATAAAGAATGAGACATATTATTTTTATCAGCATGGCTGTGTTTCTTTTGGCAGCATGCAAACAGAAACAGGCAATTCAACAGGAGAAAGCCGGAGTAAAAGTTGCGATGGCAGAGAGAGTTACGGAATCTTTGTCGCGCCGTTATACTTTCATATCTGAGCCTTACAGAGTTACACAACTTGCGTTTCGTGTTGGTGGACCGGTTAAGGATTTTACCGTACAGAATGGACAGTTCTTTAGAAAAGGACAATTGATTGCGGCCATTGATAACCGTGACTTTGCTGTGAGTGAGGAACGTGCCGGAGCTATATGCAAACAGACAGAAAGTGAATATCGGCGTATATCCAATCTTTATGATAAAGACAATGTGTCTGGTTCTGTCTATGAGAAAGCACGTGCTGATTATGCAAAAGCGCGTGCCGACTATGATAATGCTAAGAACAGTTATACGGATACACGGCTTGTTGCGCCATTTGACGGATATGTGCAGCAGACTCATATAGAGCGTTATCAGAATGTTCAGCCATCTCAGCCGGTAGTGACATTTATTGATCTGTCAAGTATAAAGGTAGAGACATTCCTGCCTGAAGATATGGCAGTTGCTTTGAGAAACAATGATTCGTCTGCATCTTGCCGTATTGTGTTTGACAATATGCCAAATAAAGATTTTAAACCGTACAAGACTTATCTGACTCAGGCTGCCGGAGAAAATAATCTTTCGTTTAAGTTCACGGCCCTGATAGATAATAAGGATAACAAACTTCTGGGAGGTATGTCCGGGAATATGGAAATATCTGTTCATTCGCAGACTCAGTCCGGCTCTGCTGTCTGTGTGCCTCAGACAGCGGTATGCAATGAAAATGAGGAATGTTTTGTATGGTTGATAAATAATGAAGGACGTGTTATCAAACGCCCTGTCATTCAGGGCAGATTGCTTTCTGACGGACGTATTGAGATTGTTTCCGGATTGACGGCAGGCGATAAGGTGGCAGTTACACGTCAGTCGTATTTGTCTGAAGGTGATATTGTTAGTGTGATAGGAAACAAAAATAAGGGCAAAGGTATTGAATAATGAAAAGTGTAGCCAAATTTTTCCTTAGAAACAAGGCTCTCAGCTGGTTGTTGCTGGGACTTATTCTTGTAGGTGGAATTGTTGCCTATAATGGTATGGGCAAACTCGAGGATGCTCCATTTACTATCAAACAGGCTGTTGTCACAACAACCTATCCAGGCGCATCGCCTATGGAAGTGCAGCAGCAGGTAACAGATGTGTTGGAAGAATCAATCCAGTCGCTCGGAGAATTGTATTATCTGAAAACGGAGAATCGTGCCGGACTCTCAAAAATCACGGTTTATGTAAAAAAGGAGATACGTGCCGATGCCATGCAGCAGTTATGGGATAAGTTACGTCGTAAAGTGAACGACGTACAGGGACGTCTGCCGGCAGGTGCGGGTACATCTGTTGTCAATGATGACTTTGGCGATGTGTTGGGTGTTTTTTATGCTTTGGGAAGCGATACGCACTCTTATCGTGAACTGGAAGATCAGGCTGAGGTTCTTAAGAACAAGTTGCTGACTGTTAAGGATGTGGCAAAAGTAGAACTGTTCGGTGTGCAGAACCGTACTATAGAAGTGGAAACAAAACCTTCGCTCCTTGCTGCCAGTGGTATAACGATGGCAGATATTGCATCTGCTTTCGAACGTCAGAATCGTGTAGTGGATGCTGGTGCGGTTGAGACATCCCACAATCGCCTGCGTGTTGAGGCTTCCGGCAGTTTCACCTCTTTGCAGGAAATAGAGAATCTCACAGTGACATCTCGTGATGGAGCTTATTTCCGTCTTGGAGAAATTGCGACAGTTCGTGAAAGTTATTCACGTCCGGCCAGAAGTTTCATGTTCAAGGATGGGATGCCGGCTGTAGGTATCGCTATTTCAACTGTTTCTGATGGAAATGTGGTGGATATGGCGCAACTGGTTGAACAATGTATTGAAAATCATAAAGCGGAAATGCCTGAAGGCTTTGAAGTATCTCCTATATATGATCAGGGTCATGAGTCGGCTGTGGCCAACAACGGATTTGTGCTCAACCTTATTATATCTGTTATAACGGTTATTGCGGTGTTGTTGTTCTTTATAGGTTTGAAGAACGGAATCCTTGTAGGCAGCGGACTTGTATTTTCCATTTTCGGAACACTTCTATATATGTATGCAGATGGCATTGCTTTGCAACGTATGTCGCTTGCCGCCATTATCATTGCAATGGGTATGTTGGTTGATAATGCAATTGTTGTTTATGATGCCACACTTGTAAACATGCAGCGTGGTATGCGCAAGCGTACTGCCATTCTTTCTGCTGTTGAGACAACCGCAATGCCGCTTCTTGGAGCAACACTTATTGCTGTTCTGACGTTCCTTCCGGTTTATCTGTCGCCACATATTACAGGTGAACTGTTGTCGTCGCTATTCATCGTTATTGCTGTTTCATTGCTGCTTAGTTGGGTTTTTGCCATTTCTCAGAATGTATTCTTTGTTCAGGAATTTGTGCGTCGCCCCCGTCCTGACGAACTGAAGGACGAACTGTTCCAGGGACGTTTCTACGATATGTTCCGTAGGGCATTACGGTGGACTATACGCAGACGATATGTTGTTGTAGCAGGAATGGTGGCTCTTCTCATTGTTTGCGGTTGGGCATTCAGGTTTATCCCACAGCAGTTCATGCCACTTCTAAGTAAACAATATTTTTCTGTCGATATGTGGCTTCCTGAAGGAACACGCATTGAAGAAACCTCTTCGCAGGCAGAAGCGATGGCTGACACTTTATTGCGAAAGGATGGGGTCAGTCATGTGACGACATTTGTCGGCCAGACTCCCCCACGTTATTATCTTGCCAATGCGGCATACGGTCCTCAAAGTAACTATGCACAATGTCTGGTTGAGACGGAAAGCACTTCCAAGGCAGTTGATATGCAGCAAGGACTGCAGAACGAACTGTCACAGCGTTTCTCTGATGCTCTGGTACGTGTCAATCGTTTCGAATTGAACTCAATTCCTCAGGCTCTTATAGAAGCACGTTTCAGCGGTGATGATCCGCGTGTCCTTGATTCTCTGACAAATGTTGCAATCTCAATCATGCGCCGTAATCCGAAAGTCATGAATGCACGGAACGAATGGGGAAATAAGGCAATGATGTTCAATGCTGCATATAATCCGGTAAAAGCAGGCCGTATCAATATCGGAAAGTCCGATATGATGGCTGCCGTCAAAAGTGCCAGCGACGGTATTTCTGTTGGTGTTTATCGTGATGAAGACAAGAAAGTTCCTGTACTATTACACGTATCGGGAGAAAGCCAGATGTCACAATCTGCACTTGAGGACATGCCCGTATGGAACGGCCGTAACTCAGTGCCTTTGGCTCAGGCAACCGACAGTATATATCTTGGTTGGGAATGGCCGCTTGTCAAGACGTACAACCGGCAGTTGTCTATGGCTGCGCAGTGTGATGTCCGTCCCGGACATACAATGAAGGAAGTGCATAGCGAAATCCGTTCGGAAATAGAACAGATGAAGCTACCGGCCGGTTATACATTCTTTTGGGATTCGCAGTATAAAGATCAGAATGAGGCCATGGAAGCTCTTACAAAATATTTCCCATTGGCTCTGGTGTTCCTGGTTATTATTCTGGTGGCGCTTTTCGGCAATTTCCGTCAGCCATTCATCATATTCCTCATTCTTCCATTGTCTGTCATTGGAGTGGTTGTAGGCTTGTTGGTCACAGGTTTCCAGTTTGGATTCTTCTGTATTGCCGGATGGCTTGGATTGCTTGGTATGATAATAAAGAATGTCATCGTGCTGTTGGATGAAGTCAATCTGCAGCGTCGTGCCGGTGTGATGCCAGGCAAAGCAATTGTCGAGGCCACAGTCTCCCGTATGCGTCCGGTGCTCATGGCTGCTGTCACAACAATATTTGGAAGTATTCCTCTGTTGTTTGATGTGGTGTTTGGAGGTATGGCAGCCACAATCGTCTTCGGACTGTCGTTTGCCACATTGCTTACGCTTTTTGTAACTCCGGCACTTTATGCAATTTTTTATCCGGAGACGGCAAATGTATAAGTTATAGCAGTTTTAATACGAACATTAAATATGATGGAAATGAAACATAAGATATATTTCATTGGTTTTGTTGTCCTGTCTGGTGTTATGCGTTCTAACGCACAGGATAATGTGATGCTTGAATCTTATCGTAATCGTGTGGTTGCCTATAGCCAGGACATTAAGGCAGCAACTCATGCGGCCGGAGCAAGTGGTGAGGCACGATTGTCGGCCAAAGCCGATTTCCTTCCGAAACTGTCCGGCAGTGCGAATTTCAATTATACAGGAAACCCACTGGCTCTTGACGTTACGTTGCCGGGTACAGATAATCGTTTGTCTTTCGAAGGCCGTAATATCAAGTATGGCACATCACTGAATATATCGCAGCCTGTTTATTCCGGAGGGGCTTTGCGTGCCGGTTATGAGAAGGCATGTGCGGAAGATGAGAATGCACGTCTTGAAGTAAGACGTGTTTCGAATGACGTGCGTTATGAGGCTGATGTGCGTTATTGGAACAGTGTGGCTCAGAATGAGCTTGCGTCTGTTGCAGTTGGTTATAGGGACGCGGTGCGTCAGTTTGTCGAGGTAGTGCGTCAGAGAGTGGAGGAAGGATATTCCGACCGCAATGACCTGCTTATGGCGGAAGTCCGTCTTAATGATGCAGACTATCAGGTGAAATGTGCTTTTAATGACGCAGAGGTGGCACGTCTGTCGCTTAATGCTTTGGCCGGCGTACCTTCAGATGAACACATAGCCACCGATTCTGTTGTATGTCATTCTTTAGCGCTTCCACTTGTGTCTGGTGATGTTTCGGCCATTGTGTCCCAACGCCCTGAGATGCTTATGGCAGAAGGCGGCATACGCATCAGCCAGTCTGACTCCAAGATATCCAACTCGCGTTATATGCCGGTGCTGTCTGTAGGTGTGGATGGCGGTTTCTCGTCTCCCGGTTATGATTTCCACTCAGATATAGATCCTAATTATGCCGTTTATGCCAAACTTAGCGTTCCGGTTTTCGAGTGGGGCAAACGTCGCCGTACGCGTCGTATAGGTAATCATAATGTTGCAATAGCACGTGAACGCAGAAGTAAGATTGCCGATGGCTTGCGTCTTGAGGTAGAGACCGCACGCTGCAATTATGTCCAGGCTGCAGAGCAGGTACGTATTACGGAGAACTCATTGAGCAAGGCATCCGAGAGCGAGGCCATGGCCATTGACAGATACCGTGAGGGAAGCGTTTCGGTGGTAGATGTCATCAATGCACAGATATATCATGAGGAGGCACGCCGCAATTTTGTGCGTTCCAAACTGAATGCCTGTATCGCAAAAAGTGCATTGGAGCGGGCTTGTGGTAATTGAAAAATCAGTACATTTGCAGATACCAATAAAAATACAGACAACATCTTATGTCAGAATCAGATACATTCCGTAATTCGTGTCTGGCCGATATACTTATTTTCTCGGCCATCGGTTGTTGTTCATATCTGCTGCTTATCACCAGTGGCGACATCCCGGCACGCCAACAGCTCAATCTGCTTACACCGGAAGCTATCGTTGCAGTGCTGTTGCTGTTCAATGGTGTAGGTCTGGGCATGAGATTTGTCAACAGACGCATCGGACCGGCCTATCCGGGATTTATTCGTGACCGCAGACGCATATTTCTGTTCTTCTTCATTTCGGCAGCAGGTTTGCTTGTTCTCAATTATCTGCTGCTGGTCATGGCAAAGTTCATTATCGGTTCGTCCCACCTTTTTGCTCTTGCATGGCGTGGTACGGTCGGTGTGTTATGCGTATGGTTCATGGAACTCATACTTTTGAGCCTTTTCATGATGAACCGGTTCTACGCCGATCTTATGAGTCAGTACCGTAGAACCCGCCTGCTTGAGGAAAGTTCGGCACAGGCACGTTATGCGGCTTTGCAGAATCAGCTTAATCCACATTTTCTATTCAACAGCCTGAATACGCTTGTTGCCGAAATTGAATATAATCCGCCGCGTGCTGCTGAGTTCACACGTAATCTGGCAGATGCCTACCGTTACATTCTCGATTGTCACGACAGACAGACCGTAACTGTGAGCGAGGAGCTTGAATTTGTCGATGTATATCTTCAACTGCAGCGGGTGAGAATGGGTGAGTGTATTGATGTTGACAATCGTCTTGATGAATCGGTGCTCGACATGAATATCCCGCCTTTGACATTGCAGCTTCTGATAGAGAATGTCATAAAGCATAATGCCATAACCATGGCACGCCCGATGACAGTGGTACTCGACACAGAGAAACGTTCTGAGGACATGTGGCTTACCGTTTCGAACCGTATCCAGCCCAAGCAGATTTCAAGAACGTCCGGAATGGGACTCAACAATCTGTCGCAGCGCTATATGCTGTTGTGTGGCCATGATATAGAAGTTATACCCGAGAAAGAGTTTTTCACCGTAAAAGTTCCTTTGATATATGAATAAGATCAGGGCAGCGATAGTTGAAGACGAGCTACCGGCAGCGCGTCTGCTCGAAAGTATGGTGCTTGAGTTGCGGCCACAGTGGGATGTTGTGGTCTTGCCGGGTAGTATTGAGGAAGCGGCGGCGTGGCTTGCCGTCAATCCCCATCCTGACATAATGTTTCTTGACATACAGCTTGCCGACGGTATTTCCTTTCACCTTATCGAGCAGGCACATCCGCAGAGCATGATTGTATTCACCACTGCCTATGACGAGTATGCCGTACGGGCTTTTACGGTGAACAGTGTCGATTATCTGTTGAAACCTGTACGAAAAGAACGTCTTGCCGAGGCGATACGGAAGTTTGAAAGATACAGTGCGGCTGGATGTATTGCCGGACTTGGGAGCATATTCGATGCGGGAGAATTTCTGAATGCGTTGTCATCCGGTGCTTCACGCCAGTATCGCACACGTTTTCTTGTAGCATCCGGATCGCGGTTCTCCACATTGCAGGTAGCAGACATTGCCTATTTCCGTTCTGAGGATAAGATAACTTATGCCGTGACCAAACAGGGACGCAGCCATATTGTTGACATGACACTGAGTAAACTTGAGGAACAGCTTGATCCGAAGATCTTCTTCCGTGTGAACCGTCAGTTCATACTGTCTGCTGCATCAGTGTGCAATATCGAGCCTTATTTTGGTGGAAAATGGTCGGTGCGTGTAACGCCTCCTTGTAACCGTATGATACAGGTCAGCCGTGAGAAGATTGCTGCATTGAAGATGTGGCTTGATTTCTGATGTCCTTCTGTCGCTCTTCGGTTATCATTCTTTTATGTCCTGCAGGTCGTACTTGAGCTTTGAGGCCTGTGTTCAGTGCTTCTTATGTTTCATGTATTGACAAGGTTTGATATGGGCTTGTTTTGTCTGATAAATTCTTCCGTGCTGCCAAACGGTCGATATCGTGTTGTGAAACAGCCCGTATTGTGCTCTGAAATGGGCCGTTTCATCCTCTAAAATGGCCTGTTTCATGGCCTGAAACAGGCCGTTTTGCAGCCTGATAAAGCCTATTCTGCAACAGGCTGAACATATATAGGTTCAAAAGCCGTGAATGGCTGAGGATTGTTGTCTTATGTGGAAGTCGGGTTATTCTATGTAAATATAACTGCTGTCCACTCTGATCATTTCTTCGAATATCAGTTGTTCCAATGCCGTGTCGAGTATATCCGAAGGTAAGGGAAGTTTCAGCAGTTCTGTCAGATGGTGCTGTTTTTTGTCGCTGAGCACTTCTGTTATCATGCTTCTTGCGTCCTTCAGCTGCTGTTTTCTGTCGGGATTTCTTTTATGTGCGAGGCACACGTCGCACTGTCCGCAGTCATTCGAGCGCGTTTCGTCAAAATATCTGAGCAGCTGCCGGCTGCGGCACACGTTGTCGTTTGTGGCGTAACTTATTACGGTGTTTATTCTTTGGGTGAACTGTTCCT
Organism: Prevotella sp. HCN-7019; assembly: GCF_037890215.1. Lineage (NCBI taxonomy): Bacteria > Pseudomonadati > Bacteroidota > Bacteroidia > Bacteroidales > Prevotellaceae > Prevotella > Prevotella sp. HCN-7019. Next base: position 297,556 of record NZ_JBBKBO010000002.1, on the reverse strand, counting down.
TGCGGTCTTCATACACATCGTGTGTGATCATGAGATTCTCGCCGTCCACCCTGTCGCGCGTGTATGTGATGAACGGTGTCTTGCTGCGTGGCACAAAGTGCAGTATGCGTTTCTGTGTGAGGCCTTTGAGCAGGAGGTATATCTGCTGGCTTGTCAGGTCCGCCTGTCTTGCAATCATGTCCTCGTCAATGTATGTGTAGTCAATGAACAGCGAACCGTAGTTTCTCAGCAATGTTGTTATGAGCCTGTCCTCAAGCGGTGACAGCTCGTTCAGAATATAAAGTTGTTCGCGCGAGATAAGGAATACGATGCGAGGGTCAGAATTCGGATCTGTGTTGTATTCAAGATATCCGGCACGTTCAAGAATCTTCAGTGCGGCGTCCGTCTGAATAGGAAACAGTTTGTAGGTGCGGCAGAATTTTCTTATGTCAAACATGAATGTGTGTCCGCAACCGCTGTGTACGGCTATCTGGAAGAAGCTTGCAAGATGATCGTATACTCCGCGGATGTATTCTTTCTCCGGAAATTCGTCGGTTATGCGTTTCCGCAGCTTGGGTTCGTCACTGCCATTATACAGCAGTACGGCGTACGACTTTTCTCCGTCGCGGCCTGCACGCCCGGCTTCCTGAAAGTAAGCCTCAAGCGAGCTTGGACAGTCAAAGTGTATCACCAGACGCACATCCGGTTTGTCAATACCCATACCGAATGCGTTTGTGGCCACCATCACGCGCTTGTTGTCATCATGCCATTCTTTCTGCCGCTCGTCCTTTACGGAATGTTCCAGTCCGGCATGATAGAAAGTCGCTTCCACATCGTTCTGTTCCAGCCATTCGCTTATCTCCGAGGCTCGTCTTCGGCTTCTTACATATACTATCGCACTGCCCTTGACGCTCCGCAGAATATGGAGCATCTCTTCTCGTTTGTCGGTGGCATGGCGCACGATATATGCCAGATTCTTGCGTTCGAAGCTCATGCGGAACATGTTCGCATCCTTGAACTGCAATTTCCTCTGTATGTCGTCGGCCACCTGTTTTGTGGCTGTGGCTGTCAGTGCGAGCACTGGCGCATCCGGTTTTATCTTTCTTATGTCGGAGATGTGAAGGTATGAAGGCCTGAAGTCGTAGCCCCATTGGCTTATACAGTGGGCTTCGTCAACAGTTATGAAGCTCACGCGCATGTGGCGCAGTTTTGTTTTGAACAGTTCAGAGGCAATGCGTTCCGGCGATACGTACAACACTTTCGTACTGCCGAGTATGCAGTTCTCGAGAGTACGTAATATTTCATGACGTGTCATGCCGGAATATATTGCTGCAGCCATTATGCCGCGTCGGCGCAGGTTGTACACCTGATCTTTCATCAGGGCGATGAGCGGCGTGATGACAATACACACTCCCTCAGCAGCAAGAGCCGGAACCTGAAAGGTTATCGATTTGCCGCCTCCGGTCGGCATCAGTCCGAGTGTGTCGTGTCCGCTGCCGATGCTTTCGATAATGTCGCGCTGTATTCCCCTGAAGTCGGAGTGGCCCCAGTATTGGCGCAGTATTCTTGTATATTTGTCAGAACCGTTGCCCACGCAGATAATGTGTTTTGTATGGTTGTCGGAGTGTGAAGACGCTTATTCGTTTTCGTCGTCTTCGGCCGGACGTATGTCCTCTATCTGCAGCTGCACCATGTTCTTCTTGAAAACATTGTCCTCGAGTGTGTAGGCAATGTCGAAACTTCTTTTCGATTTTATGTACCGTGCCGATGCGCTTTGGCCGAAGGCAATGCCGTTGACAACATTGCTTGACTTCGAGTCGACAAGCTCCAGCTTGATGTGTTCCTGCTCACGTCCCACCACCTTGCTTGTGCCGTAATCGTACACTCCCACGGTGCAGAAAATAGGTTTCTGGTTGCACGGACCGAATGGTGAGAACTTCTTCAGATCGTTGTGCAGTCGTTTGGTGATGTCCTTGAAGTCTATCACGGTGTCAATATTGAGCATGGCTTCTGTCTGTTCCGGCTGTATGTGGTTGTCGACATATTTCTGGAAACGGCGCCTGAACTCTGGAATGTCGTCCCATCTCAGTGTCAGTCCTGCCGCATAGGTGTGTCCTCCGAAGTTCAGAAGGATGTCGCGGCAGCTCTTTATGGCAGAATAAACGTCGAATCCGGTCACGCTGCGCGCTGAGCCTGTAGCCAGGTCGCCATCGCGTGTGAGCACCACTGTCGGTCTGAAATAAATTTCGGTGAGACGTGAAGCCACTATTCCTATTACACCTTTTTTCCAGTTCTCGTCATACAGTACAATGGACGAACGGTGGCGCTGACTTTCCAGGCGGGCCACAATCTGGTTCGCCTCTTCCGTCATCTGTTTGTCTATGTCCTTGCGCTGTTCGTTGTAGCAGTCTATGTGTTTTGCTTTTTCCAATGCGTGCGAGAATTCCTTTTCAACAAGCAGATCCACACTTTCCCTTCCGTTCTCTATTCTTCCCGACGCATTTATGCGCGGTCCGATTTTGAACACAATGTCGCTCATTGATATCTCACGGTTGTTCAGTCCGCAGATGTCGATTATTGCCTTCAGTCCGGTGCTCGGATTTTGGTTCAGAATCTTCAGTCCGTGATAGGCGAGTATGCGGTTCTCGTCGGTCACGGGTACAATGTCTGCGGCTATGCTCACGGCACACAGGTCGAGCAGAGGCATAAGTCTTGAGAATGGAATGCTGTTGTTCTTTGCGAATGCCTGCATGAACTTGAAGCCTATACCGCATCCGCAGAGATGCTTGAACGGATAGGTGTCGTCGCTGCGCTTGGGGTTGAGTATTGCCACAGCCGGCGGCATATCCTCGTCAGGCACATGATGGTCGCATATGATGAAATCTATGCCCAGCGATTTGGCATAAGCTATCTCCTCGGCCGCCTTTATTCCGCAGTCGAGAATTATTATCAGCTTCACGTTGTTCGCATGCGCATAGTCTATTCCTTTCTTGCTTACGCCGTATCCTTCGTCGTAGCGGTCGGGAATATAGTATTCTATGTTTGAATAGAACTGCAGCAGGAACTTGTATACCAATGCCACAGCCGTGCATCCGTCGACGTCGTAGTCGCCATACACCATGATGCGTTCCTTGCGTCCCATGGCGTCGTTCAGTCTGTCAACGGCCACATCCATGTCTTTCATCAGAAAAGGATTGATGAGGTCGGAGAGTTGCGGATGAAAGAAACGTTTTGCCGCCGATTCTGTCGTGATGCCCCGTTTAATGAGCAGTCCGGCAAGAATGGGGCTGATGTTGAGTTTTCCTCCTAATTCGTCAGCCGCTTGTCTTTCTTCGGATGTTGGTGGCTTGTAATTCCATTTGAAAAGCATTATATAGTTTTTATTTTTTATTCTGCATGAGGGAAAAGTGCGGATTGACGCACATAAACTGCCCGTAAAGTTACAAAATAAAAATGGAAAACATGGTATTGATAATGCGTTTTTATATAAAAATAAGACTGCGGGTCAGGCTTTGTCACGCCACCTGTAACTCCAATCAATGTTGGCAGGTTGGTGTCAAACTCCTGGCCCGCAGCCCTTGTTTATTGTGTGTTGTTGTGTTATTCGCCTATGCCGGCTTTCTTCACAGCATCCTCCATCTTCTTGCGGATGTCCTTAGGAATGGCGTTGATGTTCACCATATAGTCCATTGTGTTTGCAACGATGAAGTTCTTTGACATATACCAGATTCCTTTGTAGTCACCGGCTTCACCCCATGAGTTCTTCACCATGTAGTATTCTTTGCCGTTCTGGTCTTTTGCGATACCGAAGATAAGCATTCCGTGGTCGTCTGTCAGCTCCCAGTTGTCATAACGCTCCTGACGCTTCTCCTGTGTCGGAGTGAGCTCAGGCACCTTGCATCCCAGAGAGTCGATGATGTTTGTACGCTTTGAAGAAGACAGCTTCAGCCAGCGTGCCATGTCGCTGCCAGCATAGCTCTGCATAGCGTCTGTGTCGTAAGAGTAAGCCAGACCTGTGCGTGTGAATCCTTCCTCGCTCACGTCGCCACCCCATGCTACGGTGTAACCGTTCATCACAGCATTGTCTATGATGCGTGCCATGTCTTCAATCGGCAGGTTCCATGAACCCGGATTGCGCCAGTTGTCCTGTACTTCAACCGGGAATTTTGTGTAGAACGGATGATGTGTGTAGCTTGTGATTGTCACATAGTTGCCCCAATCCAGTCCGAGGCTTTCAGCGAATGACTTCGGAGTGTATGTCTTGCCTTCGTATGTGAAGCTCTCCGGGCATTTGCCGAGATAAGCGTCGAGAATACCCTGCAGTCCGACCTTCCACTGTCCTGAGAGTTTCTTTGCAGAACTCTTTGAAACGGCTGCAACATACGGTTCCATCAGAGAGAAGAACTCGTTGAAGTTGTTCAGTGAGTCACCGTAGAGTGAACCAGGGAACGGCATTGCGTCTTCCGGGCAGATACCGTATGTTTTCAGTACGTGGTAAACGTCGTAAGCCGAACCTCCCTGTGAGAACTGGCAGTCACCGTGCAGGCGTACAACCTGGATTGCACGTTCCATGTAGTTCTTGTTTGCAACGAAAGACTCGCACAGGTCGTATGTCTTGCCTGTAGCCTTGAGTATTTCGCTCTCGAAGAAAGCAAGTGTAGAGTAGTCCCAGCATGTGCCGCTGCGGCTCTGGTCCTTGATGCTTGTGATAGGATTCTCCTTGACAACTGTGAAAACAGGCTTGTTGCTGTTTTCCTTCTTGTCCTGGGCGCTCACTCCCATGGCCATCATGGCGAGGAACGCAAGTGTCATGATTTTCTTCATAGTTTGTTGTTGTATAGTTTGTTTTTATTGATTGTTCTCCATGAATGCCTCAACGTCCTTCGGATGATAAGGTATTCTCTTTTCTCCGATGAAACGGCAACCGTTTTCGGTTATGAGAATATCGTCTTCGATGCGTATTCCGCCGAAGTCCTTGTATGTCTCGAGCAGGTCGAAGTTGATGAACTCCTTGCAGTGTCCTTTTGCCTTCCAGTCGTCGATGAGTGCGGGGATGAAGTATATTCCCGGTTCGTCGGTCACAACAAAGCCCTGCTGCAGGCGGCGTCCCATGCGCAGACAGTTTGTTCCGAACTGTTCGAGATTAGGACGAGTCTCTTCGTCAAAGCCTACGTTTATCTGGTCGAGGTTCTCCATGTCGTGTACGTCCATGCCCATCATGTGGCCCAAGCCGTGCGGCAGGAACATGGCGTGTGCGCCTGCTGCTACAGCCTCGTCGGTGTCGCCCTTCATCAGTCCGAGCTCTTTCAGTCTTTCGGTCATAAGGCGGCACACAGCCAGATGCACGTCAAAGTATTTCACTCCGGGCTTGGCTACTTCCAGTACATAGTCGTGGCATGCTTCCACAATGCTGTATATCTCCAGTTGACGTTGCGTGAACTTGCCGCTTACAGGCATTGTGCGTGTGTTGTCCGAGCAGTAGTTGTTTATTGTTTCTGCTCCGGCGTCACACAGAGCGAGTCGTCCTGCTTCCAGAATGCTCATCGACGGATTGCCGTGCATTATCTCGCCGTGCTGGCTGTAGATGGTCGGGAAACTCACCATGGCGCCGTATGAGTGGGCGATTCCGTCCACCTGTCCGCCTACGAACTTCTCAGTCACTCCCGGACGTGTCAGCTTCATGGCTGTTGTATGCATCAGATAGCCTATTTCGGCTGCTCTCTCCAGTTCTTCAATCTCCTGCTGCTCCTTTACGGAACGCATGTTCACCACTGATTTTATGAGCTCCATGCTTGCAGCTTCCTTCTGCTGTACAGGGTGAATGCCGAGCAGATCGAAAATCTGTATCTTTATGTCATGACGGTAGGGCGGCAGAAAGTGTATCTTGCGTTTCTGTCGCAGAGCCTCGTTGCATGCGCTCTTCAGTGCACGCATCGGTGCGGTGTTTTCCACGCCCACCTGTGCCGCGAGGTCATGCACGCTGTCCACGCTGCCGTACCAGACAATGTCTTCGATGTCGATGTCGTTACCGAAGATTGTCTCACGGTTGTTGTCTATGTCGATCACTCCTACGAGTCCGTCTCTGTTCAGACCGAAATAATACAGGAACGATGAATCCTGTCTGAACGGATAGTAGCCGTTGCTTGGGTAGTTGCAGGGCGACTCGTTATTACCGAAAAGTATGATTATGCCGTCCTTTACAAGACTTCTGAGCTTGGCGCGACGGTTTACGTAGGTCTGTTTGTCAAACATATATTAAATTATCATGTCAATTGTTTGCAAAGTTACAATTTTTATATTTAAAATGTGTAATTTTGCAGAGCGTTTTAAACAGTTTTTATACAAATGGACAAAAATACGGGGCTTGTGCTTGAAGGTGGTGGTATGCGTGGTGTTTTCACCACGGGCGTACTCGATGCGTTCATGAAACACAATTTGTATTTTCCTTACATTGTGGCGGTGTCGGCCGGAGCATGCAACGGCATGTCCTACGTAAGCCGTCAGCCTCGACGCGCCCGAATCTCAAATATCGATTATCTGGCGCGCTACGACTACATCGGATTGCGCTATCTTATCACCCAGGGTTGCATATTCGACCAGAAACTGCTTTACGACAAATTTCCTAACAGTTATATACCGTTTGATTTCGACACGTTTTTCGAAAGCGAAACGGAGTTTGAAATGGTGACAACAAACTGCCGTACGGGACTTGCCGAATATCTGTCGGAGCGTCACGACCGTCAGCGTGCGCTCGATGTGGTGCGTGCTTCGAGCAGTCTGCCGTATGTGAGCAAGATTGTTTTTGTGGACGGAAAGCCGATGCTAGACGGGGGAATAGCCGACAGCATTCCCGTAGAGCGTGCCATGCAGAAGGGCTATACTCACAATGTGGTGGTGCTGACACGTAACAAAGGCTACCGCAACGACGGCCATGACATAAAGATACCGCGTTTCATCTACCGCGACTATCCACGTCTGCGTGTGGCTCTGAGCCGACGCATAGAGGTTTACAACCGCCAGCTCGACATGATAGACCGACTGGAGCAGGAGGGGCGCATCACCTGCATACGTCCGCTGAAGCCGATGGAAGTGGGCCGTATAGAGAAAGACACTAAGAAGCTGGAGGCTCTCTACGAAGAAGGCTTCGCGCTTGGCGAAGCCTTCTGTAAACAATTTATGGATAAAAAATAAACCTAGGCCTTTGTCACATGTCTGTTACAAGGCCTTTCTCCGAATGTCATTCCTCTGTCTCTTTGTATTTCGGCGATTCACCATATTTGTTGGTTTCTGCTTTGCTGTCGAGCAGACAGAATATTATGACGATGATATTTAAAATTGTGTTGATTGCCGTTATGCCTATGGTTGCCGGTGCACTGGCAAACTCCATTATTTCTTCCGGGTTTATGTTTACGCTCATCAGTATGTCGCTGTTTGCCATAACGTATATTGAACTGATGATGCTCACAATCCAGCTTACGCCGACCCACCATCCGCTCCGGCCTGTATCGTGCAGGCGCCGTACCGTTGCACCGAAGATGAGAAACTGAAGTATTATGCCTATTATGGTCAATGCTGTCTGAGGCAGAATCATACCCAGTATTAAATTAATGATCAATACGCATATGTAGTATGCCAGTATTGTCCACCAGAACTCCGAACGGCGTGTGCGGCCTTTGAAGTCGGTCAGGCGGTTGAGCGATGATTTCACGGCATCGCCGAATCCTACGGAAGGGGTTGCTTCGATTTGTTTCATTATCTTTTTGTTTTTTCTGGTTTATATATGTAACCGCCTGGCAGATGTCCGCCAAGCGGTTTTGTACACTTTTTGCCCGTCTTGTTACATTGTGTCGTATCTTCTGTCTGCCATATCCGCGTTTGTGTCCATGTCGACGTATTTTGGTGACGGGCCATATTTGTTGTCTTGCATATGGCTGTCCTGGCATAGGAATACGAGCAGAATGATGTTATAGACAATTCCTATCAGCAGTCCGATTGCCACATAACCCAGTGTCACACCGGTGAGCATCTTTTCTATTATTTCATTATCAGACATTGACGACAGGTCCGACAGGCTCTCGCTTACGCCGAGTGAGCCAATGAGTACGAATATGAAGAAGACGAAGAAGGCAAGACCGCCTATCAGGCTTACGCCATACCACCATCCACTGCGGCCGGTGTCGTGCAGACGGCGGAATGTTATCGGGATAAGAGCCAGGCTTATAAGAAGCGATATCAGACTCCCGATTACTGGAACGAATGTAAAGATGAAGTTAAGGATAGTGGCTACAAGATAAGTCCACCAGTATTCGGAACGGCGCGAACGGCCGTTGAATTGTGCTATCTTGTTCCATGCGGCGCTCAGCGCTTCTGTAAATCCCAACTGTGGAAGTACTGTCAATTCTCTCATAATCAATTTAGGTTTTAATTGTGGTCCCCAACATTTGTTTATGTCGTCCGTGCCGGAGTGGGGACCGTGTCTCCGGCGACAGGCGTATTGTCTGTTGTTTATGTACGGCAACTGTGTCGTGGCGTTATTTCAGACGTACCGGTTTGCCGGTGCGTGCACTCTTCACTGCAGCACTCAGAATCTCCACCACCGTCAGATTGTTCTCCAGCGATGCGAGGTCTGTGGGCTGCACCGTTATCTCTCCGCGCACGGCAGCCTTCAGATAGCGGAACGAATCGTCGTATGGAGCGTTCAGTTTTGTCGGTCTGACGTCTGTCTCTTTGCCGTCCCTGTAGAGCGACATGCGCGACGGAGTGCTTTGATAGATGTATCCCTTTGAGCCGTATATGTACATATCCTTGCGGTTCATTGGCCAGTTCCACGACGGCATGAGCTGCACTGTCACATCGGGATACTGCAGTATGATGGTGGCGTCGTCGTCCACCTTCGGATATTTCTTGGGTTTCTGATGGTTTGTCACGGCATAGACACTCAGCGGTTTGCGGCCGTCGAACAGCCATGTGGCGATGTTCGCGCCGTAGCATCCGAAGTCGGTTATCGCTCCGCCGCCGTTCATCACCGGGTCGGTCAGCCACGTGGTGAAGTCCTTGCCGCATCCTATCTCTATCGGCCCCTGGTGTCCGTCGTACACAAGTATGCGCGTTATGTCGCCTATCTGTCCTTCCTTCACCATTCTGTAAGCTTCGTGATTGGAACAGTACCAGCTCGTCTCATAGTTTGTGAGCAGCAGAATGCCGTGCTCACGTGCCAGCTTTGCCATGCGGCGGGCGTGTTTCATGTTCACTGCCAGCGGCTTTTCCACCATCACATGTATGCCCCGCGGAGCACATTCCTCCACCACCTCCATGTGGTCGTATATCGCACCGTAAGCCACCACAGCCTCCGGATGTATGCTGTCGAGCATCTCTCCCAGATCGGCAAATGCCGGTATCCTGTTGTTGTGAGCGACGAGTCCGTTATGCCGGCGCATGCGGTCGTCTTTCTCATAGACGCCCACCACTTCGAAGTCGCCCCTGTCCATGCGCGACACAATGTCGTTCAGATGGCCGTGGGCAACTCCCGCCACGGCCACGCGCAGCGGCTTGTTGTTTTCGCCGTCTATGGCTGCCGCCGTCAGACAGTATGCCATCAGCGTTATGAAGACACACAGTGTTTTATGGATAAGGTTGAAGGTTTTCATATCATAATTGCAGGTTGTTCCGGTTCTTAGTCGCGTGTGCTTGTCGTGTATCGTCTTGCGGCGGAGGTCATTTCTCCAGAAGGTCTGGCCTAAGGCGGCGTGTGCGCTCCATGGCCTGTTCCATTTCCCACTCCTTTATCTTTGCTTCGTTGCCGCTGAGCAGTATGTCCGGCACCTTCCATCCCTTATAGTCGGCGGGGCGGGTGTAGATGGGGGCCGACAGCATGTCGTCCTGGAAACAGTCGCTCAGGGCACTCTGCTCGTCGCCTATCACTCCCGGCACCACTCTCACTATGGCGTCGGCCATCACTGCCGCAGCCAGTTCGCCTCCGGTGAGCACATAGTCGCCGATGCTTATCTCGCGTGTGATGAGATGGTCGCGCACACGCTGGTCAATGCCTTTGTAGTGGCCGCACAGTATTATCATGTTCTCCTTCATCGACAGGTCGTTGGCCACGTGCTGGTTGAACTGCTCGCCGTCGGGCGAAGTGAATATCACCTCGTCGTAGTCGCGTTCGGCCTTCAGTGCCGATATGCAGCGGTCTATCGGCTCGCACTGCATCACCATTCCGGCAAATCCTCCGTACGGGTAGTCGTCCACGCGACGCCATTTGTCCTTGGTGTAGTCGCGCAGGTTGTGCAGATGTATCTCTGCCAGTCCTTTTTTCTGTGCCCTTGCGAGTATCGACTCGTTGACAAAGCCTTCGAGCATCTCGGGCAAAACAGTGATAATGTCTATTCTCATATTTTGCAAATTTATTGAAAAATATCGTAAGTTATAGATATGAATGGTTAAAGAAAGTAAAAAGAAACGGTCTGCAGAGGTCACTGTATCCGTGTATGGGGTGGGTTGTCGGGACTGGCGGGCGAAGGTCTTTATGCGTGTGGCGACAACTAAAAACCGGCGAATGTTAAATCATACGTCTCTGTGGCTGCGATATTTGCGTGCGACACCCGTGTCGGTCGCAAATACGCGATTCTCGGACACTTTGCGGAAGTTGCTGTACGACAGTGGGTTACGCCGACTGATGTCTTACGTGACTTTTTACAGTCGTGCGAAACAGGCTTTGTTGAGGCGTGATATTGGCTTTATCGTGGTGTGATATTGGCTTTATCATGGTGTGATATGGTGCATATCAGGCCCTGATATGGGCTGTATCATGTGCTGAAAAGGTGCTTGTTGCGTGACGTTTGAGAAAAATACGGATTGCCGGACAGTCTCCGTCATCCCGAAACAGGCACTTCTGCATCACTCCTTAATCTGTAGCGCATCTTGAGGTTGAACTTTTTTCGGGTCCGGAATTAACATAAAAGTGTTAAATCTTTCTCTGTCGTCCGTGGCCGATGAACTATGTAGGCTGATCTCCCTTGTTGTTCACTCCGTAGCCGAAGAGTGCGAAGTCGCCTTTGAGAGGGTCGTCCGGGAACACCTCCAGCATGGCTTGTGACAGTCGGCGTGCCGCACTCATCGACGCCGTGCGGCTTGTGAGCAGTCCCAATCGCTGCGACTGCTGCACCACGTGCGTGTCGAGCGGCATTATGAGAGTGCGCTTGTCGATGAATCGTGTCCACAGTCCCAGATCGACGGGCGAACCGTCGCGCACCATCCAGCGCGTGAACATACACACGCGTTTGCATGCCGACTTGGTGTCGCGCGGTATCACCGTGCTTGCATTACGTTCGGCGAAGTAGGCACACAGGGCGCCGACGGCTCCGTAGCCGTCTGTGGCATTGGTGCGGACAAACTGCCCCAGACTGCCGTGTTCGGTCAGCATGGCGCGCAGCGTCTGTAGCAACAGGTGCATGTCGTGCTGCGTATACAGGCGATAGTAGCACCGGTCTTCGTCGGGTATGTCGTCGGCAAAGCTGCCGCTGCGCACCCATTCGTCCATTCTTCCGCCGGAGCGGTCGAGCATGTATTGTATTTTTGGGAAGAACTGCTTGCGTGATCCGTAGCTCAGACATGATGCTGCGAAGGCCATCACCTCCATGTCTGCCGCGCCCTCCACCTTGTGCATGAACAGGCTCGGGTCGTCTTTCAGAAAGTCGGCCGTCTCATACTTTTCCGCAAGAAGTCTTATGTAGTCTGCTGTCTTTTTATCCATCGTTTTTTGTGTTTGATTATATAGCCGTGCGGTGGGGTCTGTCCGCCTTCAGACATAAAAAAAGGCGACAACCTTCACAGGCGACCGCTTCAAATCTTCAATAGGTATTAGTCTCTTCCATTAAGGTAAAAAGATTGTTTTCAGGATAACGTTTACAAAGATATGACATTTTTTATGTCTGCCAAAATTTTTTATACCTTTTTTCCGAAAAAATCCACCGTGTGCGCGCACAGTGTGCTTCTTGATAGCATTAAACATAAAAATTCATAATAAAACCGTATAAAAATGGTTATTTATTAAATATCTGTGCCTTTTTGATGTTTTAATTGTCACTTTGTTGTTGCTGTGTGAAATATTTTCGGGAATGTGGCGCGCAAAGTGGATTTATTTTGTTATATTTGCGCTTCCCCGTATTTTTCCTTGTATGATGCCTGCCGGCATGTTGTTTGTGTACTGCGGGCGGAAAATGCGGAGATGTTTTAAATGTAATTGAATATGGAGATAGTTTATTTGATAATAGGAATTGTTGTCGGCTGTGCGATTGTGTTTTTTTTCATGCAGTCGAAGGTCAGGAGTGTGAAAACCGGACTTGCTCTGGCCGAGCAGAGGGCCGCACAACTGGAGCAGACCGCCGCGCAGCTCAAGGCGGATACGGAAAATGCCCGGGCCGAGATGTCCAGAATGAACGGCGAACTGATGCAGGCCAGGGTGGAGGCAGAGCGTGTTGCCACCGAACTGAGGGCTGAGAAGGAGCACAGTTCGAAGGAGATGCAGATGCGGCAGGAGCAGTTCGAACAGCAGCTGAAGACTGTGCAGGAACAGTTTGCCAACCTTGCGACGAAGGTGCTCAACCAGACCACCGACCGTCTGAAGGCTGACAACTCGGAGAGTATGGAGAACATCACCAAGCCGCTGCGCGATAATCTCAAGCAGTTGCAGGAGGCAATACGTGTCACCAACAGTGAGACGGCCAAGAGCACGGCGTCGCTTTCCGAGCAGCTCAAGGCCATGAGCGACCAGACTACTAAGATAGACCGCACGGCGACAATGCTCACCAATGTCATAAGGGGCGGCAACAAGGCGCAGGGTAACTGGGGCGAGCGCATGCTGACCGAAATTCTCGATGCGCAGGGTTACAGGTGTGGAATAGACTATGACGTGCAGCAGACCATAACAGACGATAAGGGTAACGTCATTGTGAACGACGAGAGCGGCAAGCGTATGATTCCCGACGTCATACTGCATTATCCTGACAACGAGGACGTGGTGATAGATTCGAAGATGTCCATCGATGCCTACTATCAGTATGTGAATACAGAGGACGAGGCGTTGAAGCGCAAGTTTGCCGACGATCTGGTGAAGAGTGTGCGCACGCAGGCCGTTAATCTCGCGAAGAAAGACTACAGCCGCTACATAACAAAGCCGCGTCGGGCCATCGACTTTGTCATAATGTTTGTGCCGAACGAGGGTGCGTTGCAGCTGGCATTGGCTCACGACCCGAAGATATGGCGCGAGGCTTTCGACCGCCATGTGTTCATCACCGGACAGCAGAACCTTATGGCCATACTCCGTATGATTCAGATTGCGTGGCGTCAGTATGCTCAGACCGAAAGCCAGAAGAAGGTTTTCGAGATGGCGGACGAGATGATAAAGCGCGTAGGAGAGTTCATCAAGAGGTTCGACAAGCTGAAGAAGGACATCGACACTCTGCACAAGGACTATGACGACGCCTACAACAAGGCTTATACCGGACGCCAGAGCATTGTGCAGAAGGCTAACGAGCTGAAGTCGCTCGGCGTGAAGGAGAGCGCCAACTATCCCATACCCGAATCACAGACACTATTAGACGACGATTATGAAGAAAAGTAAGAAAAGACTGTTGTTTGTTTGCTTGGGGAATAAATAGAAAAATATATCATTATTATATATTGCTGAAATATAGTTAGTTTAGATTTATTTTATATCTTTGTAATGTAAACTAAATATAGATTTTATATATTATAATGTAAACTAAAAGGTAAACTAAAAACAATGATATGAAACGAAATTTACCTACTATTTCAGCAATACTTTATACTTCAAAGACGCTTGCCAATGGTGAACATCCTATTATGTTGCGTGTCTGCTATAACGGAAAGCGTAAATATAAGAGTATGGGTATATCTTGTATGGCTCAAGAATGGAGTGATGACAAGCAACGAGTTAAAGGCAAGCGTGCAAACAGCCTCAACGCAATCATCGCAAAAGAATTGGCTGATGCTCAAAATCTTGTGTTTTCTTTGGAAGGTAGGAAAGAATATTCAGCCTCAACTATTGTATCTGATTTACAGAAGTCTCCTACGAAAATCACATTGTTTTCTTTATTTGAGGAACGAATTGAATTTTTTAAAGTAGAAAAAGGAAAATATAATACTGCCACAGGATACACAACTTTACTAAATCGCATAAAAAAGTACACCAACAATAAAGACCTTGAATTATTTGAGATAACAGTAAATTGGCTTCGCTCATTTGAAGAATATTTGCGTTGCCATTATGTAGATAATTCCATCCGAAAGTTCTTCGATAATTTCAAAGCTATCTTAAATTATGCCACAACTAAGGAGTATATAAAGGATACTCCGTTTGCTTCCTTTAAATTCAGCAAGAAGTTAAATTGTCAAACAAGGAAACGTGCCCTAACGTTACAAGAAATAACGTTGTTGATGAGATATTACCAACAAAGATATGGTTATAATGGTAAACAGAATAACGATGTCTATGGAGAAGTTAATGATAAACAGTATTGGGTAAACCAAAAGTTCAAACCAAGGGGAGAGACAAAGTTAAGTCCAATCAATGCGGAACAATTTTCACTTGCTTTATTTTTATGTAGCTACCTTTTTCAGGGAATGGCTCTAATAGACCTTGCTAATTTGAAAAAGAAGGATTTGCGAATAATTGAAATTACAGACAGAAAGACGTTTATCAAGGATGCGGCTGAAAATGGATATGATTATGCGATTGATAACTTGAGAAAAATTTATTGTTATGAGATTATAACGACAAGGCAAAAAACTAATCATCCTACAAAAATTATCGTCAATATAAATTTGTTGATGCCATACCTTTATCCATTTGGTTCATATATCGATGGAGAAAAGATTTTGAGTGAAAATGAATTAGAGGATTATATATTCCCAATCTTTGATAAAGATAATGATACCGAAGATAAGAAGTTCAGTCGCATGGCATATATGAATTATCTTGTTAATGTCAATTTGAAACGTATTGCAAGGCGATTAGGTCTTTCCAATGGTATAACATTCTATAGTAGTCGGCACAGTTATGCTTCCGCTCTTTATCATGCTAATGTCCCTGTGGGATTAATTGCACAAAACATGGGACGTAATCCTGCGGAAATTGAAACTTATCTGAAGGAATTTGACAATGAGAATATTTATAATGCAAATTTAAGGTTGTATTTGTCGGAGCAACCCGAATATAGGGATATTATTGAGAAGTCCCGTGACGAAGAAAGAAAGAGATTAAAAGAAGAAGGAAAATTGGGCAGGTTAGAGCTGCTTGAAGATATATGGGAAGGCTACGATGAAGAACCATTCATTTAATAACTATTTGGGCAAGTGGAGATATTAATATCCACAAAATAAACCATTAGAAATTTAATTAACAGAGGTAACTTCCCATTCAATAAAATATATTAGATATTGACACTTAATGAGGTATTCGTTGCATGTATAAAAAATTTTTTTCTAAGAAATTTGGGGCTATTAACCAATAGCCCCAAAATACATGAATTATAAACTTATATACCTATATCACAATTTTTTAATAGCCTCATTAAGTATGTTTAATGGTTTCCGATTTTTGCGTAAGTGTATTATTCTATCCATTAGGTGCATAAAAACTGTTATTAATACGTGTTCATCGTTCAAATGTGAATATAAATACTCATCGCTTATTCTAAGGCTATCAAGTGTCTTCTTTAAAAGTTTGTGATTTTTGCAGGTTATTTCAACTCTATACATCGTTGTATTAAAACCTGTCTTTTCTTGAATGTAATATTTACTACTCTCTTGTTCTATTTCCTTTTTTTTATTGTATGTTTTCATCGATAATGTACTTTTTTTGTTTTTTACCAACATCTGAGGATTGGCAAAAATACGATGTCGGGGATTCCACCATGAAAGAAAGCCAACACCATAAACTGCTTTATTATCAGCTAAGCGACCATTAACAATTAAATCATAGTTATCATCTTTATATTGTCTAATAAGATGTTTTTCAACATTAAAATTAAAATCTACCGCAATATCCAATTTTGATATCTGTAGAAATTCAAGATTAAGAGCCTCTTCAATATAATAACGTGCAGAAACCAACCATGAGTATAGAGCTTCGTTATCATAAATAATATATACATTCTGACGATTTTTGTTGAATGAACCGAAACGCATATAGCCAACTTTTCTGTTATAATAACCTTTGTATTCGTTCCAATCCTTGCACCACATAACAAACTCATTCTTATAATAGCGAGATTCCGACCTTACAAGCCATATTTCTTTATTTTTACCAAAATGAAAAATGTTATTGTCTGCCGATAGGTATTCTTTCATGCTGTCAGTTGTTGTATATGTTATCTCAAGGCAATCAATACTTGCTTGGTATAAATATTCTTTTTTTCTCATTGCTTTTTGAACTTATAAACTATTTATAAATATAAAAATAATTCAATTAAGTTCAATAATTATGGCAAAGAGAATTAGGAGAAAATTATCGGATGCAACTAAATTTAAAATGAGATTGGCGAAATTAGGTACTAAAAATCCGATGAGTGGCAAGCATCATACAGAGGAAACAAAAAGAAAAATCAGAAAAAAATTAAAGGATTATTGGCGATTAGTCTCGATAGAATAGATTACCCATGAATAGGCAAATACTTTCAGTATCATAAATGCTGATACTGCATATATACTGTATTCTCTTTTAGATTTATAGAAATCGAATGTTTAAATACATCTACTTAATGTTATTTCCTATATATCCGTGTGTCGTGTGTTTTAATACAGAAAAATGTATGCTTAAAAATTCTGTATTCAAATAAATCTATAAGTTAATAAGAATATATTGAAATTCCGTATTCAATTTATTCTTTGATTTATTTGCATACAATAAAAAGAAATAGTATATTTGCACTGTAATAAAAAAGCAATAATATGAAAGCGGTAATATATTCAAGGGTCAGTTCAACAACAGATAGACAAAACACAGAAAGACAGGTAGCCGATTTAACTTCGTACGCCAAATATAAAGGTTATGAAGTCGCCAAGATATACGAAGAAAAGATAAGTGGGGCAAAAAAGAATAATGAAAGACCTATACTTGTTGAGGCTTTAGATTTTTGTAAATCTGAAAATTGTGATATATTATTAGTATCGGAATTAAGCAGATTAGGTCGAAACGCTTTTGAAGTCTTGGAGACTGTTAAACAACTTGTAGATGAGGGCATCAATCTATATATACAGAAGGAACAATTTACCTTGTTAGATAATGAAGGTAAACCGTCAATTTTTGCTCCAATAATGATTGCAACATTATCAACTTGCGCTCAACTTGAACGTGAAAATATCAAGTTTAGGTTAAACAGTGGTCGCCAACTCTATATTGAGAAAGGCGGTAAACTTGGACGTAAAGAAGGTTCCACAAAATCTACAGAACAAAAAGCTGAAGAATATAGACAAGTAATTAAGGAACTAAAACGAGGTACAAGTATTCGTAAAACTGCTAAACTATGCGATGTCTCAGTCTCAACTGTTCAAAGAGTTAAAGCTGAATTTAATCTGTAAAAGCAAAAAGGGAGGAAAAACCTCCCTTTTTTCATGTCCGACAATCAATAGTTAAACATTAAAGTTGCGTTTCCGTTAAATGTATAATCCCTACCATCATGACTCATTTTTAAATGCTCAAATCTGATAGTTATTTCGCTTTCATTGGGATTGACATTAGTTACTATAGCCTTTCCTGAATTATACTTAAAGGCATCCTCCAAATCGATAATGCTACCATCTTCTTCTTCGTTTAGCGGTGTTAATGCCAAATTCATAGTGGAAAAATCATCGCCTACTTGAGGACCGGTTACATTTCTATATGAGAAAGTATAATATTCCACATTAATAACTCCATTACTTTCATTATCTACAGCGACAGTAAATGTTCCTTTATTCGTACTTTCATCCCAATTTCCCATAAATCCAACCGCTGATAGATTATAACCAACTCCATTGATTTCAATCTTATTACCACCTTCTGTTGGGTCATCGTCATCACTACATGAAGTCAGATTAAAAGAAACAGCAGCAAAGAGTATAATAAAAAAATAATCAAAAAACTTTTTCATAATTCAATTTATAAGTTATACTATTTAAAACAAAAATAATCTTTAATCCCATGAATAATCACCATATTCAGCTTTGCCAACCAAGGCATTTGTTCTTCCGTCAGCAATTAATATACTAAGCACTAAGGAATGAATGTGAAAATAACATTCATTAGTGAAATTTATTTCTGCATTTTCGTCACAAACGGTCCCTGATGGTCCTAAAATTCCACCCTCAAATGTAACTTTATAGAACTTCTCACCTGTATTATGATAACGACTTTCACTTATTTTAAATTTGCCTTTATTATCCATAGTCCACTTTCCGTCGCTTGGATTTGCATAATAGAATGTGTATTCATCTCCGCTAAACTCAACTTTTAACCAACATCCTATTTTTGAACTGTTAAGAGGTTCTGTATAATGCCATGTTGTGCCATTTAGTAGCTTTTTAAACTCTTCGACACTATTAACTTTTTCTAATTTTTCAGTAATTGCTTCTTCTTTTATCTTGTTATTATTTACATCACAACTGATAACTATAATAGAAACAACAAATAATAATATAATTGAAATTGTTTTTTTCATTGCGTCTATTGTTTATTTATAATATTATACTATAGTCCAAAATCTGTGGGGAAGACAATACAAAAAGCGTGGACCTTACGCTGTATCGACTTCCAAGGTATCGCCAAACACCCAATCAACCATATACAACAGTAAAAGCCCACGCCGATGAGGACGCAGGCATTACCTTGTTATCCTTGGTTGATTTCTGTTGAATTTGGCGATTTTGGAAATCCACAAGATACAAGCTAACGCTCTTTATATTATATGTCTTTTAGTATTATCTATACCATAGGCAAAATTATTTTAGTTTACAGCACAAAATTAGCACTTTTCATTTTATTTAGATTGAAATAAAGAAGAAAAATCACCGTAAATCAATTCTAATATTTAATTTTGCAAGATTAAGATGCTATAACAAGGTGTAATTATTGTAAACCACAATGTAAACCGACATATTATAATGAAAGATAATCAATTGATAAACAATAAAAAATATAAGATACTTTTTGTTTGCTTGGGCAATATATGCCGCAGTCCGGCTGCTGAGGGCGTGATGAAGGCGCTCGTGGAGAAGGCCGGACGCGAGGACGAGTTTTTCATCGATTCTGCCGGAATAGGTGGATGGCACATCGGACAGTTGCCCGACAGCCGTATGCGCCGGCGCGGAGCAGTGCGCGGTTATAAGTTCGACAGTCGCGCACGTCAGCTTTCCACGGCCGATTTCAGCCGCTTCGACCTCATTCTTGTGATGGATAATGCCAACGTGCGTGCCGTCACTGCCATGGCTTCCATGCCAGAGGAGAAGGACAAGGTGAGGATGCTTGGCTCGTATATGACAGCCCATGCAGGAGTCAGCGAGATTCCCGATCCTTACTACGGTGATGATTCGGACTTCGATTATGCCCTCGATCTGATAGAGGACGCTTGCGCCGGACTTCTGGCTGAGTTCTGATGTGTCATGTCATCTGCCGCTTGTAAGGTGGCTTTTATATAATGTGCAACAGAATGATGTGTGTCTGATACCCATTCTGTTGCACATTTTTAACCCGAATCGGTCATTATAATTCAGTCGGTATTTTTGCTTTGTATAGAGCGTATTTTCGTTGGATTTTTTGCAGGCATAGCGGGCTCTGTTAAGAAAAATCCAACAAAAAGTGGTCAATAGAAAACAAAAAGACGGCTGAAAGCATGAATGCATAAAATATATGAAACAGATGCGGTCTGATGACCGATTGGGGTTTAATTTATGTTATATTTCTCCTGCCTTGTATATACGTTTGTTCTTTATTTCTTATATTTGAGAAAACTAACCGTATATATATTGCTTTTATGACAAGACTGATGCTTTTTTTCATGGCCCTGCTCATATCGTGTGCGGCCGAATGTCGGGATTTCAATATAAAAGGAAGTGTCGGAAGCGTGGCCGACAGCATGAAGGTAGTAATTTGCTATGACATAGACGTTCCTGAGTATTACGGATTTAATAGATTACTTTTAGGTAAACAGCCGTTGGCAGAGGCGCTTGTTAAGGACGGAACGTTTGAGATTTCCGGACATGTTGACGGTCCTGCGCTTGCTTACATCATATTCTGCGATGCGCGTGCTGCTTCGTTTTTCAACGATAGAGATGCAAGATATGTTACTGTCATGCTCGACAATGCAGACATGAGTGTAGTTGTTGACGATGTTACACGTCTTCCGCGTGTGATGAATTATGACGAACCGGAGGTGTCGCCCATGATGAGCGAGACCGCCGCAGTTGTCAGTGGCGGAACAGAACAGAATCGTTACAACGAATGGCGCGACGCGGTTATGGCGGCTGAAGACAGGCTGTGGCATACGGAAAGCCTGCTCGGAGCAACCAATCATGTGGTGAGCAACGATGCTGTGGAACGTCCGCAGAGTGAGCTCGACAGTCTTAAGGTGATTGCTTCGGAGCAGAGAAAGACGGTGGAACGCATCAATGATGATTTCATAAACGCCCATCCCGAGTACGCCATATCTCTCATATTGCAGTTGAAAAAGCTGGAGTACCCTTATTGTTATACGAAGGATATGCTGGAATCCACGGCAGACAAGTTCGCGGGCAACGCCGATACGTTGCGCTATAAAAGATTTCTTGCCGATATGCCACGCTATATGAAGTTTGTGAAAGGTCGCCATTTTGCCGATCTTCGCATGGTTTCGACGAGTGGAGAAGATGTTAATCTGGAGAGCGTACTCAGCCGCGACAAGGTTAATATTGTGGATTTCTGGGCATCATGGTGCGGACCGTGCAGGGCAGGAATGCCGAGATTGCGCGATATAAAAGACAAATATGAAGGCCGGATAAACGTGATTGGCGTGTCACTGGATGACGATGGCGACAAATGGTTGACGGCGTTGGACGACATGATGACGTGGAAACAGTTTCGTGTAAGAACGGAAAACGCCGGACCGGTGGATTCGGAGTACGGTGTAGCTGACATACCGTCTTATTTCATAATATCTCCTACGGGTGAGGTGATTTATAAGAGTTCAAATATAATTGAGGTGGGCAGGAAGCTCGAAAGTATTATGAACGACTGAAAACAAGGTTGCTGGAACAGTCTTTTGTGTGTTTTTCGATTGTATGTCAAAGACTGTTCCGGCTTGTTTTATGTATTTTTATGAGCTTTTATTTTTATTTTTGCATAAAAATACAACATTTTTATCGATATGAGTTATTAATAGTTTCAATTTGCTAAGTATATTGATGAAAATGCTACATTTATGAATTTTTTTTGTATTTTTGCATCCGATCAAAAGCAAGATAAGATGATACTGGATTACGAAATGCTGAAGAGCTTCTATTCTTCATATAATAATAAGGTAGAAAAGGTAAAAGGATTGTTAGGCAGGCCGCTTACTTATGCGGAGAAAGTGCTTTACGCTCATTTGTATGATGAGAATGGGTTGAAAGCTTATAAGCGCGGAACCGACTACGTGGATTTCCGTCCCGATCGTGTGGCTATGCAGGATGCGACGGCGCAGATGGCGCTGCTGCAGTTCATGAACGCCGGAAAGGACCGCGTGGCTGTGCCTGCTTCGGTGCATTGCGACCATCTGATAAAAGCCGACGTCGGTGCAGACAAGGACCTGCCGGCGGCAATGACGACAAACAAGGAGGTTTATGACTTCCTGCGTTCTGTATCGGCCAAGTATCACATAGGTTTCTGGGGACCGGGCGCTGGCATCATACATCAGGTGGTGCTCGAGAATTATGCTTTCCCAGGAGGAATGATGGTAGGCACCGACTCGCACACGCCCAATGCCGGAGGACTCGGTATGGTGGCCGTAGGAGTGGGCGGCGCGGATGCTGTGGACGTGCTTACGGGTCAGCCGTGGGAACTGAAGATGCCGACGCTCATCGGCGTACGGCTGAGTGGTAAACTGTCGGGCTGGGCATCGCCGAAGGATGTCATACTGCAGATTCTCGGTATGCTGACCGTCAAGGGCGGTACGAATGCCATATTGGAATATTTCGGCGACGGCCTCGAGTCGATGTCGGCAACGGGTAAAGCCACTATTTGTAATATGGGAGCCGAGCTCGGTGCGACTTGCTCCATATTCCCGTTCGACGACAACGGTGCCGAATATCTGTGCCGTACAGGTCGTGAGGAGATAGCCGCAATGGCTCGTACATGTAGTGGTAATCTGCGTGCCGACGACGAAGTGTATGAAAATCCGGAAGCATACTACGATAAAGTGATTGACATTGACCTCAGTAAGGTGGAACCGCATCTCAATGGTCCGTTCACACCGGATGCCGCCACGCCCCTCTCTCAGATGAAGTCTAAGGTGGAGGAATGCGGATTTCCGCCGGCTGTAGAGGTGGGACTGATAGGCTCATGCACCAATTCCTCATATCAGGACCTGTGCCGTGCGGCTTCGGTTGCGCGTCAGGCTTACGAGAAGAACATCCCCGTGAAAGGACAGATAATAATAAACCCGGGTTCGGAACAGATACGCCGCACAGCCGAAAGAGACGGAATACTGGAAGATTTCAGACGCATCGGAGCGGTGATAATGACCAATGCGTGCGGTCCTTGCATCGGACAATGGAAGCGACATACTGATGACAACGAACGTAAAAACTCTATTGTGACCTCGTTCAACCGCAACTTCAGACGCCGCGCCGACGGAAATCCTAACACATACGCATTCATCGGCAGTCCGGAACTGACCATGGCACTTGCCGTAGCGGGCCGTCTTGACTTCAATCCTGCCACGGACGCACTGACAGACGTTTCAGGACAGAGCGTGATGCTCGACCCGCCGCAGGGCAATGTGTTCCCTCCTGAAGGATTCGATGCCACGGACGACGGATTCATCGCGCCTCCGGCAGACGGCAGCGACGTGCAGGTTGTAATCTCACCCGACTCAGACCGTCTGCAGAAACTGGCTCCGTTTGGAGCGTGGAACGGCAAGGATCTGTGTGATATGCCCTTATTAATAAAGGTGAAAGGCAAATGCACCACCGACCATATATCAATGGCAGGCCCGTGGCTGAAGTATCGCGGACATCTGCAGAACATATCCGACAATCTGCTTATGGGTGCTGTGAATGCCTTTAACGACGAGAGCAATCGCGTGAAGTGTCTTACTGACGGCAATGAAATGGCTGTGTCTGCTGCTGCCAAAGCCTATAAGGCGGCCGGACTGTCGTCAATCGTCGTGGCAGAAGACAACTACGGAGAGGGCAGTTCGCGCGAACATGCTGCCATGGAGCCGCGCTATCTCAACGTACGTGTGGTATTGGCTAAGAGCTTCGCACGCATTCATGAGACCAATCTGAAGAAACAAGGCATGCTCGCCCTGACCTTCAAGGATAAGGCTGACTATGACAAGGTACGCGAGGATGACCGCATTTCGGTGACGGGACTCGACACGTTCGTACCCGGAAAGCCGCTTGTGGTTGTGCTGCGTCATGCTGATGGTACAACGGAAAGCTTCGAAGTATGTCATTCTTACAACTCTACTCAGATTGAATGGTTCCGTGCCGGTAGCGCACTCAACTATGTAGGGCTTCATAAATAAGCCGCTGTAGTAAAGCATAGTGCTGCTTGCGGAAAAGCGCTTATCTGATTATCATTAACTGAAGGAAACTCCAAAACAACGAAATAATAATGAAAATAGAAATGAAAAACGGCCGTCTGGCCGTGCCAGATATGCCGACCATTCCCTTTATCGAGGGCGATGGTGTGGGCAGCGAGGTGTCGCCCGTGTGTCGGGAGGTCGTGGATGCGGCCGTGAGAAAGGCTTACGACGGAAAGCGGAAGATAGAGTGGATGGAGGTGTTTGCCGGTGGTAAGGCCAACGAACAGACCGGTGAGTGGTTGCCGAAAGCCACACTCGACGCTTTTGCCGAATATCTTGTAGGAATAAAAGGTCCACTTATGACGCCCGTGGGAGGTGGTATGCGCTCACTGAATGTGGCTTTGCGACAGACGCTCGACCTTTATGTATGCCAGCGTCCGGTGCGTTATTTCCGCGGTATAGAGTCGCCGGTGAAGCATCCTGAGGACGTGGATATGTGTATATTCCGCGAGAACACCGAAGACATATACGCCGGAATAGAGTGGGAGGCCGGTTCGCCCGAGGCGGAGAAGTTCTATAAATTCATTTCGGAAGAAATGGGAGTGGGCAAGGTAAGATTCCCCGCCACTTCAGCCTACGGTGTGAAGCCCGTGTCGCGTGAAGGCAGCGAACGGCTCATACGCAGCGCCATTGAATATGCGCTGACACACAACCGCAAGACGGTGACGCTCGTACACAAGGGCAACATAATGAAATTCACCGAAGGCGGATTCAAGAAGTGGGGCTACGAACTGGCCGAACGCGAATACGGAGAAGAACTTCGCAGCGGCCGGCTTGTCATAAACGACTGCATCTGTGATGCATTCCTGCAGAATGCTTTGCTGCGTCCGCGCGACTACAGCGTCATTGCCACGATGAATCTCAACGGCGATTATGTGTCTGACATGCTTGCCGCACAGGTGGGAGGCATAGGTATTGCGCCCGGTGCAAACATCAACTATAAGAGCGGACACGCCATCTTTGAAGCTACACACGGCATTGCGCCCGACATTGCGGGCAAGGATCTGGTGAATCCGTGTTCCATCATCCTATCGGCAGTAATGATGCTCGAGTATATGGGATGGAACGAAGCGGCCGGTCTGATAACCTCGGCTATGGAACGCCTGTTTGCTGAAGGATATGCGACAACCGACCTTGCACGGTTCATGCCCGACGGAAAACCGCTCGGAACAAAGGCATTCGGCAGCATGCTTGCCTCCGGTCTATGACCACACAATGATTTTACCGGACGGCCTACGGTGCCGGACGGCAGTTTAAAACAAACAAAACTTAAGGTTATGAAAAAGGAATATCTGATATACAAGCTGTCTGACGAGGTGAAGAACTCGTGTAAGATAGCCAACGAACTGTTCCCGAAATACGGAGTGAAACGCGGTCTGAGAAACGAGGACGGAAGCGGCGTGCTCGTGGGTCTGACAAAAATAGGAAACGTAGTGGGCTACGACCGCGACGAGAAAGGTCATCTTGTGCCGACTGCAGGCAAACTGTATTACCGCGGTTACGAGCTCGACGACCTCGTGTCTCCCATACTTGCCGAGAAGCGCCTCGGCTTCGAAGAGATAGCTTTCCTGCTTCTCTCGGGCAATCTTCCCGACCGTGAGGAACTCTCGGCGTTCAGAGAGCTTATCAATGACAATATGGCTCTGGACCATAAATCGATAGTCCACATCATCGACCTTGAGGGTTCAAACATCATGAATATCCTTGCACGTACGGTGCTTGAGATGTATACGTTCGACCCGAATCCAGACGATCTGTCGCGCGACAACCTCATGCGCCAGGCGGTGGAGCTCACAGCCAAGTTCCCAACGATAGTGGCCTACGCCTACAACAGCTACCGCCACACCGTGCGTGGACGTTCGCTGCACATACATCATCCGCGTGAGAATCTCTCAATAGCCGAAAACTTCCTCTACATGCTGAAGCAGAACGACTACACCGAACTCGATGCTCGCATGCTCGACATGCTTCTCATCATTCAGGCAGAGCATGGTGGAGGTAACAACTCGACGTTCACGGTGAGAGTGACATCCTCGAGCCGCACCGATACTTATTCGAGTATTGCAGCCGGAATAGGCTCTCTGAAGGGTCCGTTGCACGGTGGCGCCAACATCAGAGCCATCAATATGTTCCATCATCTGAAGGATAACATCAGCGACTGGACCGACATAGACGAGATAGACACTTATCTTAACCGCATTCTGGACGGCGACGCCTACGACGGAAGCGGCCTTATCTACGGCATCGGTCACGCCGTTTATACGGTGAGCGATCCGCGTGCCGTGGAGTTGAAGAAGCTTGCCGGCGAACTGGCTAAGGAGAAAGGCCGCGAGGCAGAGTACGATTTCCTGCGTCTGCTCGAGCAGGAGAGCATCAAGTGTGTGTCTGCACGACGCAACACCAAGAAACCTCTCTGCGCCAATGTGGATTTCTATTCTGGTTTCATATACGAGATGATAGGTCTTCCGCAGGAGATTTACACTCCGATATTCGCCATGTCGCGTATCGTGGGATGGATGGCCCACCGCATAGAGGAACTCAATTTCGAGGGACGCCGCATCATCCGTCCGGCCTACAAGAACATACTGGAGGAAAGAGAGTACGTGCCTCTGGCCGAGCGCTGATGGCGTGTGCTACTGACTGCCGTGCGGCTGACTCGACAGGGACATGTTGCTGACGGCATGCAGTTGGGCGCATACGGATGAGGCTGACGGGTATGCATGACTGGATAAATATGTATTACCGAGAGTAAAAGAGATTTACAACAGAAAATCCTAAAATAGGAACTGTAAAGCGTAAGACAGTCACTGAAAGGACGTCTTCGGTGTTATCAGAATGTGGCTTCTGGCTTATAAAAAGCTGAAAACGGCTCTTCAACATTGTTGGAGGGCCGTTTTTGTTGTGCAGAATGGTGCGTTTCGTTGTGTGAAACGGGCCATTCCGGTGCATGAAACGGGCTTTATGACGTGGTGATAAGGGCTTTCCCGTCATGTCGAATGGACGTTTCTGCAGAGCTGCGATGGTGTTGTAGGCAGCGGAATGATGGATAGCAAAGTGTTGGACTGTATTTCCTTTTTTCTCGCTTTTTATGGAACTGAATGACATAAATGCAAATATTTTGCCGTATTTATTGTCAAAAAGTGATATTGTATGCTTTATTTTTGTATTTTTGCAAACGAAAGTGTGAAGCGTCACACATAGCCTATGATTACTTTGTGACAGTCGGTAAATGATACAACGGACGTTGTATGCATGCATGATGATACAGAGCTGACTGTCCGGACTGGACTTACTGTTGTCCAGTCAGCCGTCGAGATGAAACGGGAGATGAATGTACACTAACATTATACAAAATCAAATCTGTTATGAAAAATTCTACTTTTAAAACGAACGCACTTCTTCTGGTGCTGTCGATGTCGGTTCTTTCGACTACCGCTCAGGTGAAACTGAAGCCGGTGGGAATGGCCGCCACAGAACTTCGTGCAAATGCTGACAAAGAGGAAACAGTCTTGCTCGATGAGGACTTTTCTTTGTTTACGGCCGGAACAGAGGATGAACCGGACAACAAGAACGTGTCCGACAACTTCACCGGAGAGATTCCGTCTTATTACACCAAGGCTCCCGGATGGCAAGGTGCAGCCATAAGACAGGCCGGCGGTGTGTGCGCTATGGTGTTGGGTAACTTTTCGACGTCTGACGGTGGCGTGGAAACTCTGCCCGGATATCTCATTACGCCGAAAGGAAACTATGCCGGCGATCTCACAATGACTTTCCGTGCGCGTCTGCTTGGCAATGAAACGGAGTCTGACAAGATGACCGTTGCGCTGATACATTCAGAGAAGGGCACACTGGAAAACTCGCAGCTCGTTATCGGAAAGACGTGGGAGGAATACAGCGTGACATTCAGCAAGGGTGAGTTCCGTTCGTGCGCGCTGGAGTTCTCCATGTATTCTGCTGCCGTTCTTCTGGACGACATAAAGGTGGTGAGCAAGCAGACATCAATCATTCCGCCTGTACCCGCCGGAGCTACAGACTTCAATGCCGAAGGATTCACAGCCAACTGGTATCCTACCAAGGAAGCTGAGAGCTATCTGCTCAGCCTTTATGAGATGAATATGGACAAGGCGACGACATCCGAATCGTTCGACGGTATCAACTCTACAGCCGACGGTATGGTGGACAGCAGCAACCCCAACTACCCTGAAGGATGGCAGATCGTGCTGGCGCAGGGCGACGGCATACAGCTCAGCAACGTCGGATATGAAGGCTCGCAGGCTCTTGTCATGGGCGAGACAAACGACTGGTTGCAGACACCTTACATCGACGGAAAACTTGTTGACTTCAAGTTCTACGCTCGAAACATATCTGGCAATCCGGTGAATGCAAGCACTATAAAGGTGAACGTGATGCTCGATAATGACGAGTGGTATGAACTCGGACGCATCGATATAGAGCGTATATCAACTCAGGGTGAGTTCATCTCTGTTGCCAACAGCCTGGAGGACAACATCCACCGTGTGGCTATCGTGTTCGAAAAGCATGCAAACGACACAGATAAAGATCCGATGATTGCCATCGACCAGATATCGTATATGGTGCAGCCGGAGACAGTTCCTGTATTCGTGGACAAGGAACTGACCGACACATTCTACGTGGCTAAGGGACTTGATGCTGCAAAAGACTATTGCTATACGGTGAAGGCAAAGAACACTGAATTCACTTCGGCTGCGTCAGACGCCGTTCCTGCTCTCGGACTGGCAGTGCCTGTGTTGAGTGTTGCCGACGGAGTGAGCGACAATCAGTATACTGCCCGCTGGCAGGCAGTGCCGAAAGCTGACGGCTATTATGTGCGCAACTTCAGGGTTTATACAGTGGACGAACCGGAAGAGACGGTCGTTCTGCACGAGGATTTTGCCAAGGCGACACAGGGAACTCAGGACATGCCGTATAACGATGTTATGTCTATGTTCGGTCCGAAATCGCTCGATGCTTACACAACACTTCCCGGATGGCTGGGCCAGAACTATGTCACTATCCCCGGAATGCTTGGTGGCAACTCCGGTGCAGGCAGCTTCAGCAAGGCCGGAACAGTTCAGACTCCGGCTTTAAAACTCGATGGCAACGGAGGAAAGTTCAAGGTTGAAGTGACCATGTGTGGCGGTCTTGGCACAGAGGAGGACTCTCTTGTCATCCAGGCAGGCTCAAAGGTATACAAGCGTCTGTACTTCTCCGGCGAATATGAGCCCACAACTCTCACTGCCGAATTCGACTGTGGTGAGGCAGACATGCCGCTGTTGATTTATACATACAAAGGCTCCATGTTCTTCATCGATGACATAAAGGTAAGCCAGGAGCTTGCTTCCGGCTCTCAGATCATTACTGAGGAGGCCAACGGTTTTGCTTGGGGCAACCAGAACACAGCCTATACCTTCAGCAATCTGGAGCAGGGCGAGCACGAGAACTTCGGCTATCGTGTATATGCTTACCGTCTGTTCTGCGGTCAGGAGGTTTACTCTCCGTCAGGCGAGATGGCTCTCGTCGATCTCAACGGAACCACCGACGGCATTGACATGGCGCAGGGCGTTAAGGGTATATTCGCAGTAGGACGCAATGTGCACGTGGTTCTTGACCAGCCGCAGGCTGTTGAGGTGTACGACGTGAGCGGCCGCAAGTGTGTTGATGCAGCCGGAACAGCCGGTACGAATGTTTACGTACTTGGACGTCCTGGTGTATATGTTGTGAAGTCAGGAGGTATGATCAAGAAGATTGTTATCCGCTGATAGCGGTTCTGACGATATAGTCGGGCCGGCTGCGTAGGGCTTCCATGCTTTCCGCAGCCGGCCTTTCCGTTTCTTGTCCTATAGCTTGTGCAGATATGTTTTTTCGTGTTGAGAATGGTGAAAAGTGGATATTTGGCCTTGTAAATGGGTGATTTGTGTTAAAATAAGTAAAATATATGAGCGTTTGTTTGGCGGTTTGAACAAATGTTCTTATCTTTGCACCGCTTTTAAGATAAGCGACGGGCGTTTAGCTCAGCTGGTTTAGAGCATCTGCCTTACAAGCAGAGGGTCGGCGGTTCGAATCCGTCAACGCCCACAGCCATAGCCGGATGTAATTTTGCATCCGGCTTTTTTGTGTCTGTACGTTTCCTGTCCGCTTTGCTGCTATCGTATGATGGAGCGGTTGCAGTATGTTTTCTGTATGTTCTTTCATGTGTTCTTTCGGTTAGGTGGAAATTCTGTGGTGACAGGTTCCTGTAAATAATTACCATAGAAAGCTGTGAAATTTCATGACAACGCGGGATGACATGAGTGTTGACAGGCATTTCCTTGTTTAATGATAAATCCGTGTTTCCGTAACCAGTTAATCATCACCGTAATACATGTGCATGCTCTTCCTGCTTTTCGTTGCACCTCATCTCGGCTTTTTAAAAGAAAACCCGGACGGCGCGCTTACAGATTTTCTTGACTTTTTTTTGACAAATGAAAATCGTGAAAGAGGAGCGAGGAGGTGTTGAATCATACGTTTCGGAGGTATGTTCTGTATGAATGTTCTTGTCATATACCCTGCTGCGGAGTGTCGTATGCTTCATCTTGCTTTCCGTTTAAGCCAGTTTCAGCTTCCGTTTTCGTTCGTTTCAGGGTGTGATGTGGTGTGTTTCATGCCCTGAAATGGGCCATATCGCATGCTGAAATGGTGCATTTTGTGTGACTGAAAAATCGCTTCCGGACGTAAATCGTTGTTATACAGATGTTTGCTTAAAGCTCTTATTTCTCGCGTATTTGCTCCCGAAGGAAAGTTGGTGCGCAAATACGCGCTCGTTTTTTGGGGTAGAACAGAAAACTCTGGCGGAAAAACCGCAACATGCTTACAATTTGAAAAAGCGCGGGTTTGTTTCATCTCAACAGAGAAAGACGACGCCCTTCCGGGGTTGAAGACGCGGGCTTATTATCGTAACCGGTATGTACGGAATCTCTTCCGAACCGTCCTTTCCGGTTGATTTTCAGTTCTCTGACTGATGATGCAGGGCTTTTTTTATCCTTCCTTGCCTCGATGTGTTTTTAGTCTGTTTATAACCTGATTTGTGAAAATAGTCATTTCAAAGTGGCATTAAAAGTTAAGTGTGCATAAAATAAGAGTAACAAAAGGCTAAGTTTTTGAAAACTTTGCGCATGTTTCGATTTAAATTATTAATTTTGCAGCATCTATAATAGGTATTTTTTATGAAACTTGACTTGCTTACCGCCATATCCCCGATAGATGGCCGTTACAGAGGTAAAACGGAGGCATTGGCCGATTACTTTTCAGAGTATGCACTCATCCGCTACAGAGTGCGTGTGGAAATAGAATATTTCATCACCTTGTGCGAACTTCCGCTGCCGCAGCTGGCTTCGTTCGACCATGCGTTGTTCGGACGTTTGAGAAGCATTTACACCGATTTCGATGAGGTGTGTGCGCAGCGTGTGAAGGACATCGAGGCTGTGACCAACCACGATGTGAAGGCTGTGGAATATTTCATAAAGGAAGAATTCGACAAGATCGGCGGACTGGATGCCTACAAGGAGTTCATACACTTCGGTCTTACGTCGCAGGACATCAACAATACCAGCGTGCCGTTGTCCATCAAGGAGGCGCTCGAACACGTGTATTATCCTGCCGTAGAGGAACTCATCGCCCAGCTCAATACCTATGCCGAGGAGTGGAAGGACGTGCCGATGCTTGCAAAGACACATGGTCAGCCGGCGTCGCCTACAAGACTCGGTAAGGAGATCATGGTTTACGTGTACCGTCTCACCGAACAGCTCAACCAGCTGAAGGCATGCAAGATGACTGTGAAGTTCGGAGGTGCTACGGGCAACTACAACGCCCACCATGTGGCATATCCGCAGTTCGACTGGAAAGCTTTCGGTAACAGCTTCGCTAAGGAGAAACTCGGCATGGAGCGTGAGCAGTATACCACACAGATAAGCAACTACGATTGCCTTGGCGGAGTGTTCGACGCCATGCGCCGCATAAATACAATCATCATCGACCTTGACCGCGATTTCTGGATGTATATTTCCATGGACTACTTCAAACAGAAGATAAAAGCCGGCGAGGTTGGTTCGAGTGCAATGCCTCATAAAGTCAATCCTATCGACTTCGAGAACAGTGAGGGCAACCTCGGCGTGGCAAATGCCGTGCTCCAGTTCCTTGCTGCCAAGTTGCCGGTGAGCCGTCTGCAGCGCGACCTTACCGACTCTACGGTGCTCCGCAATGTGGGCGTGCCGTTCGGTCATGGTCTTATCGCCATCATGAGTACGCTGAAAGGACTGCGCAAGCTCATTCTCAACGAACAGAAGATTTACGAGGATCTCGACAATACATGGGCAGTAGTGGCAGAAGCCATACAGACTATTCTGCGCCGCGAGGCTTATCCTCATCCTTACGAGGCACTGAAAGCGCTTACCCGTACTAACAAGAAGATGACAGAAGAAACCATCCACGACTTCGTAAAAACGCTCGATGTGAGCGATGAGGTCAAGGCTGAGCTTATGGCCATCACGCCGCACAATTACACGGGTATCTGATAAGAAATCATTTTTTTACACTTAAAAGGTTTACATATTTCAGAAAGTTGTAATTTATTAACCGGAGCCGTGAGGCCAAAACATCATCATTTAATATGGATTTAGAATTAGAAAACAAAGCACAAGGGCAGTCTTCGGAGCAGAATGGCGAGAGCCAGGAGCATGCTGCCTCAAACTATCAGAAGGATTATCGTAGCGGCACCCGGCCGCAGCGTCCGCGTATTCGTGTGCAGCGTGCATACACAGCGGGACGCACCAACAACGATGAGGGCGGTTTCCGTCCCGAAGGTTTTGGAGCCGGATTGCTGCAAAACAATAATAACACAGGTTATCAGCCGCGTCAGCAGGCCGGTTATCGTCCGCGCTTCAACAGCGGCGAAGGTGCTCAGGGCGGCTATCAGCCACGCCAGCAGGCCGGTTATCGTCCACGCTTCAACAGCGGCGAAGGTGCTCAGGGCGGCTATCAGCCACGCCAGCAGGCCGGTTATCGTCCGCGCTTCAACGGCGGAGATGATGCTCAGGGCGGCTATCAGCCACGCCAGCAGGCAGGCTATCGTCCGCGCTTCAACAGCGGCGAAGGTGCTCAGGGCGGCTATCAGCCACGCCAGCAGGCAGGCTATCGTCCGCGTTACAACAGCGGTGAAGGTGCTCAGGGCGGCTATCAGCAGCGTCAGGGTGGTTTCCAGCAGCGTGGCGCACGTCCGCAGCGTGGCGGTTACAACAAGAACTTCCTGCAGGGAGGTTATCGTCCTCGTACCGCTGATTACGATCCGAATGCTAAGTACAGCATGAAGAAACGCATCGAGTACAGCGAAACCCACATCGATCCGAACGAACCTATACGTCTTAATAAGTTCCTAGCCAACGCAGGTGTTTGCAGCCGTCGCGAAGCCGATGAGTACATAGAGGCAGGCGCAGTGACCGTTAACGGAACAGTGGTAACCGAACTCGGTACAAAGGTTAAGCGTACTGACGAGATCAAGTTCCAGAACAATCCTGTGACACTTGAGAAGAAGGTTTACGTGCTTCTCAACAAACCGAAGGATTGTGTCACCACAAGTGACGATCCACAGCACCGCAAGACCGTGATGGACATCGTGGGTAACGTTTGTCCGGAGCGCATCTATCCGGTGGGACGACTCGACCGCAACACTACAGGTGTGCTGCTTCTCACCAACGACGGCGACCTTGCGAGCAAGCTGACTCATCCGAAGTTCCTCAAGAAAAAGGTTTACCACGTATTCCTCGACAAGAATGTCACTGCTCACGACATGCAGCAGATAGCCGAGGGTATAGAGCTTGAGGACGGCGAGATACATGCAGACGCAATCGAATATGCAAGCGATACTGACAAGAGTCAGGTGGGAATAGAGATTCACAGCGGCAAGAACCGTATCGTGCGTCGTATATTCGAACACCTGGGCTATCATGTAGTGAAGCTCGACCGCGTACAGTTTGCCGGACTGACAAAGAAGAATCTGCGTCGCGGTGACTGGCGTTTCCTCACAGAGAAAGAGGTTGACATGCTGCGCATGGGTGCTTTCGAGTAAACAGTGAAACTGAAACAGAAAAACATAAACAGATGACGTGTCGGCCGATTCGGGCCGTGCCGCTGCCGCGGAGACCGGTTGTATAAACTGTGAGAGGGCAGAGGCACGTGCTGAAAAGGCTGACAGCATTTTATAACATATTCAAAAAATGGAGACAATACGTAGAACAAAGGTTGTTGACGTTCTGAAGCGCACCGACTTCGGCGCGACTGTCAATGTCAGAGGATGGGTGCGTACACACCGCAGCAGCAAGGCCGTTGATTTCATTGCACTTAACGACGGCTCAACTATAAAGAACGTTCAGATAGTTGTCGATCCCTCCAAGTTCGACGAGAACATGCTGAAGCAGATCACCACAGGTGCTTGTATCAGCGCCACCGGCGAACTTGTCGAGAGCCAGGGAGCCGGTCAGGCTTCCGAAATACAGTGCCGCGAGCTCGAGATTTACGGTCTGTGCGGTTCTGACTATCCCATGCAGAAGAAGGGACAGAGCTTCGAATACATGCGTCAGTACGCCCATATGCGTCTGCGCACCAATACTTTCGGTGCCGTTATGCGCATCCGTCACAACATGGCCATCGCCATACACAAGTTCTTCCACGACCGCGGCTTCTTCTATTTCCATTCGCCCATCATCACCGCAAGCGACTGCGAGGGTGCCGGCGAGATGTTCCAGGTTACTACAAAGAACCTGTACGACCTGAAGAAAGACGAGGAAGGAAAGATCATCTACAGCGATGATTTCTTCGGAAAGATGACATCTCTCACCGTTTCGGGACAGCTCGAAGGTGAGCTCGGAGCCACTGCTCTGGGACAGATTTATACATTCGGTCCGACATTCCGCGCTGAGAACAGTAATACTCCGCGCCATCTTGCAGAGTTCTGGATGATAGAGCCTGAGGTGGCTTTCATCGATAAGGACGACCTGATGGACCTCGAGGAAGACTTCATCAAGTATTGTGTACAGTGGGCTTTGGACAACTGCAAGGACGATCTTGAGTTCCTCAACAAGATGATTGATAAGGGTCTGATCGCACGACTCGAAGGAGTGTTGAAGGATTCGTTCGTACGTCTCACCTATACCGACGGTATCAAGATTCTCGAAGAGGCTGTGGCAAACGGCAAGAAGTTCGAGTTCCCGGTTTCATGGGGCATGGATCTCGCGAGCGAACACGAGCGCTTCCTCGTTGAGGAGCACTTCAAGAAGCCTGTGATAATGAATGATTATCCGAAGGAGATAAAGGCTTTCTACATGAAGATGAACGAAGACGGCCGCACAGTACAGGGTACAGACGTGCTGTTCCCGCAGATCGGCGAGATAATCGGCGGAAGTGTGCGTGAGGAAAGCTACGACAAACTCATGACACAGATCACCGAGCGCAACATCCCGATGAAGGATATGTGGTGGTATCTCGACACCCGCAAGTACGGAACATGCCCTCACGGTGGTTTCGGACTCGGTTTCGAGCGTCTCATCCTCTTCGTTACAGGTATGCAGAACATACGCGACGTCATCCCGTTCCCGCGTACACCGAAGACTGCCGAGTTCTAAACGGAAGTCTCAAAATATAAAAACAATCCCGGAATAAAGTTTTTGCGCTTCTGTTCCGGGATTGTTCTTTTATCATCGTTAAGCCATTGTTTCAATGTCTGTATTATTTTTCCTTATTCTCGTTTCATTGTTTTCCTGTTGCCGTTCCGTGGTTTTCCTTGATTATTCTCATGCCTCATACCGGCGTTTTTAGAGAAAACTCAGCAGGCGGACTTACAGTTTTTCTTGACTTTTTTTTGACAAAATTTTTTCGTAAAAGAGATGTAAGGGAATGTTAAATCCGGCGTAAGAAAGGCCGGTTCAGGCCGTATGGCCTTGTGTTATATCCGGTAGTGGAATGTCGTATATTCCGTTCAGCGTTCCGGTTAAGCCCGTTTTAGGGGCTGGTTATGCCTGTTTCAGGGTGTGTTATGGTGCATATCAGGCCCTGAAACGGCCTGTATCGCGTGCCAATATGGTGCTTTTTGTATGACGAAAGAATTATCTTCAAGCGTAAACCGCTGATGTTCAGTATCTTGTGTAGGGCTCTTATTTTTCGCGAATTTGCGTCCGATGGAGAGTCAGCTCGCAAATACGCGCTCGTTTTTCGGGGTAGAACTGAAAACTCAGACGAAAAAAACGCAGGATGGTGAAAATCTGAAAGTGCACCATATTGTCTTTCCTTTCAGTTGTGGGAAACAGCTTTCCGTTGCGGACCGGAGAGCTTACTGTTTTCTGCCTATGCCGATTATGTCCTTCACAACCTCACCACCTATTATTATACCTGCCGCTGCCGGCACAAAGGCATTGCTTGCCGGAACGGGGCGTTTGGATGTCGTAGCGTTGTCGTCGGGCGCATCAGAGTCTGTTGCCTTTTCCGGTTGCTCCTCGCTGTAAACCACTTTCAGATGCTCTATGCCCGCCTTGCGCAGTTTCTTACGCATTATCCGGGCTATCGGGTCCATGCTTGTCTTGCTCAGATCGGTCACACGGAACATCGTCGGGTCGAGCTTGTTGGCCGCTCCCATGCTGCTTATCACCGGTACGCCGAGCTCATGGCAGCGCATTGCTATGTCTATCTTGGCCTTAATGGTGTCGATGCAGTCCACCACATAGTCATATTCCGACAGGTCGATGTTGTCCGCCTCTTCGGGCAGATAGAACATGCGTATGGCTCTGACGTCGCATTGCGGATTGATGTCAAGAACCCTCTGGCGCGCCACGTCCACCTTATATTGTCCCACGTTGCTGTTGAGTGCTATTATCTGACGGTTGATATTGGTGATGCTCACAGTGTCGTTGTCTATCAGATCGATGCGTCCCACGCCGCTGCGCGCCATCACCTCGACGGCATAACCGCCCACGCCGCCTACTCCGAACACGGCTACCCGCGCTGCTGCCAGCGCCTCTATGGCCTCGTGTCCGAACAGCATCTCCGTCCTTGAATACCACTCCTGCATCAGTCGTTCAGCTTTAGAGAGTTGTCCGAAATGCTTATCAGCCGGCGCTTGTACAGGTCGCCCACGGCACGTTTGAACACCTTCTTGCTCACATGGAACATCTCCTTTATGTCCTCGGCGTCGCTTTTGTCGCCCAGCGGACACATTCCGCCGTTGCCACGCATGTACTCCAGCAGGGTCTCTGCGAAGTCTGTAGTGCGCCGGCGTCCCAAAGGTTGCACCATAAGGTCTATCTTTCCGTCGGGTCTGACAGTGTTCACGTAGCCCTTCATGCGGTCGCCCGTGTGTATGTATTTAAAAATCTGGTCGTCGTATATGAGGCCCTGGAACTTGTTGTCCACAATCACCTTGAAGCCCAGGTCGGTCTTCTGCCACACCAGCATGTCCACCTCGTCGCCGCGCTGATAGGGTGGCATGTCCTCGCTGAGGAAGTGTTCCACCTTGGCAGACGCCATGATGCGGTAGCTCTCTTCGTCGAGATGCACGTGGACTATGTATTTGTTGCCCTTCACCATGCGCATTTTCTGCTCGCGGAACGGGCAGAACAGGTCTTTCATCAGGCCCCAGTTGAGGAACGCTCCGTGCTGGTTCACCCACGCAACTTCAAGATAAGCGAAGTCGCCTACCTTAGCCAGAGGAATCTCTGTTGTGGCTACGAGCCTCTCTTCATTGTCGAGATAGATGAACACTTCCATCGTGTCGCCTGGTTCGGCACCCTCGGGTACGTAGCGACGGGGCAGCAGTATCTCACCTTCGTCGCCTCCGTCGAGATACAGTCCGAAGTCCACTTCCTTAACGACAGTCAGTATGTTGTAGTCGCCGAGCTTTATCATGTCAGTCTGTTTTTTTGTGGTTTGAAATAAAGAAAAGATTATTCACCGTCGCCGTCGGAATCTTCCGCTCCGGCTGTATCCTTAGGAGTTTCTTCCGTCGATGCCGGTGCGGCTGCAGAGAAGCTGTTCTCCAGCATTCCGTCCTTCATCACAATGGTGCGGTCGGTTATCTTGGCCAGGTTCTCGTCGTGTGTCACGATGACGAATGTCTGGCCGAATTTGTCGCGCAGTTCGAAGAACAGACGGTGCAGTTCTTCCTTGTTCTTTGAGTCGAGACTGCCGCTGGGCTCGTCTGCAAGAATCACTGCCGGGTTGTTCATCAGTGCTCTCGCCACAGCAACACGCTGCTTTTCGCCTCCCGACAGCTCCGCCGGCTTGTGTGTGGCGCGGTCTTCCAGACCCATGAAACGCAGCAGTTCGAGTGCGCGCTCCTTGGCTTCGCTCTTGCCCATGCCTCCGATGAATGCCGGAATCATGATGTTCTCTATTGCCGTGAACTCCGGAAGGAGCTGGTGGAACTGGAATACGAAACCAATGTGGCGGTTGCGGAACTCGCCTATTTGTCTGGAGTTGAGTTTTCTTACGTCTATTCCGTCGATGACAATCGAGCCGCTGTCCGGTCTGTCGAGTGTACCGATGATCTGCAGCAGAGTGGTCTTGCCTGCTCCGCTGGGTCCGACTATGCTCACCACCTCGCCTTTGTCAATGTGCAGGTCGATGCCTTTGAGCACCTGCAGTGAGCCGAAACTTTTGGTAATACCCTTGATGTCTATCATAAATACAGTATGTTTGTCTTTTGTTGTATGTGCGTGCCGGCGGTTGATGTGTGGCTGTCAGGCCGCTTTCATTGTGCGTCGCTGCCGTCGGTACGGTTTTTTCCCGACTTCTTCATGCGGTTTATCCACTTGCCGATGCTCTCGTAAGCGCTTCGGTCCTCGGTGTGTTGCGGCTGTGCGAAGGTCATTTCGTCCATAGCGTTGCCGTGCTGGTCGGGGAATATAATCATGAGATTTGTGCCTGAGAAATGCGTCGTCAGCTCCTCGGGCAGATATTCTATCGCGTTCTTGTATGACACTGTGCCCTTTCGTGCAGCCACTACCACAAACAGATGATCCTCGTTTATGTTGGCCGCGAGCTTCGGCATCTCGTTCCAGTGGGTCATCGACATGTATTCGGCTTTCACCTCCGGATGACGCTGTACGGTGTATTTGTTGATGAGTGAGAGTGTGTCGGGACGTCCGTGGAACATCATCCGGCACTCCATGTTGCCTGCGAGGCGGTCCATTCGTTCGAGCCAACGGTAGAATCCCGGTTCGAACTGCGCCCTCGACGGCACAGCCACGTGTATGTGGCGTATGGTTGTGAGCGGCTGTTTCAGGCGCGCCATTATTATCTGATTGTTCAGTCCGTTGAACAGACTCTGGTGGAACGCTCCCCAGAACTTCTGCGACACCTCCTTGTGCATGTGCATTCCGATGATAATCTCCGAGGCATGGAACTCCTTGAAGGCGTGCTTTATGCCGTTGGCTATGTTGGCAGCCACTCTCACCTGAGTCTGCATTCTCACGTCGGCAGCTGCGGCATACTTGCTGACACTCTCCAGAAGGCGCTGTCCGCGCTCCTGATTGGTGCGCATGTCGTCGTCGTCATAAACCACGTTAAGGCCCACAATCTCACGTCCCAGACGCGGGTTGCGCATCATGAGTGCAAGACTCAGCAGGCGGTTTGCATACTCTGGATATTTCATCGGGATGAGTATGCGTTCGTCGTCGGTCTGCCCGTCGTCCTGCGGCATGTCTTTGTCGCGCAGTATTATCTGCTGTGCGGCCGATTCGGTCATCATTGTCGATATGATGCACGTGAAGAGAATCATTATCACCACGGCGTTGAGCATCTCGTCATTTACGAGGAAATGGCCCGGCGATGTCTCAATTCTCATACCCACCATTATCATGGCTATGGAACCGGCGGCATGGGCCGAGGTGAGTCCGAACATCATGTTGCCCGACGACAGCGGCAGGCGGAACAGACGGGCCGACAGGTATGCGGCGATGGCCTTACCGAATGTGCCGAAGAATGTGATGGCAAGCACCACCCAGATGATGCCCGTGCCGGCGAAGAGCAGGCGCACGTTGATGAGCATGCCCACACCGATGAGGAAGTAGGGGATGAACAGTGCGTTGCCGATAAACTCTATGCGGTTCATCAGAGGCGACACGTGCGGTATGTAGCGGTTGAGTATGAGTCCGGCGACGAAGGCTCCGAAGATGCCCTCAAGTCCCACGGCCTCGCTCAGTGCGGCACTCATGAAGAGCATGGACATGACGAAGATGAACTGCATCACGGCGTCGCTGTAGCGGCGAAGAAACCAGCGCGTGAGTCTCGGAATGACGAGAACCATCGACCCTATGTAGACAAAGAATTTGGCGACAAACCACACCCAGAACCAGAAACCGGTGCTCTCCCTGTGCGAGGCCACGAGGGCGGCCAGCGTGACAAGGGCAAGCAGCAGCGATATCATGGACGAACCGACGCTTAGCGACACGCTCTTCTTGCGCTGAAGACCGTAGCGGCTCACAATGGGATAGGCTATCAGAGTGTTGGAAGCCATGATGCAGCCAAGCAGCAGAGATGCCTGCTGGGAGTAGCCCAGCAGTTCGGTGCTCATGAAATAGGTCAGAACGAACGGTGCCGAGAAGGTGAGCAGACCGAAAGTGAGAAACCTCCGTCCGTCCTTGCGTATGCCGTCCATGTTCATCTCGAGCGAGGCGAGGAACATGATGTAGTAGAGTCCCACCTTACCGAATAGCTCGAACGAGTCGTCGCGCACCAGAATGTTGAGTCCGTACTTGCCTACGAGCACTCCGGCCAGCACCATACCGATGATGTGCGGAATGCGGAGCTTTCCCATAATGATGGGCGCCGAGAGGATGATTATCATCACCACGAAGAATATGAGCGTAGGGTCGGTTATCGGAAAGTATTGCGCTATCTGGGCCATGGGTATTTTGCTGGTGTTTGTCTTTCTGTTATTTAATTAATGTGCAAACTTAATCAAAATTGGCGGAATAAACGAATAAAAACGCGGAAATGGGCCGAACAGAACACTATTTGCATGCTTCGACGCATGTTTGTGAGACGGTGTGGAGCTGTATGGTATGGTCTGTGCGGCGCGTTGTCGGTTGTATTGCAGTCGTGTGTGTTTGTGGTGGGCATGTTCGTAGTCTGCTCTGCAAGATGTGCAAAATGGTTGTTGTAATGCGTTTTATGTAAACATAAATTAATATATTTTGAATTTTAAGTGTTAAAATAGATTTCGCTGAAATCTTCGTATTTTGAAATCAAATCACGTTGGCTGTATTTTTCGTGAAAGATAACGGCTTTGCACATTCGTTAGTAATCAGCTGATTGTTATGCGCTTACGTTTGAAGCGTAACGCGGTGTATTTTTCTTCGTCTTGCAAAATGGCCTGTATCAGCCTCTGAAATAGCCTGTATTATGGCATGATACGGTGCATTTCGTGCTGTGATATGCACTGTTTTGCGATGCAATATGGTCTTTTCTGCATCCGTGTGTGGTGTGAAATATTTTCCGATTGTCTGAATATGGCTTTCTGATACGCTTTTTTCTATTTCGATTTCTCCGGATTGTGAAAAATGAAAAGTTAAATCATAAAGGTGCAATATTGAAAAATAAGTTAAAATAATGCGTCGTATTATGCTTTGACGGAAGCATGTCATCCGCTGGTCATATTGTCGTCGCGGAGTGATGACTGGCGGCATTGTGTCGGTTTCTGATGCGATAAAAGAGCCGTGGTAATTGTATTTTAATGGAAATGTTGTATCTTTGCAAGGAATAACTGTTT
Organism: Prevotella sp. HCN-7019; assembly: GCF_037890215.1. Lineage (NCBI taxonomy): Bacteria > Pseudomonadati > Bacteroidota > Bacteroidia > Bacteroidales > Prevotellaceae > Prevotella > Prevotella sp. HCN-7019. The sequence goes on along the minus strand of NZ_JBBKBO010000002.1, from coordinate 255,949 downwards.
GCATGTCATGCCTTTAGGCATAAGTCTGCGCATGGAGATGTAGTTCCGTCGGGGTGACGGACGGCACGACTTTGTGTCGCGGACGGCATGGCAAAGAAGAAGGAAGTATAACAACATAAAGATTATAACATTATGAAAGTAGCAATTGTAGGAGCAAGCGGAGCCGTAGGACAGGAGTTCCTGCGCATACTTGCAGAGCGTGATTTCCCGATGGATGAACTGGTTCTTTTCGGCTCGGAGCGTTCGGCCGGTCGCAAATACAGTTTCAAGGGAAAGGAATACGAGGTGAAACTGTTGCAGCACAACGACGACTTCAAGGATGTTGATATTGCTTTCGTATCTGCCGGTGGCGGCACATCGAAAGAGTTTGCTGAGACAATCACCAAGCATGGAGCTGTGATGATAGACAACTCAAGCGCTTTCCGCATGTGCGACGACGTGCCTTTGGTTGTGCCTGAGTGCAACGCCGAGGATGCCCTCAACCGTCCGCGTGGCATCATCGCCAACCCTAACTGCACTACAATCATGATGGTGGTGGTGCTCAAACCGTTGGAGCAGCTCAGTCACATCAAGCGCATACATGTGTCGAGCTATCAGAGTGCGAGTGGCGCAGGAGCCGCAGCCATGGCCGAACTGCAGCAGCAGTATGAGGAACTCGTGGAAGGCAAGCCCGTGACAGTGGAGAAGTTCCCGCATCAGCTGGCTTACAACGTCATTCCGCAGATAGACGTTTTCACTGAGAACGGCTACACCAAGGAAGAGATGAAGATGTTCAACGAGACACGCAAGATTATGCACAGCGACGTGAAGTGCTCTGCCACATGTGTCCGTGTGTCGTCGCTCCGTTCACATTCGGAAAGCGTTTGGATTGAGACAGAAAGCCCGATAAGTGTTGAGGATGCCCAGAAGGCCATTTCCGCAGCACCGGGATGTACTCTCAAGGACGATCCGTCAAACCTCGTTTATCCGATGCCGCTCGAGACAGCAGGTCTGGATGATGTGTATGTAGGCCGCGTGCGCAAGGATCTTGCCGACGATTGTGGTCTTACACTGTGGCTCAGCGGCGACCAGATACGTAAGGGTGCGGCGCTCAACGCAGTGCAGATAGCCGAATATCTTATAAAGGTAGGCGACGTGAAGTAATTGGCTTCGGTCGTACGCCTGTACGATAAACATACGGCGCATGCGGGATATGTATCACCGCATGCGCCGTTTTTTCGTGTCCAGGGGAAGGATGTGGATGAGTGTACGGAAGTTTCCCGCGCGTGTGTATTAATATATGTGTGGTGTAAAAACAAAACGCCGGACAGTTGTGAATTACTGTCCGGCGTTTTCTGTGTGCGCCTGATAGGACTCGAACCTACACGTCGCGAGACACCAGATCCTAAGTCTGGCGCGTCTACCAATTCCGCCACAAGCGCAAAATGTGAGTTTTGCGGTCCGCACATGCCGCACCTCTGAGGTGGTTTGTGTCGGCCGCAATGATTGTGCGTGAAGCATAATCGGTGCAAAGTTACATTTTTTTTGTGTCAAACACGAATGAAATAAGAATTTTTTTAATTGTTCTTTGTATGTCTCTTTTCTTGTGTTGTGCTGCCGTATATGTGTGAGCGGTGCGGCAGATGACGTGCGGATGCATCTGTTTATGGTCAGTGTAGTCTCATGCAAGCCACGTAGTGTTCATGTCCCGATTGGAAAATTGCTGTTCAAAAAATCAATAAGCAAAGCTTTTATTTGCTCCGTAAGGAATATTACATTATATTTGCAAAATAATTACAAAAGTGTTACCGTGACCGAACTGCTAAATTCATTTGAACCTATTACCCTTGACGAAATGAGCAGCATACGCCTGATGAACAGGACGGACGTCAAGTTTGTGACGACGAAAAAGATGCTGGCCAGGCTCCTTGTCATGGCTCAGGACAATTATCTGATACAGGAAATAGACGGCAGACGCATGGCTTCGTACTACACTGTGTATTTCGACACGGAGGAGTGCGACATGTTCATGGTGCACCACAACGGCAGGCTGAACCGCCAGAAGCTGCGCATAAGGTCGTATGTGGATTCGAGTCTGAACTTTCTCGAGGTGAAGACGAAGAACAATCACGGCCGTACGAGCAAGCAGCGGGTGGCAATAGACAATTTCAGTCCGGCCGAACCTCAGTATGACGTCATATTCGACGACAACCGCAACGGACGCCCTGCCTCATGCAGTGAGTTTGTGACGAGTCATCTGAAGTATGACATCAATACACTGAAAGAACAGATAGAGAACCGCTTCGACCGTATAACGCTTGTCAACAGGCAGAAGACCGAGCGGCTGACAATAGACTTAAATCTTAGATTCCACAACCTGGTGACCAATCAGGACGCGGCTTTCGACGACATCGTCATCATAGAGCTGAAGCGCGACGGACTCGCCTTCTCGCCCGTGCTTGAGATGTTGCGCCAGCTGCGCATCATGCCGATGGGGTTCAGCAAGTACTGCATGGGTATGGTGAAAACCAACAGCGGACTGAAAAACAACCGTTTTCTGCAACGTCTGCGTATGATGGAAAAATTGAGACAAAACTGAATTTATTAACCATCTGTCGTTATTTTCATGCGGGCCGGCGACGATGCCGACATGTCAGGCAAGGAACGTGTGAAGCCATGACGGAAAATATTATCACACAACAGTACAAACCAAAAACCTAAAACCAATCTTTATTCAAATGAACGAATTAGACGAATTAGACTTGCTTGGCGTGCCTTTTGTTGAGGGCTATGACTTTCTGACAATGCTGCTGAGGTTTTCTTTCAACACGGCGATGGTATGGATCATGATTCATTGCCTGTATTATCCGAAAAGCCAGAGGCGCGACTATTATTTCACTTTCATGCTTATAAGCATCAGCATCTTCTTCATGATTTATCTCTTGGGCGGAGTGAAACTGAAGGTCGGCTTTGCGCTCGGACTGTTTGCCATCTTCGGAATTATCCGTTACCGTACCGAGTCGATGCCGGTGAGGGAAATGACTTATCTGTTCAGCATCATAGCAATGTCTGTGATAAACGCGCTGGCGACGACGATAAGTTATATAGAACTCATAACCACGAACGCTATATTTGTTCTGGCAGCGTGGTTCTTCGAGAGTTATGTTCTGCTCAAGCATGTATCGACAAAGCTTATACAGTATGACCGCATCGCACTGATAACGCCTGAACGTTATGACGAGATGCTGATAGACCTGAAACAACGCACTGGACTCAACATAACGAAGGCCGAGGTGGGGGCGATAGACTTCCTGCGCGACATGGCCATAGTGAAGATTTATTATGAATCCGGGAAGTATGAAGATAACAGTACTATAAACAACGAACTTAAATTGTCAAGAGAAGAATGGACAGGAGAAAAGCAATAAAGAAGCAGGACATGCGCGCAAGACTGTTTGTGGCGCTGCTCGCAGTGCTTGCCATGGCGCCTGATGGCGTAAAGGCACAGGAGAGCGATTTCGGAGTCTGGACTTCGGTGAGTGCGGAGAAGGACTTCGGCAAGAAGTGGAGTGTGGGAGTGGAAGGCGAGTTCAGAACGCGCAACAACTCCAGAACGTCCGACAGATGGAGTTTCGGAGTGGACGGAAGCTACAAGATCGTGAAAGGATTGAAGCTTTCGGCCGGATACACATTGCTTTATGACAACAACGATGAGAAGATAACTTATCACGAGGACGGCACATACAACAACTGGAGACCGTCGTACTGGGGTGTGCGCCACCGCTTTAACGTGTCGCTTACAGGAAGTGCCAAGCTGGGAAGGTTCAAGTTTGCGCTGCGCGAAAGATGGCAGTACACCTACCGTCCGGAAAAAACCACGGAGCGTTACGACTTCGACAACTCATGGTGGGAGGACGATGACGTGAGAAGCAAAGGCCATAACGTGCTGCGTTCGCGCCTCAAGGTGGAGTACGACATACCGAAGTGCAAGATAGAACCCTACGTCAGTGCCGAGATTTACAACTCATGGGCGTTGGAGAAAGCGCGCTATATCGTAGGTGCTGACTGGAAAATCACTAAGCAGCACAGCGTGGGTATGTATTATCTTTATCAGGATGTCAACAACGACATAGATGATGACGATCCCAATGAACATGTGCTTGGATTGAGTTATAAGATAAATTTATAGTGTATGAAAAAGATATATGGTATATTGACAATAATGTTTTCGCTTGCCATGTTCACGGCCTGCGAGAACGATGACACCGATTTCAGTGATATCATAAATGGCGGCAAAGACCCTGAGTATGTGCCGAAGAGCATAGAGTTCGACTATACTTCGTTGAAGGAACCGGACGAGTCGTTCGATTTTGACGACGATGATTACGTGGAGAATATGACTGTTTTCTACACAGTAGAGGTGAAATACGACGGCAATACGGCCACTGTCGATGGCGACGGAGGCACTATCAAGGTGTCGGTGGACGGTGCTCATGTGACGGTGAACTCCACAGCACGCAATGTAGAGTACATTCTCAGCGGTTCAAGCAGCAACGGTTCGTTCAAGGTATACAGTGAATCGAAACTGAAGATAGGTCTGGACAATCTCACGCTCACAAATCCTGACGGACCGGCCATCAACAACCAGTGCGGCAAGTCGATGTATGTGGAACTGACTCCCGGTTCTGTCAACAAACTGGCTGACGGCACACGCTATGTCGAGGAGCCCGGCGAGGACATGAAGGGAACCATATTCAGCGAGGGACAGATAATATTCAATGGCGCCGGAAGACTTGATATCGAGGCCAACTGCAAGAATGGTATCGCAAGCGACGACTACATTGTGTTCCGTCCCGGAAACGTAATCAACGTGAAGAGCAACGTGAGCAACGGTGTGAAAGCCAACGACGGAGTGGACATAAGAGGCGGTGTTCTCAACATAGACATTGCTGCTGATGCCGGCAAAGGCATCAACTCCGAGTTTGATGTCACCATTTCGGGCGGCCGTACAACGGTCATCACTGCCGGAGGTCCGTTCATTGAATATAACGACACGAGCAGCTGCGCAGGCATAAAGTGTGACTCTACCTTCACTATGACGGCCGGAACTGTCAATCTGAAGAGCACCGGTGAGGGCGGCAAAGGCATCAACTGCGACGAGAACATAAGCGTGACGGGTGGCGAACTCAACATAGTGACTACCGGAAAGAAAGACAAGGCCTCGCCTAAAGGCATAAAGGCCGACGGCACGATAGCCTTCTCCGGCGGCAAGATATACTCTTACAGCAAGTCGGCAGATGCCATCGACGCTGCCGAAGGGTTCACTTTCACCGAAGGTTACACCTTCCTGAATAATAAAAAGAATCTGTTTGAAATAACATATTGACGTGAGTCAATCAGCGTTTTTAGGGTAACACGGACTGACTGCTTATCTTTGCGGTCAGTCCTTTTTGTTTTTCCGTGTGCCGGAAAAGGCTTTTCTGTTTGTCGGAGCGCATTGTGTGAGTTGTCGGCTAAGCGTTTATGAACATGCGGAATAGTGGTTTTCATGATGCTGCCTTGTGTGCAATGCTGTGCGGAAAGCTGCCGGTAGAAAATCAGTGTGTATTGATATAATGCGCGAGCCATAGTCTTCAGTCCTTTATAAGTGTTGTCTGCTTCTGTCCGGATGAACCCGGCAAGCACTCTTTCAGATTGTAAGCATGTTTCGGTTTTTCCGTCTGAGTTTTCTGTTCTACCCCGAAAAACGAGCGCGTATTTGCGTGTCAGCTCTCCGTCGGACGCAAATTCTCGGAAAATAAGAGCCTTACGCAAAATACTGGACATCAACGGTTTACATTTGGAGATGATTCTTCCGTCATACAAAAAGCACCATATTGGCACGCGATACAGGCCGTTTCAGGGTGTGTTATGGTGCATATCAGGCCCTGAAACAGGCATAACCAGACCCTAAAACGGGCTTAACCGGAACGCTGAACGGAATATCTGACATTCCGCTACCGGGTATAACACAAGGCCATACGGTCTGAACCGGACTTTCTTATGCTGAATTTAACATTCCTTTACATCTCTTTTGCGAAAAAAATTTGTCAAAAAAAAGTCAAGAAAAACTGTAAGTCCGTCGCTCGGGTTTTCTTAAAAAATGCCTGTATTGCGTGTTATGAGAATCATCGGTAGGCAGCACCTGTCATGTGGTGATGGTCAGACGGTTGCGCCGGTACGTATTTCCCATCATGTGATGTCTGCGTTGTTGCGATATGTGCCGTAACGCACTGTCAGGTCTGTTTGCGGTCTTCAGTGGTGATTTACGGATAAAAAGACTCTCCCCACAGAATTTATACTGAGACGGAAAAACTCCTTTTGGCTGCCGGCGGAAGAAACGAAAAAAGCCGGAACAGATGTTTGTTCCGGCTTCTATTGCGTCTGTCAGTTTATTTCACTGCGATGCACTCCACCTCTACGAGTGCGTTTTTCGGCAGCGTTTTCACTGCAACGGCTGAGCGTGCAGGGAAAGGCATGCTGAAAAATTCGGCATACACTTCGTTCATAGCGGCGAAGTTGTCCATGTCGGAGAGGAAAACTGTGGTCTTCACTACGTGTGCCAGGTCTGTTCCTGCCTCTTCCAGAATATGCTTTGCGTTTGTGAGCGACTGTCTGGTCTGCTCCTTTATGCCGCCCTCGGCGAACTCTCCCGTTGCCGGATCGATGGGAAGCTGACCTGAAGCGAATATCATTCCGCCTGCCTCGATGGCCTGGCTGTACGGTCCGATGGCTTTCGGAGCCTTTTCTGTGTTGATTGCTTTCATGTTGATTGATGTTTTATTGTTATGTGAATGTATGTCTGTTTTATCGCGGTTGTATGTTTACGGCCGGGTTATTGGCTGTCCGTCGTTGTACCGCTGTTGAGAAGCCGGCGCGCATATTCTATTATGGTGTCCTTTCCACGCAGCACATCAGCTTGGTCGAGCGACACTTTGTAGTCGGGCTCAATGCCGAATTCGGTGCTCTGTTTCTCTGTGTCGTACATGGGACATGCCGAGAATCTCACGCTCCATCCTATCGGGAGCTCGCTCGAGTAGGGCATTCCTGCTCCGCCGCCGGTCTTGTCACCCACGACGGTTACGCCCGGACAGCACTTCATGTACTTCACGAACTCGTTGGCGGCACTGAATACCGCTCTGTTGGTAAGCACCACCGTGTGCTTCTGCCAGCGCAGTCCCTTGCTCGGTTTCAGGCGCTGTTCCTCCATCTTGGAGAATTCGTTGTGGCCCGGTCCGGTCTTGTGCTGCATGTAGCCCACGCATATCTCCTCGTTGGTGAAGCGTGCCGCGAGCTTTTCCGAAGCTGTCAGCAGACCGCCGCTGTTGTTGCGCAGGTCGATGATGAGGCCGTTGCACGGCGCGAGAAACAGCATTATCTCGTCCAGATTGCCGTCGCCCGCCGCTGTGGAGAACGACTCGCAGCGGATGTATCCTATGTTGTCGTCGAGCACGCGGTATTCCATTCCCGAAGCGATGCGGTAGTCGGTGCCCAGATATTTGTTGATGAGTGTGTCGCTGTAGTTGGACGGATAGTCCTCCTTCCACGACCAGTTGCGTGCCACATCCCACGCCGAGTACATGTTCACGTGTCCGTCGCGCAGCTCGCCGAGCATGTTGCCGAGAATCTCAAACAGCTGGTCCTCCGACAGATTGTCGCTCATCTGCACAGAGTAACGGCTGTAAACCTCGTCCCAGTCGAGCCCGTACTCCTTGCCTTTCACGTCGAAGAAGCAGTAGTGCTCGTCCATTATGCGCCACAGAGCCTCGAAGTTGCCGCGCGGATTGTCGGCATACTCCTCCTCGTCAACGCAGGAAGTGAGACACAGCACGATTGCCGTGATGCAGAGAAAAAAGCCAGTCAGTCGTTTCATGGATGTATCTTTATGAGTTTGAAGCGTTTGACAAATCCTATCACAAAGGCGTGCGTGTAGATGTGCGACTTCAGATTGTTCACCCGTGCCTGCTGTATGTCGCAGAGATAACCCACGCGCAGGGTAGTGCGGCCTATGCTGAAGTCGAGCGAAAGCATCTGTCTGAGTGATGGAGAGCAGACGAATGTCGTCGGCACGACGTTGTGGTCGTAGTTGCCGCGTGAGAAAATCTCGTAGTAGGACTGCCCGTAGTTGGGGCTGAACATCAGTCCGCAGAGCGGCACTCCCAGCTCGTAGCGTGCGGCGAAAGGCCTTCCGGCGATGTTGAAACGGTAGTCGGCACTGGCCGTCGGTGTGATGTTGAGCATGGCCCTTGCCTGTGCCGGATTGTTGCCGTTGCGTGTATTGTATATGAAACCGATGGTGGCGTCGATGGCTGCACCCGCCTTTACGTTCAGACTGCGGTCAAGAAAATGCCAGTTGTAGAGCCATGCGTACTGGAAGTTGTATGCTCCCGCTATCTCCGTTCCGTTGCCCGAACGGTTGTCTGTGTAGGCTATGTCGCCCTGATGCACTATCTGTCGCGACCAGCAGCTGCTCTCGGAGTCGCGCGTGGTGTGCGATATGTAGCGCAGCTCCGTGCCTCTGTATTTCTCCGGCGACAGGTAAGTGTCGAGAATGTTTGTTGCTCCTACGCCTATCATCTTGGCGTTTGTTATCACCTTGTCCGACGTTATGGTGTCGCTCTGAGCCCATGACGCGGTGGCGGCGAGCATTGCCGTGGCTGCGAGAAAGGTTCTACACGTCGTCATTGCCGAACAGATTAAGTTGGCCTGTCATCTCGTCTATCACCTGCTGCTGGCTCTTGCCTGCGTCCGGATCGAGGTTTTCGGGTTCTTCGCCGGCATTGTCAGCATCTTCCGTACCGTCTTCCGGTTCGGGCTCGGGCATTCTCAGAGGTTCCAGTTCTTCAATGTTCTCGACGTCCCATGTGCTTATACGCTTGCCCTTGGCCTTGAATCCCTTCACTCCTACAAACTGTTCCATGTCAATTTCCATAGGCGGACGCTGCAGGGCGTTGCCGTCGCGGCTCTCCGCAGGCTTGAATGTCACACGGATGCGTGGATAAGGCGTGTCGGTGAGCAGCACGAGACGGCTGTGCGGGTTGTCGCCCAGGAAGTTCTGGTGACGCTTTGTCGCCTCCATGTTGAAGCGTTTGATGTAAGGATAGTTGTCGTTGTCGGCGTCGTAGACCACGGCTGTCCACACTTTGTTCGGATCCCATTTCTCGATTGTGCGGATGTTGTCCTCGTAGTGGTTGTTGGCATCGAAGTTGGAGATATAGAACTCGTTGTTGTCGAGCACCACCAGTATGGAGTCGCCGTCATTGAACTCTCCGAGCAGGCGGCCGCGGCCGTCGTAGTTCAGTCTGTTCACGTCGGTGTCGAACCATACTTTCCTTCCTCCGAGCGTAGAGCGTCCGTGGCTCTTCAGGCTTATCCTGTTCACAGTGTGTTTTGTGAGGATATTGCCCTTGGCCGTGCGCGACTTGATGCCGATGTCGGAGAAGTCCTTCTCCAGGAATATCTTTTTCATCTTCGAGGTCACTTCGAGCGTCACCTTTATCACTTCCGCTTCTCCGTTCGGATTGGCCGTGAAGTAGAGCACGCGCGAACCCGGTGTGCCCTGTGTGAGGTCATATTCGCGGTCGCGTGTCATGGCCGTCACGTTGAAACGCTTGATGTATGACGGACCGTTACGGCCGTCGCGGTAAACAGCGTTGTATGTGGTGCGGCGGTCGTTGCGCTTGAACACCTGCACGTGCATCACGTTCTTGCCTACGAATATCTTGTCTGCCACACGTATGATCTTGTATTTTCCGTCCTTGTAGAAAACGATTATGTCGTCGATGTCGGAACAGTTGCACACGAACTCGTCCTTCTTCAGAGCGGTGCCGATGAATCCCTCCTGCCTGTTGATGTAGAGTTTCTCGTTCGCCTCCACCACTTTTGCCGCCTCGATGGTGTCGAAGCTGCGTATCTCGGTGCGACGCGGATGGTCCTTGCCGTACTTTTCCTTGATGAAGCTGAACCAGCGTATGGTGACGTCGGTCATGTGGGCGAGGTCGTGGTCGATGTCCTTTATCTCTTCCTTTATCTTTACTATCAGTTCGTCGGCCTTGTCTTTGTTGAACTTCAGGATGCGTTGCATCTTTATTTCCATGAGCCGCAGTATATCGTCGCGCGTCACTTCGCGCACCAGATCTTTCTTGTACGGTTCCAGACGTTTGTCCACATGAGTCACGGCGGCGTCCATGTCGGGCGCGTTCTCGAAACCTTTGTCCTTGTAGATGCGCTCCTCGATGAATATGCGTTCGAGCGATGCGAAGAACAACTGTTCGAAAAGCTCGCCGCGTTTTATCTCGAGCTCCTTGCGCAACAGGCCCATGGTGCTGTCAACCGAGTGGCGCAGCACGTCGCTCACGGTGAGGAAGCACGGCTTGTTGTTCTCTATCACGCAGCAGTTGGGCGACAGATTTATCTCGCAGTCGGAGAAGGCGTACAGGGCGTCGATGGTCTTGTCGGACGATATGCCCGGCGTAAGATGCACCTGTATCTCCACGTCGGCGGCCGTGTTGTCGTCCACCTTGCGTGCCTTTATTTTGCCCTTGTCTATGGCTTTGAGTATGGAGTCGATGAGCGTCGTGGTGGTCTTGCTGTACGGTATCTCCTTTATGACGATGGTCTTGTTGTCTATCTTCTCGATCTTGGCGCGCACCTTGAGCTGTCCGCCGCGCTGTCCGTCGTTATACTTGCTCACGTCTATCGAGCCGCCGGTGGGGAAGTCGGGATAGAGCGTGAACTCCTCGCCGCGCAGATAGCTTATGGCGGCGTCGCATATCTCCACCAGGTTGTGTGGCAGAATCTTAGAGCTCAGACCCACGGCGATGCCTTCCGCACCCTGCGCCAGCAGCAACGGGAACTTGGCCGGCAGCGTGATGGGCTCGCGGTTGCGGCCGTCGTAGCTCAGCTGCCAGTTGGTAGTCTTTGGATTGAATACCACGTCGAGCGCGAATTTCGACAGTCGTGCCTCGATGTAACGGGGCGCTGCGGCGCGGTCGCCCGTCAGTATGTTGCCCCAGTTTCCCTGACAGTCGATGAGCAGATCCTTCTGTCCCATCTGCACGAGAGCGTCGCCTATGGATGCGTCGCCGTGGGGATGGAACTGCATGGTGTGTCCCACGATGTTCGCCACCTTGTTGTAGCGTCCGTCGTCCATGCGCTTCATCGAGTGCAGAATGCGTCGCTGCACGGGTTTCAGTCCGTCCTCTATGTGTGGCACGGCACGTTCGAGTATGACGTATGAGGCGTAGTCGAGAAACCACGTCTGATACATTCCGCTCAGATGATGCACGGCCGAAGCGTCAAAACGGTTCACCGGCTTGTAGTCGGAGTGCACCTCCGGCGTGGTGTCTTCGCTGTTCACGCTTTCACTGTTCATCTCGTCATCAAAAGTCTCGTTGTCCTTTATTTCGTCGCTCATATTTTCCTATCGTCACAAATTTTGCTTCAAAGTTACTGATTTTTTTCCTATTTATAAAAGATTTGCCCCAAAAGCCGCATGCATAGGGCGTTGCTAAGTCTGCGATGGCGTCCGGATCAACTGTCAGAGATGTCTGACGTGTGGCTCGCGATGTATCGGAAAATGTATAAATATACAAGTTTTGAAGTAAAAAATTTTGACAAAATAAAATCTCAAAATAGAAAATCAGGAACGTCTAAAATAGGCATTTTCGTCTGTATCCGTTTTTCGTCGCATGGCGTTTACCCCTTTATGTTCCTCTGTCTCCGACGTGTCCGCTTTGCGGAATGCACCATATCAGCATGCGGAATGGGTTCTATCAGAGCATGATATGGTGGATTTTAGGGCATGAAAAACACCATATCGCACCCTGAAAAAGGCTCTATCGCGGCGCATTAAATTCGGCTTTGTATGACGAAAAAGCATAACCTGTTGTGCTACAATTATTTACCGTAAGTGCTCAGAATTCGCGTATTTGCGACCGGACGCACACTTCGTCACCGCTACGCGATTCTCGTGAAGTTGACGTTGCATAAATATTCATTGCTCTCGGATTTCTGCATATTTATGCATTCTTGTCAGTACGATTGTCGGTGACGGCGGTGTCGGCTTGGTATGGAGCTGCTCACTGCATGTCGCGCCCGTAATTATAATGTGTGTGAAAATGTTTTGCGCTTTGCCCAAATTGTCTTATCTTTGCACACAAAAAATGTGCGCAGGGATAACATTCTGCTTGTCTTGGGCGGCATTTTGTGAATTAAAATATCAGCTAATATTTATACAATGGCACAGGAAGACGTTTTTAAGAAAATCGTATCACACTGCAAGGAATACGGCTTTGTGTTCCCGAGCAGCGACATCTACGACGGTCTGGCCGCCGTCTATGACTATGGACAGAATGGTGTAGAACTGAAAAACAATATCAAGGAATACTGGTGGAAGAGCATGGTGCTTCTGCACGAGAACATCGTGGGCATTGACTCAGCCATATTCATGCACCCCACAATATGGAAAGCATCGGGACATGTCGACGCTTTCAACGATCCGCTCATCGACAACCGCGATTCTAAGAAACGCTATCGTGCCGACGTGCTCATCGAGGATCAGATAGCAAAATATGAGGAGAAGATAAACAAGGAAGTGGAGAAGGCACGCAAACGCTTCGGCGAGGCGTTCGATGAGGCCAAATTCCGCGAGACCAATCCGCGTGTATTGGAGAATCAGAAGAAGCGCGACGAACTGCACGAGCGCTACAGCGTGGCTATGAACGCCATGAACCTTGAGGAACTGAAGCAGATAATACTCGACGAAGGCATCGTAGATCCGATAAGCGGAACAAAGAACTGGACCGACGTGCGTCAGTTCAACCTCATGTTCTCAACCGAGATGGGATCTACTGCCGATTCTGCAAGCAAGATATATCTGCGCCCGGAGACTGCACAGGGAATATTCGTAAACTATCTGAACGTACAGAAGACAGGCCGCATGAAGGTGCCTTTCGGTATAGCGCAGATAGGTAAGGCTTTCCGCAACGAGATTGTTGCCCGTCAGTTCATCTTCCGTATGCGCGAGTTTGAACAGATGGAGATGCAGTTCTTCGTTAAGCCGGGCACCGAGCTCGACTGGTTCAACAACTGGAAGCAGACACGTATGAAGTGGCATCAGGCATTGGGCTTCGGTGCTGAGAACTATCGTTTCCACGATCATGAGAAGCTGGCTCACTATGCCAACGCAGCAACCGACATCGAATTCCACATGCCGTTTGGCTTCAAGGAGGTGGAAGGCATACACAGCCGCACCGACTTCGACCTCTCGCAGCATGAGAAATTCTCGGGCCGCTCTATCAAATATTTCGATCCGCAGACCAACGAAAGCTACACTCCGTATGTCATCGAGACTTCAATCGGTGTCGACCGTATGTTCCTTTCGGTTATGTGCCACTCGTTCTGCGAGGAGAAACTCGAGAACGGCGAGACACGCACCGTGCTCCGTCTGCCGGCAGCACTGGCTCCTGTGAAGCTCTGCGTCATGCCACTCGTGAAGAAAGACGGACTGCCCGAGATGGCACGCAAGATCATCGACGACCTGAAGTTCCACTTCAACTGCCAGTACGACGAGAAGGACACCGTGGGCAAACGCTATCGTCGCCAGGATGCCATCGGTACGCCTTACTGCGTGACTGTGGACTACGATTCGCTCAAGGACAACACCGTCACTCTGCGTTTCCGCGACACCATGGAGCAGGAGCGCGTCAGCATAGACGAACTGCGTAACATCATAGAAGACAAGGTGAGCATACACAGCTTGCTGAAAAAACTGCAATAATAAATATGAAGATACACCTTATTATATTATATCTGCTGGCACTGCTCGCTCCTGTGGGCCTGCTGTCGTCGTGCAGTGAGAGCGACAATGAAGAGGAGGAATTCCCCAACTGGAAGAAAACCAACGAGCAGTACTTCAATAACCTGTACGCCATGGCCAAGTCGAGTGCCGACATGGGTGACAAGAGCTGGAAGGTGATACGCCAGTGGTCGTTGGAGGAGTCTACAGCCAAGGATCCTTACGATTACATCGTGGTGAATGTGCTTGAGAACGGCACGGGTTCTGGTTGTCCGCTTTACACAGACTCTGTGAAGGTACACTACGAAGGACGCCTGCTTCCGTCAACTTCATATCCCGACGGATACGTTTTCGACAAGTCGTTCACGGGTGAGTTCAATCCTGCCACGGCCTTACCGGCAAAGTTTGCTGTGTCCGGCATGATTGACGGATTCACCACCGCGCTGCAGTATATGCACATAGGCGACCACTGGAAAGTGTACATCCCATACCAGCTTGGTTACGGATCGAGCGCAAGCGGTTCTATTCCGGCTTATTCCACACTGGTGTTCGACGTGACGCTCGTGAGCTATTACAGGGCCGGTGTTGAGGTACCGGATTCCAAAGCACGCCCGGCTACGGGATGGATAGAGGAATGACATTGTTTAACGGCTGTTTTCATACAGCCTCAGAAAGAATACAGGCGGACTCGTAAAAGTCCGCCTTTTTTATTGAAAAAGTGCGTTGTGCGCGCACACAGCAACTGATATTTCTGTTGAAAAAACGTATTGTGTGCGCACACAGTAATGAGTATTTTAGTCGAAAAATGCGCTGTGTGCGCACACAATAATTGATTTAAGTCAAAAATAAGGCGTTTTTTGAGAACATATACTACAAAACTGTTGCAGAAAATTGTATTCGTTTGTAATTTTGCAGTGTCAAAAGAAATCTACCGCGAGGTAACAATGGAAGAACATTACAGAAGATGAATTTGAGAGAGATAAGATCTTCATAGGTAGTGAAAAGAAAGAGAGGTTCGGGAGGACCAAGGTAAAGATTGAAAAGGATAATATAGAAAAGGTTAGCTAAGTTAGGAAAAGTATTAGTCTAAGGTACAAGATTGAGGATAACAACGAAAGGTATTAGATTGAGGATAACACAGAAAGAAAAGGTATTAGCAGGTATAAGATTGAGGGATAACATAGAAGAAAAGGTATTGGCAAGGTAAAGATTGAAGGATAACAGATTTGGGTATTAGTTGTAATGGTTAATAAAGAAAGGTTGTTCAGGAATTTCAATAGGTAAAAGTTTGAAAGTGTAGAAAGATGGTAGAAGGATTTTGATGCATGTGAGATGACCCTATTTGCAGCGTTAGCTGCAATAGGTATGGAGGTGAGGAGAAAAAGACAGAAAACCTCCGACGCATCAGGGGAAAGCATAGAAAATAAGAAATAAGTTTAATTATAAAGAAATAGAAGTTAGAAAACTTGAGGGAGATGAGGTCATGTGCATGACTTCATCTTTTTTTTATCCCTCTTTTTGTTGTCGCCATGTTTTTATAATGTGGCGGCAATTTTCGTTTTACCGGAATTTTTGAAGTAACTTTGCAGACAGTTTGGGACGTATATTTTCATTGAAAAACAGTGACGAGCTTCTCGCCGGCATACGCGAAGGGCGGCCGGTGAGCACAAGCGAGAAACTCAGTCTTATTGTAGGACTGAGTATTCCGTCTATTCTCGCACAGGTGACGTCGGTGCTCATGTTCTTCATCGACGCTTCGATGGTGGGGCATATAGGCGCTGAGGCTTCGGCTTCCATTGGTCTTGTGGAGAGCACCACGTGGCTGTTGGGCAGCATCACCAACGCCGCGTCGCTCGGATTTTCGGTCCAGGCTGCCCACTTCATAGGTTCCAACGACTTCGCCAAGGCCCGTCAGGTGTTCCGCCACGGACTCATCTGCACCGCTATCATAAGTTTTCTTGTGTTGCTCTCGGCCGTAGCCGTTCACCGTCAGCTGCCTTACTGGCTCGGCGGAGGCGACGACATAGCCCACGATGCCTCACTTTATTTCCTCATTTTCTCGCTCGCCGTGCCGGCGTTCCAGCTTTCCAATCTTTGCGGTGCAATGCTCAAGTGTTCCGGCAACATGCGTATCCCGAGCATAGTGAGTGTGCTGATGTGTGTGCTCGACGTTGTTTTCAACTACATATTTATATTTGTCATGGGACTGGGCGTGGTCGGTGCAGCTGTAGGTACGGCTCTCGCTGTGACCGTGGCCGCATCGTTGCAGGCCTATTTTGCCATTGTCCGCAGCAAGATGCTGGCTCTGAGACTCGACCGTGAGCGTTTCCGCTGGATATTGTCTTATGTGCGCAACGCCCTGAAGATAGGCACACCCATTGCCCTGCAGTCGGTTCTCATGAGCGGTGCACAGATAGTGAGCACCATGATCGTGGCTCCGCTGGGCAATTTCGCCATTGCAGCCAACACTTTCGCCATAACCGTCGAGAGCCTGTGTTACATGCCGGGCTACGGTATCGGCGATGCTGCCACGACGCTGGTCGGGCAGACCAAGGGTGCGCAGCGGCTCGACCTGTGCCGTAGTTTCGCCCACATGACCGTCGGTCTCGGTATGGCCGTCATGGCCGTCATGGGTGCGGTGATGTTTATTTTCGCACCCGAGATGATGGGTATTCTCACTCCTGTCGAGGAAATACGCATCCTCGGCACACAGAGTCTGCGCATCGAGGCATTCGCCGAACCTATGTTCGCTGCCTCCATCGTGGTCTATTGCGTATGTGTGGGAGCCGGCGACACACTGAAACCTGCGCTCATCAATCTGTTCAGCATGTGGTGCGTGCGTCTGTCGCTTGCGGCCTTGCTTGCTCCGACATACGGTCTTCGGGGTGTGTGGACGGCCATGGCACTCGAGCTTACGTTCCGCGGCATACTGTTCCTTGTGCGTCTTTTCCGCGGCCGTTGGCTTCATCACAATCTCTGACCGTGGTGTGACGCACCTTCTTGTCCGCATGTCCGCCACTGTTTCTTCCACCCGTGTCGCGCACGTTTTTGCAAATTTTCTTTAACATCCGTTTGCAATTCCAATTTCGGATTTAACATTCCATTTTTCTAAATCCAGAGCGACGCCGCTTCATATTTGTTTCCCTGAAAGCCCGTTTCGTCTTGACCGCAGAGCGTCCGCACGTCTTCCGGTTTCTGAAACAGCCTTTACTGCGTTGCGAAACAGACTGTTTCATGGTGTGATATAGGCTGTATCAGGGCCTGAAATGATGCATATCGTGCCTTGAAACGGTGCATATCGTGGCCTGAAACAGGCTCTTTCGCAAACCGGTGCGGGACATATCAAATCACGATAAAATGTAAAGGCCTGTCCGTCAGCGATTTATCCGAACTCTCTGTTTTTGCAAAATTTCGCGCAAAACCACTCCCTGTACGGTTCTACGCGGATTTTTCGGGATTTTCACGACGAAGATTTAACATCCGAGGCTTCCGTTTTTTGTTTTTTTATGCGTCGGCTCTGTGCCGCAAGGTATGTCCGCATGTCATCCCGCTCTGCGCACAGTGTCTTACCGCCCGCCGGCTTTCCGGCTTCCGTCTTCCGCAGTATGGCACGTCAAACTGCATTTTACGCCCAAACAATGGCTATTTCATGGCTGTATAACGCGCTTTTTAGTAAACAAACGTTAAATACATACCTTTTCCCAATTTTTTCATAAAAAAATCGCCGAAAAGCTTGCGTCGTATTATAAAATACCATACTTTTGCAGTGTACTATTAAAGTAGAACACTAAAACAGTAACTAAATAACAAAAGAATAAACAACAAATTAAAAACTATACGACTATGGACGCAATCATCACAGCAGCAACCGTAATGGCAATGTATCTTAATTCGCTCGGCTCAGAAAGTAGCCGTTATCTCTATAATGCCGAAATGCAGAACGGCAAGGTGGCATCAATCAACGTGTATGACAATTCAGAAAAATATCTCTCCCAGAAACTTCAGTACCGCTTCCTTTATGACTCAGACAGCCGTCTGGTGTCTAAGGAGGCCCTGAGGTGGAACGCTGAGGCACAGCAGTGGCAGCCTTCATACAGACTGAATTACATGTATGAGGCCGACGGATATACTCTCGAGCTCCAGAGATGGGACGCCGCCAATTCGGCTTACGCCATGGCTGAGGAAAAGACAGAATACCGCATGGTGCTCGGAAACGTGACCGCCGTCACCACATACAGATGGTGTGACGAGGCAAACAGCTACGAACTGGCCGACAACATGCTCATCATGCAGCCGCATACCGATTATCTCATCGCCCAGAACACTTTGGCAAAGTGACACGGAAATTCATTTATTAAGGAAACATAAACACAGAACATAAAACAGATAAAATCATGATAACAGTAAACAACATAACATTCAGTTATCCGGGAACAAAGAGAAACGTATTCGAAGACTTCAGTCTGAAATTCGAGGAAAACCGCATCTACGGTCTGCTTGGCAAGAACGGAATGGGCAAGAGCACGATGCTCTATCTCATAAGCGGTCTTCTCCAGCCGTCGCGCGGGGCGGTGATGGTGGACGGAACCGACGCCCGCCGCCGCACGGCAGAAATGCTTCAGGAGATATTCCTCGTGCCAGAGGAGTTCGATCTGCCGCGCACCACGCTCGAGGAATATGTCCGCATAAACGAGCCTTTCTATCCGCGGTTCAGCCGCGAGGTGCTTCTCAACTGTCTGAAAGAGTTTGAGATGCCTCTGTCGCTCAAGCTCAACGCCCTCTCCATGGGCCAGAAGAAGAAGGCATACATGAGTTTCGCCCTTGCCGCCGGCACACGCCTGCTGCTCATGGACGAGCCTACAAACGGACTGGACATACCTTCGAAGAGCCAGTTCCGCAAGGTGGTGGCCAACAATATGACCGAAGACCGCACGCTGATAATATCCACCCACCAGGTGCACGACGTCGAATCGCTGCTCGACCACATCGTGATATTCGACGAGAACGGAGTGGCTCTCGACTCGTCCGTGGGCGATGTGTGCGACAAGTACGTCTTCGAAACACGCCGTCCGGGCGAACCAACCGACGACGTCATCTATTCAGAGTTCTCCATCCAGGGCAACGCCGTCATGGCACGCCGCGGCCGTCATGAGGAGACGCCGGTGAATCTGGAGCTGCTCTTCAATGCCGTGACAAAGGGAATGATTAAATGAACCGACAAGAAAAAGAAAGGAGAAAATGATCATGAAATCGTTTGAATGGAACCGTTTCCATAAGATGCTCTTATGGACGTTTGAAAATACAAAAGGCAATCTGCTGCGCATGGGTATTATTATGACCATCGCGTTCTTCCTGTGCGAAGAGTTCGTGCTCAGTATGGCTACTTTCTCAACCGGAAACGGAAGTGAGAATGACCTCGCAATTGCAATGGCCCTTAGCGTGTCTGGCTTCATGGTGGGATTCACATGTCTTTATTTCGGAGCGAGCACCATGTTTGCCAACACACGTCACAAGAAGCAGGCAATCTCGTTTCTGATGCATCCTGCGTCGAATCTGGAGAAATATTTCTCGCGCTGGACTTACGTTACGATAGGCTGGCCTGTTGTGCTGATAGTGTCGTTTTTTGCGGCCGACTATTTCAGAGTGCTGTTCAATATGCTCATGGGGTGGGACGCCACCACCAGTTTCATAAGTATGTGGTGTGACGACTCGGTGTTCGGAGGCGGCAATCTGATGAAATTCATAAGTTATATGTCGCCTTCGCGCATTATGGCCGGCATCATTCTGATGCTCACAATTATGTGGACCCACAGCTTCTATATCCTTGGCAGTGCATTCTTCCGTCGCCATCCGTTCATCCTCACATCGCTTGTGCTTATGGCCATTCAGATATGCCTTGCTGTCGCAGGACATGGAATAGATAACTATGATATCGACGTTTCGCTCACAATAATAGACAGATGTACCATCATTGCTATGGAACTGGCACTCATTGCATTGAATTACTGGGCGTCGTACAGGCTCTTCAAGCGCACCAATGTGATAAACAACAAATGGATAAACATCTGATCCGCACGTCGGACATGTAAAAAACAAGGAAAATATGAGCAATTTCAATATATCGAGAACCATGCGTCTCGTCAGGTGGAGCTTCGTGGAGGAACGTGGTTACGCCATACGCACAACGATAATCATCACCTTGCTGATGACGCTTTTCATGACAATGATGTCTATAGGCAGCGAGCCCATATTCATGGCAAATGCGTCCGATCCCGAAACGCAGCGCGCCATGCTGCTCAAAATGTCGAGAAGTTTCTCCTTCGTGTTCTTTGGTGCCTATTGGTTTGTCATTCTTATGGGCGGAAGCATGATGTTCCGCAACATGCAGACCAGGCAACAGCGTATAGCCTACATGATGCTACCGGCGTCTAACGCAGAGAAGTATGTCTGCCGTGTGGTGCTCGTTGTACTTGGCGGAATACTTATGTCGGCAGTGTCGTTTGTGGTGGCTGACCTGCTTCAGCAGCTTTTCATGCACCTCATATTCGGCCGGTCGCACATGGGTTCCTATGCCGTGACCTTGCTGACAACGCTGTCCGACATTGCCCAGCGTGGCGTCAGAGCGTTCGACGAGCTCGGTCCTACCTTCAGCAACTACGTGTCGCAGTCAGGATTAAGGGACATTTTTGCCGGCACATCCATCAATCCTGGCCTGTTCGTCATATTCTACTACTGTCTGGGCGACCTGTTCGACCTGTCGGTATTCATTTTCATGGGCACGCTCTTCCGCCGTCATGGCTGGTTGTTCGCATGCGTCATCTATTCGCTGATCAGGGCTCTGATCTACCTGATCTTTCCCGAATTCAACGTCTGGTTATCTATGTCGGTAATGCTTGCAGGCATGGTAGCATTTACATGGCTGTCCTTCCGACTGTTCACAAGAATGCAGGTTATCAACAATAAACTCTTGAACATATGACATTCAGCAACGATAAAGCAATATACATACAGATGGCCGACCGTCTGTGCGACGATATTCTCGCAGGCGTTTATGCCGACGACGAGCGCATACCCAGCGTACGCGAGTATGCCGTGAAGCTCGAAGTGAATACCAACACCGCCGTGAAGGCCTACGACTTTCTGGCACGTGACGGTATAATATACAACAAACGCGGACTGGGATATTTCGTCACTGCCGGAGCACGCGACCGCATTATGGAAGCCCGGCGCAAGGACTTCATGGAGAACATCCTGCCCGACATGTTCCGCAACATGCGCCTGCTCGGTGTCGATATAAAGGACGTCGAGGCCGAGTGGCAGCGCTATGGCGAAAGTTTATAATATGTTATTTTTGACGGTCATATTCGGCTGTTATGCGCATATTTGTTACTTTTGCATGTGGTTTTCAGTGTTTAACACGTTAATACAGACATAATTAACATATAAGAAGATGAAGACAAAAACATTATTGGTGTCGTTCTCGATGGTGGCTACGGCCGCTTGCGCCCAGAACCTGTCGTCGGGTATCGACAAAGCCAACATGAATCTTGACGTAAAACCGGGTGCTGATTTCTATGAATACGCTGCCGGAGGATGGCTGAAGACCCATCCCCTCGACGCAGAGCATCCGACAAACGGTGCTTTCGTAGACCTTGAAGAACAGAACCAGAAGCGCATCAAAGGGCTCATAGAGGAATATTCCTCGACAAGTCAGCCCAAAGGCTCGCTCGGACAGAAGATAGGCGACCTCTACAACCTGATGATGGACAGCGTCCGTCTGAACCGTGAGGGAGCCGCACCGCTCAAGCCCGTGCTTGCGAAAGTAGAGGCAATAAAGAACAAGAAGGAATATCAGCTTGTCATGGCTCAGCTCGACTATCATGGCGTGGGCGCCATGATGTTCGGTATAAGCGTGGGAGCCGACCAGCGCAACGCATCGCAGAACATCGTGGGAATATCTCAGGGTGGCATAGGTCTGGGCGAGCGCGACTACTATCTGAACGACGATGAGCAGACCGTTAAGGTGCGCAATGCATACAAGGAATACATCAAGACCTTGTTCCAGCTTGTTGGCGATGACGAGCAGACGGCTCAGAAGAAGAGCGACGTGCTTCTCGCTATCGAGACACGCATAGCAAAGGCAAGCTACGACAACGTGAAGCTGCGCGATGTCAATGCCAACTATCACAAGATGAGTTATGCACAGCTCATAAGCGACTATCCCGAAATAGACTGGGGCAACATCTTCCTGGCACAGGGATTCCCACCGTTCGCTGAGGTGGATCTGGGACAGCCGGAACCGATAAAGGAGGTTGAGAAGATATTGGAGGAAACTTCTCTCGACGACCTCAAGATCTATGCTGAGGCAAAAGTCATCAGCAGCGCGACCAACAGTCTCAGTGATGACTTCCGCGCAGCGTCGTTCAAGTTCAATCAGACCCTCAGCGGCGTTAAGCAGGACCGTCCGCGCTGGAAACGTGCCGTAGGTGTAGTGAGCGGTGTTCTGGGCGAGGCCATAGGCAAACTCTACGTTGAGAAATACTTCCCTGAGAGCAGCAAGCAGCGCATGCTCGACCTCGTTCACAATCTGCAGGCAGCACTTGCCGAGCGCATCGACGAGGCTTCGTGGATGGAACAGGTCACAAAGGAGCAGGCAAAGGATAAGCTGAGCAACTTCATCATCAAGATTGGCTATCCCGATAAATGGCGTGACTACTCCGGACTGGAAATTGATCCGTCGCTATCTCTGTACGACAACCTCACCCGTGTGACCGCATTTCTGACTAAGGATTACATCGACCGCAAGGTGAACAAGCCTGTTGACAAGAGCGAGTGGCACATGACACCGCAGACAGTCAATGCCTACTACAACCCGACTACCAACGAGATATGCTTCCCTGCAGCCATCCTGCAACCGCCGTTCTTCGATCCTGAGGCCGACGACGCTGTGAACTACGGAGCCATCGGCGGCGTGATAGGCCACGAGATGAGCCACGGTTTCGACGACCAGGGATGTCAGTTCGACAAGGAAGGCAACCAGAACAACTGGTGGACAGCTGCCGACAAGGCCAACTACGACAAGCGCACGAAGGTGCTCGAAGACTATTTCGGCAACTACGAGGTGCTTCCCGGCAAGAAGATAAACGGCAAACTGACTCTCGGCGAGAACATCGGCGACAACGGAGGACTGAACATCGCCTTCCGCGCCTTCAGCAATCTGATGAAGACCAAGAAGCTGCCCGTCATCGACGGATTCACTCCCGAGCAGCGCTTCTTCCTCGCATGGGGACGCGTATGGGCTGCCAACACCAGCGACGAGATGACCGACTATCTGCTGAAAGTCGATCCGCACTCACCCAACAAGGCACGCGTGAACGCCGCACTGCCACACATCGACGCATGGTACGACGCCTTCAACGTGAAGAAGAGCGACAAGATGTACGTGCCGAAGTCGAAGCGCGCCCACATCTGGTAATATGATTTCACAGTACAAACCAAACAGTTTATATTATGATTAAAAGATTCATCGCAGCAGCCTTTGTGGCTGTCTTCACAGTGGCGGGCGCAAACGCCCAGCTGCTCTACAAGATATCGGGTAAGGACCTCAAGGCGCCTTCTTACATCATCGGCACACACCACCTGGCCAACGTGGGCTTCGTGGAGAAGATACCGGGCGTGAAGGACGCGCTGACCAACACCGAGCAGGTTTACGGTGAGCTGAAGTGGGAAGTCATGAGCAATCCCGACAGCCTCAAGGTAATGCAGGCCGCAATGGTGCTCCCCGAAGGAAAGACACTCAAGACGGTGCTTTCGGCAGAACAGTACAAGAAGCTCGACGCCGCCATCACACAGATGATGGGTGTCGGACTGAGCAATCCGCAGGTGGCTGCACAGATGGGATCAATGTCGCCGGCAGCCCTCACCACACAGTTGCAGGTGCTCATGTTCATGCAGAAACACATGGGCGAGTTCGACCCGTCAAGCACTTTCGACCAGTACTTCCAGGCACAGGCCAAGAAGAACAACGAACCGACGGGCGGACTGGAGACCATGGCCTTCCAGACAGAACTGCTCTACAAGGGCACGCCTCTGAAGCGTCAGGTGGAGCAACTCATGTGTCTGCTCAACAACCAGGAGTTCAACGAGGAGGTGATGGAGAAGATGACAGACGCCTTCTATGCCCAGGACCTCAACGAACTGAAGGCTGTCATGGATATGAAGATTGGCAACACCTGCGACAGCACACCTGAAGAACTGGCACAGCTCATCGACAACCGCAACGCCGACTGGGCCAAGAAGATGCCCGCCATCATGGCCGACAAACCTACATTCTTTGCCGTAGGCGCAGGCCATCTGCCCGGAGCAAAGGGCGTGCTCCAGCTTCTGAAGGACGCCGGCTATACGGTTGAGGCCGTGAAGTGACGCTTGTTCCACATCTGAATATATTTACAGACCTGCCGCGACGATCTCATGCCGCGGCAGGTCTTTTGTTTTCTGTGTCCACAGCCCGACTCATTCGTCGCGCCTCGTTGCGATGTTTAAAAAAACGGAAAATCCGGTCCGCAAGGTTAAATCTTTCCCCCGAAAATTCCTGAAAAATCGTCTCGCAGCGCACCGCACGCAAAATTGTCAGAAAAATCGCAAAAATCATGATATCCTGCAACATCCTGTTTTTCAACTGTTTACACCGTCCTCTGTTCCGATGTTCCATTCCCGGCCTTGCAAAATGCACCATATCACACCCTGTTTAAGTCCATATCATGCTCTGATTCAGTGCATATCACCCCTTGAAACAGTGCCTGTCGCACCATGAAACGGCCCATTTCGCAGCATCATTTTCTCTCACCGGTCTGTCCGTCTGCCCTAAACGGACATTCCGAAGTGCAAAAAACGTATGGCGCGGAGCTGGATTTAAGAAAACGGAATGTTAAATGCGAGATTGTAGATGTGAACGGATGTTAATGAAAATTTGGAGAAACGAGCGCGGGGCGGGTGGGGGATTATACACCTGTCCGATGCCCGTGATTTTGTATTATTGCACTTTAGCAAATATATTGTACAAAAGGACGACATGCCGGTTGTTTCTTTTCTCAAATTGATGTGCAATGATATATTTTGTTTATTTTTGCAGTACGAAGATTAATGTTCTTAAAAAGAAAAACACAGACAACGGAAAGAAATTTATATGATGAATTAGATAGAAACATAAAAGATTCGTTTTTATCAAGCGGTTTTGCAATATCGGCAATGTGTCTGTTGAGACTTCTGTTTCTGATATCTGTATTTTTAGAAGTTGAATATGTTGCTCAAGCATATAAATAGTTGTATGTTATTTTTAAGTCACACATTCTTCTATTATACAAGAAAAATAAAAGTAATATATTCTATATACTTTAGTTATTTGGAAAGTTATTTCTGTACTTTAAAAGTACATGTTATTGTTATTTATAATTGAACTGTTTTTAGTTATTAAGGATTGTTATGAGAGAATTATCATCAGTAGATAAACAAATAATTGGTCGTATTATAAAAGCATCGGAAAGTTATGATTTGAAAGAACTTCAGGTTGCAAAATTATTACGAGAAGAACTTCGTGTTTTTGCTTTAGAGTGGGACGCATCTTTAAATAAGATATCTATTTATGCACCAAGAATAGAAGATAAACCGGACTTTGAATATATTAATAAAAATTATTTTGATATTTCATATTTTCTTTATTTGATAGAAGCTTTGGAAGAAGAGGGATATATAAAACTTCAATCGATTTTATCAGACTCAAAAGATATTCATCAAAGAAATTTATATGATAGAGAAAATTATAGAAAACAAGGAAATAATTATATAGAAATATCAGGGAAAGGTATTTTATATTATATTGCAGTAGATTATAGTGAATTCAATTTAGATATTGTAAAATTGCTTGACAAATATGCTGATAAAATTATTTTTCCACTTCCAAATCTAAAAGAATACGTAGATAGAGGATATATCACAGAAGATCAGAAGTTTAGAAGAGATGAGATAGAATCATTAGTAAATTCTGTAAATTATGCAAAAAAGGCAGTTTGGATAACTGCAATCAGTGCATTCTTTACTGCAATATCTACTGTAAAATCATGTTTTGATAAAGATGAATTGAATATAAAAAAATCAGATATAGATAGAATCGAAAAAATTATTACTACTCCAAATCGTATTATTATAGATGGAGTTGATTCATTAAATAGCAGAACACTATATATGAAATTGGTAAAAAATGAAAAAATAAAATTCAAGTCTAAGGAAAAATGAATTATGAATCATAATATTCTAATATTTTTATTATCTATAAATGTGTAAAAAACTATTATTTTAATGGATTCTTCTATTATATTTAATGCATATTTATATTTTTATGATATGACGTTTGGAAGTAAAGATGTTATTAAAAAACATAGTATAAATTAATATAAATAAAAGATAAAAGAGACGCATGAAAATTATGAATACGTTTGTTTTATGATTACTTTTGTAATATTGATGTGACCTAAACAGATATGACAGGTATATACGAACAGATAATAAATCAGCTTTTCAGATATAAGCTGGACAGTTATGACAGGAAAATCTATCATATAGGAACGAAGGAGATAGGCAAAGAAGAAGCTATAGCCTATTTGTCTCATTATCTGTATGTGATTATCCAGAAGCTCGTGACAGACCTTGTCGATACTGAGGATGGGGTGGAAAGAAGCATCCGGCTTGTCAATGTAATTATAAAAAAGCTGGGTATGGAATTTCAGATGGAGCATTATGAGGACGACCTGATTGATGCGAGTCATTCCATATTGACCTGCATAATAGACAAGACGGCATGTGACTATCCGGACCTTCAGAAATACATCAAACAGATAACTCCTATCACAACACTCACGCAAAGTTCGCTTTTCACGGGTTCAAACTATTCGGTAAATATGATGAGCGAACTTAAGAAGGAAATTCTGTCGTCCAGCGAAGTGAGGATCCTCGTCTCGTTTATCCGTCAAAGCGGAGTGAATCTGCTGTTGCCTGAACTGAGAAAGCTCACTGAAACGGGTCGGAAACTGAAGATAATCACTTCTACTTATATGGCAGCCACCGAGTACAGAGCCATAAGGACTCTTGCGGAGTTGCCGAATACGGAAATAAAGATATCTTACAGCGGTGATGTTGACCGCCTTCATGCAAAGGCGTATATATTTTTGCGCGATACAAAATTTCACACGGCATATATCGGTTCGTCGAATATCTCGAAAGCAGCATTGACCGACGGACTTGAATGGAATATCAAGGTGACGCAGGTGGAGCTTCCGCACATAATGTCGATGGTGAACAATACGTTTGAGACTTATTGGGAAAACTCAGCCTTTGAGACATTCTGTCCGGGACGTGACGACGAGAAACTGAAAACGGCATTGGGGATGTCGGAGAATCAGGGTGAGGGAATAGACTATTCGGTGCTCGACCTGATGCAGGCAAAAGAATATCAGAACGATGTCTTGGACAAGCTGGAGAAGGAGAGAATGTATAACAACAACTGGAGCAATCTGGTTGTGGCTGCTACCGGAACAGGTAAAACCGTGATAGCGGCGTTCGACTATAAGCGGTTCAGGGAGAAGAACAAGCGTGCAAACTTCCTGTTTGTGGTGCATAGGGAGGAAATCATCCGACAGGCGTGTGCTACTTTCAGGACTGTTCTGAACGATCCTAACTTTGGCGATATGTGGTATGGCGGGCATGAGGCTGCGTCTTACAGTCATCTGTTCGCATCGAAAGATTTGTTGAACAATCGCATAGACCAGTTGTCGCTTCCCGAAGATTACTACGACTATATTGTGTTTGATGAGGCTCATCATATTGTGGCTGACAGTTATCAGAAGATTCTACGGAAATTCAAGCCAAAGGTTCTTCTTGGACTTACGGCCACTCCTGAACGAATGGACGCAAGGGATATCACTGTGTATTTCGGCCGACATATATCGGCGGAAATACGTCTCGATACAGCGTTGAACAACAGATTGCTGTCGCCATTCCATTATTATGGCATTACCGATGCGGTGGATTTGTCGGAAGTGCGTTGGGAACGTGGACATTATGTTCCGGCAGAACTGTCAAAGGTATATACGGCGAACGATCAGCGCACTGGTGTTATCTTCAGAAAGATAGAAGAATATCTGCCTAATTATCGCGACGTGCGCGCTCTGTGTTTCTGCGTTGACCGTGAGCATGCCAAGTACATGAACGCTAAGTTTACGCTTGCCGGATTGAAGTCGGATTATCTTGTTACGGATAACGCGCAGGACAGACATGTCAAGGTGAAGAGCCTTGTGCAGAAGAAAATCAATTATCTTTTTGTAGTCGATATGTTTAATGAAGGTGTCGATATACCGGAGATAGACACAATTTTGTTTCTTCGTCCTACAGAAAGTTTGACTATATTCCTGCAACAGTTCGGTCGTGGACTGCGTAAAGTCAAGGGTAAGACACATCTTACTGTGCTTGATTTTGTAGGCCACTCCAGGGCTGAGTTTAATTATGCCGACCGTTTCAGGGCGTTGACCGGCCGCACGTCGATGAGTATCAGGGAAGAAGTGGAACGTGATTTTCCTCATCTTCCGTTGAACTGTCACATACAGTTGGAGGAGAAAGCCAAGGCTTATGTTCTGGAAAATATAAAAGGATATATCAATGGTTTCCGTAAGAATCGCATAATAAGTACGATACAGCATTTTTCGAAAGACTATAGCGAGCCATTGTCTTTGTCTTCTTTTCTCCGCCTGACGCATGTTCCCATAGAGAAACTGTATAATGGTACGACGTGGAATGAGTTGCTTTACCTTGCCGGAGTGGAAAAATCAATGTCCGGGATGAACGTGGAGCTGTCACGTGCGGTGAATAAGAAATGGCTGTCAACGGATTCTCATTCCTATTTTTCGTTCATACACAGGCTTGCATCCTGTAAGTTCCGCATACGCGAATCTATGCTTACGGATAAGGAAAAGAAAATGGCGCTGATGCTGTATTATGATTTGTATGATGTAGCCGGTGTGTATGGCAGTCTGCAAGATATGTTTGACAGACTGTCGGAGGATAGAATGTTTGTAGATGAAGTGTGTGAGGTCACTGCATATCTGATGGATCATTGCGATGCGCTTGAGAAGGATGACAATTCCTCATTAAGCGCTGTACTACCATTGAAACTGCACGGAGTATATACAAAATCGCAGATACAAGTGGCAATAGGCACCTCAACCATAACAAAGAAATCATCAAACCGAGAAGGATGTGAGCGCAATGTGTTGAACGGTAGACCGCTGGAAGCAATGTTCGTGGACATCATAAAAGACCGCGAAATCGGTTCAAACACCAATTATAACGACTTTGCACAAAGCAGCGGAAAATTCCATTGGGAGACGCAAAACAAGGTGAGTCCGGAATCTCCTACAGGTAAGAAATACATAAGACAGACACAAACGATGCTCCTCTTTGTCCGTAAACAGGCTAGGGCTGCTGATAATCCTGCCAGAACAATGGGATATGTGTATCTGGGAGAAGTGAAGTTGGAAAGTTATAGTGGCAGCCGGCCAATGCAGATAGTCTGGCGGTTGAAAGACCCAATGCCTGGAGAGGTTTATGAATATGCAGTGAAGTATGTAGTGTAAAGGTTTGTTCCGGGTAAAATATTTTTAAGACATTATTTTCATCATCAAAAAACTGCTGTAACAACAACGTGTTGCAGCAGTTTCTACGCGTATGAGAAAATTACTTTTATGTAGTTATTATATTAAAAAAGAGAGATGACTGTATGTGTATGGGCGTGTATGTCTGTTGTTATCTGGCTTTGCTGTGCACATGTTTCCATATCTGTGACAGGCGGAGCATCTGACTGGCTCTTGCGCCCAGGTGGTATCTGTAGTCGGATAGCAGTATGGCGATCAGAATGATTATGGCGATGATAACGGCCCATCCATATACCTCTTTTATACTTACCATCAGTACTTGCCGTTGGAATTCGCTGTATAGTGTCTGGAATGAGCCGGCATAGTGGTACATTGGGTCGATGTAACTGCCGAGGTCGGCTGTGTTTGCCTGTCTGACGTTGTTGAATATACGTGTCATGATGGCTGAGCTGAGCGGACCGCCGAAGCTTGTTCGTATGAAACCAATGACGCACATGGCTTCGAAGTAATATTCGAACGTGACGCAGCCGGCGAGGGCGTAGGTGAGCGAAGTGTACACAATGCTCACACCGGCACCCTTGAGAAGCATCGGCAGATAGAACATGTATTTCTCGGCGGAGGCGTCGATGAGAAAATAGAGCATGACCTGATAGAGCAGGAAGGATACAAAGCCGGTGAGAACGATGTCCTTGATGCGCCATTTCCATCTGGTGAGGGCAAGGAAGAATATGCCCGTACCGACAGCAATGCCGGCGGTAATGCCCCAGTTGAGGTCGGCGTTGTGGCGGGCGTCGTAGCCGAGGATGGAACTTGTGAAGATGTTCTGTGTCGATGTGACTGTGGCCGACATAAGGGTCATGCATCCGAAGAGAAGGAAGATGTAGAGCATGTTGTGCTGCGAGAAGGTCTTTATGTTGATGTAGGGATGCCTTATGGTGGCGGCACGCTGCAGACACATGGCGAGCAGTATGACGGCAAAGACGATGGCGGTGCGTATCTGTTCGCCGTCGAGCCAGTCGTAGTGTTCGCCGTAAACGCAGATGAAGATGATGCAGAACAGCCAGAGCGTCCAGAGTATGCCGCCGAGATAGTCGATGCCTTTGAAGGGAATGTACGGACCCTGGCGGAAGTTGTGGCGCATGCAGAAATATACAAGGCCGAATATGAGGATGAACGCTCCTATGGTGATGCGGTGCATTGCCTGCCAGTCGAAGGCGTATATGCTGTAGCCGGTGGCTATGTTGACGAGTTGCACGCTACCGAGAACAAACGTGAAGAGGAACGGGAAAAACACTGCAAAATCTCTTTTGGGTGTTATCTTGAGCTGAATGTTGCTCCAGCATACGAATGTTCCGACAATCTTGAAGAAGCCGCTGGCAAAGGAGAGTAGCACGACGAGTGGCAGGAAGTCGCACACCATGCAGATGTAGTCGCACACGATGAACAGGCCTGCCGAGAACAGGAGCAGTTCGCGTGTGGGGAAGCGGAACAGGATTCTGAAAAGCAACGGGAATGCCATTGTAAGGCCGGTCATTGATGCGTATCCGGCCATCATGACATCTTCGTTTATCCACGCCCACGTTCCGGTCATCTCGGCGACGGCTGACATATACACGCCGCCTGAGAACATGTAGACGACAATGATGAGAATGATAAGCGGAAAGCGCAGTGGCTGGGGGACGAAATCCTTCCATACCATTATGCGTCTTGCGGCTGCTACTTCTTCGGGTGATGGTGTTGCTGGCATAGGCTTCAGTATTTTATCTCGCACTCCACGTTCATTCCTGAACGCAGGCGGTTGATGTCCTTCTTGTTGTTCTTATCCGTGAATATTATTTTTACAGGTACGCGCTGTTCTATCTTCACGAAGTTTCCGGCGGAGTTGTCCTGTGGTATGACGGAGTATTGTGCTCCGGTGGCATGGGACAGTTTGTCCACCCTGCCGTGGTATTCAACTCCCGGCACAGCATCCACCGTTATGCTGACGGGCATTCCTTCGCGTATGTTGGCGGTCTGTGTCTCCTTGTAGTTGGCCATTATCCACACGTTGTCGTATTCGACAAGCGAGAGCAGAGTCTGTCCGGGCTGTATGAACTGTCCTTCCTGCAGTGCTTTTCTTGAGGTCACGCCGTCGCACGGAGCAACAATGACTGTATATGAGAGATTGAGCTCGGCAAGATTCTTTGCGGCTTTGGCTACGTCGATGTTTGTCTGGTTCTGCTCGAGACGCTGTGTCTGTTCGTCTTTTACAAGAGAGGTGCTGCGTTTCTGTCTTACGAGCATGTCGTACTTGGCTTTTGTGGCTTCATAGTCGGCCTTGGCATTGTCGTACTGTTGACGGGTCACTGCTTTCTGTGTGTACAGCTGACTGTAGCGGTGAAAGTCGGTCTCGGCCTGTTTCATTCGTATCGCCAGTTCTTCTATGTTGGCGTCGGACACGCTGAGGTTGTTGGCCGTTGTGGATATGACGGTCTGCATGGCAGTGTTCTCCATAAGGGCTTTCTGGTAGCCGGCCTTGGCTTGCTCTACTTTCAGTTTGTATTCTGAATTTTCTATGATTACGAGTGTGTCGCCTTTGTGTACGTACTGGAAGTCGTCGAAGCAGACTTTCTGTATGAATCCCTGCACTCTGGAGTTTATTGGGATGATGTTACGTCTTATCTGTGCGTTGTCGGTATATTCCACACTGCCGAAGTGCAGGAACTTGGAGCAGACCCAGAGAAGACCGCTCAGAATGATTGCGATGACGATAATGTTGCGCAATATCTTTTTGTTTTTCTTGTTCATATCTGTATCAGTTGTTTGTCGTATTCAGATTTCCTGTTGTGTATATAAGTTTATAATAGTTGTATATAATGTTTATGCGTGCGTTGACGTATTGCACTTCGGCAGACAGCCTGAGGTTGTCTGCATCGACAAGGTCGGTTACGAGCACAAGGTCATTGGCGTAGCGGTTGGCTATGACATCGTAGTTTTCGCATGCAAGTTGCAGGCTTTTCTCTTGTGTCTTGAGCAGTTCGAAGGAATCGAGATAGCGTATGTAGGCCGACCTGACGTTGAGTGTTACGTTCTCCTGTGAGGTGGTAAGGGCCGATTGTGACTGTGCTATGGAACTTTTCAGACGTGATATTTTTTTTGGTGTCTTGTACAGATTCCCCAGATTGTATTTCAGGCCCACGCCTACATACCATACGTTTATGTTGTTGTCGATGACAGGAATTTCGTATGTTATCGGGCCGTTGAGGTTGTCACCTGCAATGATGCTTATCTGTGGCATGTATCCGGCTGTTGTTACTTTCTTCTGTCTGTCGAGCATGTCGAGGGTAAGTCTGTTCTTGTTGAGGAGCGGTGAACTGTTGAAAGCCATGTTCTGGAATACGCTTTCATTTGGTTTCGGCATCTTGTCTGAAAGTAGAGTTGTATCTGGATATATTTCCGTATCGGTCGGAAGATTGAGCATGGTCACAAGTTTGTTGTTGTATATTTCGATTGAACTGAGAAGTTCGGTACGTTTATATTGCAGGTTCTGGTATTGCACCTCATAACGTGTTATATCGTTGTTCAGAGCCACACCGGCCTTCTCTCTTGCATGCATGTCTTTTATCACTTGCTTGGTTTGTTCCATGTTTCTGTCGTATACGGTCAGGAGATTTCTGTACTTGTATAAGTCGAGATAATATCCGGTTAGGAGAAAGTAAACGTCCTGACGGTGTTCGGTAAGGTCCCATTCTGCTATTTTCTTCTTTATTTCGAGTGCTTTGATGTTGTTATGTATCGCTCCACCGGCAAAAACCACCTGCGATGCTTCCAGAGAGAAGCTGTTGCCGAAATGTGGCGACGTGTAAGTCTGACCATTGGAGAAGTCACGGTCGGACACCCATGCGTTACCGTTGTATGTGGCAGATGCCGAAAACTCGATGTTGGGGAGTAGGGCCGTCTTTGCGACAGATATGTCTTTGTCGGCTCCTGTTACTGCCGATTCATAGATTTTGATGCTTTTGCTTTGTGAGTCAGCAAGCGTAAAAAGTTCGTTCAGAGTCATTGTGCGGTCTGACGACTGAGCTGATGCGGATATGGCACAAAGCAGAAGACAGTACACAAAAATACTTCTTGTGATATGTTTCATATATTATAATTAGTTTGATACATAGATAGTTTACAATAGCAACTATTGTTTTAAAAAAAGGATCATAAAGAGTTGGTCCTTTTTGAAATGAGGTCAATCACCTCGAAGAATGTATTCACTTTCTCTTCCGGGATTCCTTCCAGAAGTTCGTATGAAAGTTTCTTTTCTATATCATGATATTGAGCCACAACATTGTTGCCTTTGTCTGTGATGCTCAGAAGGTTTTCACGGCGGTCTTCTGGATTTACCGTGCGTTTTACCAGTTCCTTGTTTTCCAGCGAGTCTATCATTCTCATCACTACAGATTTGTTCTTGCCTGTTGCGATTGCGATGTTCTGTAGTATTTGATCGGTCTTCGCTTTTATCATGGTGAGGAGTATGAATTCCTCAACTGTCATTTTGATGTCAGCTTCAGAAGCATATCTCTGCTTCATGAGTCTGTGAAGTTTATTGCGCAGTTTGCCGACGGTAGTTCCTAAAAGTTCTTTTGTCATGTCGATTAAATTTTCCGCAAAGATAATATTATATTTTGAAATAGTTGCTAATGCATACTATTTTATTATGTTAAATAATGGTTTTCTATAATAGAATGGGATATTATATAGTAATTCACAGACATACTGTACTGCATATTATGAACCTGATAATAGAGCGCAGAAATATCGTTTGTGTATGATGAAAGAAATGTATACTTTCAATTAAAGTCAGATGTCTGTTTTTATTGATGTGTGCGAAATAACATGAAATATAAAAGAAATGGAGGAATGTGACATGTTTCTTTTGTTTAATGATTATCTTTGTATATCTCTACCTAGACAATGAATGAAATCATGCATCTAATTTGTTGACAGACTTTCTTTATGGATATGTGTGGAAAATATGATTACAAATATTAATCATTATAGTATGATGATATATGTTTCATAGACTGCGATATAAATGAGTGTGTGATGAATTCCGGTGTGGAGATATATAATATTAATTGTATAATACGTGTTATCATTATGAGATTTCTTTTTTCTTGCATTTTGTCTTTGATGTTTCTTTGTGCTTATCCTTCTCAGATGACATTGGGAGAGGGAAACAGACCTTGTTTCGGAATAAACGGAAAAAATCTTGTGTATGCTCCGCAATAAGGTTTATGGTCGGTTGCTACAGGTTGGGCGAACGACTGGCCATGTTCGTGGAAACACGCAAATCCTCAGTCTGTAACTGAAAGTGGTGATTGGAAAATTCTTTCGGGTGAAATGGTTTTTCCGGAAGGTAAACTGCTTTTGCGCGACAGTTACAGGACACTTGACAATGGATTGATACAATGTAAGAGACGTTATGAATGGCAGGGTAAGGAGACTTTGTATCATGTTACGTTGGCAATCCGTCTGCAGGTATGCGGTCATGAGTTGTATCCTTTCCTGCCTGGCATATTGTATTACGGCAACCAGATGGGTGCTCGGATCAATCCTGATATCATACCGGTATATGATGTGAAGAAAGAGAATGAGTTTGCCGTATTCGAAGAACACCGTTATCCAATGCCGTTCGCCATGTTGGAGGATACGGAGAACATGTGTGGAATAGCGTTGCATTCTACTCCAAGTCCGGTCCGTGGTGCGGTATTGCAGGACCAGTGGTGGTCTTTAGGAGTAGAAAACATAAACAAGGACACGACAGAACTTGTAATGTATTCGGGCCCGATAGGATATAACAGACTGCATGGCGTTGCGAAAGCCCGTCAGTTTCAACCGATGAAATATACTGATACGTATTTGAATCTGGAACCGGGACGCATTATTGAAAAGGAGTTTTTCATCGATATGTATGGCATTTCGGAGCATGGAACAGCCTTCCAGCATCCTATTTACACCTCATTGGATTTGCACAGACCTTACAATGCAGATCTCTTTCCTACGATGAAATCCATAATCAAGGACAAGTATGAATTTGCCAAGAAACGTTGGATAGAGAATGAGCATGCATGTGGTTTCGACATGTATGAGAAGAATTATTCTGAAGACATTGTGATGGGATGGGCCGGACAGTCTGACGCGCCGGGCTACGCATTGCAGGTGCTCGAACCGATACTTGACGATCCGGACGTAAAGTCTATGGTACAGCGTTCCATGGATTTTCTATCGTCAACACATATAGACTCAGTGACAGGCATTTTTCCAGTAGGTTACAGTTTCAAGGAAAACAAGTATTATGGTGGCGATCATGTATCGTGTGGTCAGGCCATGTACTGTTTTGCCAAGGCGA
Organism: Prevotella sp. HCN-7019; assembly: GCF_037890215.1. NCBI lineage: Bacteria > Pseudomonadati > Bacteroidota > Bacteroidia > Bacteroidales > Prevotellaceae > Prevotella > Prevotella sp. HCN-7019. The sequence goes on along the minus strand of NZ_JBBKBO010000002.1, from coordinate 220,053 downwards.
TAGGGCAGGCACAGAAAAATCATGACTATAAGTATAAGAAGTGGAAAGAATTTCTGCGCAAGGCATGTGATGCTCAGACAAGAAGAATCCTGAGTAAGGAATGGGTGTCAAAGTCCACATCTGAGTGTTTTTATATTGCACCTCTGGCACTGGCATCAAAATTATTCAAGGAGAAATCGTACGCAAAAGCTGCTGAGAAGATAGCGGAGGACTGCTATCAGAAGTATTACGATCTTACAAAGGGATGTTACTGGGGAGGAACCCTCGACGCTACATGTGAGGACAAGGAAGGTGCATGGGCTGCTTTTCAAGGATATCTCTCATTGTATGAACTTACGCGAAAACCTGATTATTTGCAAAGAGCCAAGCATGCGATGGACGTATGTCTTTCTTATGTTGTGGTGTGGCGTATTCCGCTTCCGGCCGGTAGACTGGCCGATTTCAACTTCAAGACAGAAGGTTGGACTGTGGTTTCGCCACAGAATCAGCATCTGGATGTCTACGGTGTGGTGTTTGCCCCGGAAATATTCAAGATGGGAGTTTACTTGAAGGACGAACGTCTTAAGAAGCTTTCAGAAGTCATGTTCCGTTCATGCTACCAGTTGGTGGACGAATATGGCAGTCAGGGCGAACAGGTTACTCATACAAATTTTGCCCAGCATGGTGATATGAGTAATGTATTCAAGCTTCGTGGTGGCTATTCAGAGCGATGGACAGTGTTCTGGATAACAGCCCATTTCCTCACTGGTGCAGCGAAGTTTGCTGAGATGAATGTGAATTTCATGCAGTGAGCTGTTGCTTTCTCAGACTTTACGTCGTTATGTCTGTGGTAATCTGATTTAATAATAAAGGCGTAATTGACTGCCTGCCGCGGTTTTATACAAAAACCGCGGCAGGTAGGTTCATTTTTGATGTGATATCTGTTTTGCGTTACACAGCTTGTCATATTATGCATCCTGATTACTTTTCTGTGCGTATAGTAATTCCATAACTGTTCATTATACCATCTGGATATAAGTATTTAGACATACTGTACCTTGTATTAACACAAAAAAGCGTGCCGAGCATTTTGCCGGCACGCTTTCTATTTTATATCTTATTCTGATTTTATTTTACTTCCTCTAAAACAACTTCAACTGATTATCAGAAGGTTACAAACATCATGGTACAAATATGGTAATTTTATACCGTAAATATTCATATAAACAAAATTGGGAAATATTGATTTGTAAATAGCTGATTATTAGATATTAAGTGGATTATAAACTATTGTATTCTTTGTACTGATAATACAGATTATAACAATCCTGCTGACATCAGTTATCTCCATTGAGAAGTGTGAGGTGTTGTACATAAATCAGCTTGCCCTTCCATTGATTTTGGAAATCATGTATATATTGTTTTCACTGCATTGGTGTTAAATTGAATACTCTTATGGGAATAAAAATAAACGCATCCGATTTGAGCATTGTTGAGAGGCTTGGGAGTTCCGATGTCGCAAAAGTACATCAACTTTTCTATTCCGCCAAACTGCTGTGGATGTTTCTGCAGCAAGGTTTATCGTCATCAGTTTACGCAGGGGGCGGCTAATTCTCGCAACAATCTTATTTAGCAAATAAGAGTTACCATCAAACGGAAAAATAATATTTTACTCTTATACATTACCGACCGGGTAAGTCTTTATAGTAAAAAATAACTCCATGTGCGACCCTATATATTAATCAGTTTAATTTAGTATCTATATATAAAGGAAATAAACCAAACTAAACTGTTTTTAAGTTGCTAGAAAAGCGAAAACAAGATCTTGTCTCATTTATTAGATATACAGATATGCAAGTTTATTATTGATGTATTTTACTCTTTGCTGACACAGTTAAATTACATCCTCATATAGCAATTAATCTTAAGTTGTTGTCATTGTACAATCACAATCAACTTCCTATCTCTATTCAACACAATATCATGTCCATATTCATCAAGATGCTGATATTGATGTTCTCTCCAATCCTTTAGTTCTACCGATTTTACACCTGCTGATGAAAGAATTGAGTAGAAGCCTACTCTGATTCTTGGATCTTCAGTCTGCAGTAGTTCTTCATATAGTTTATCAGCCGTTGCTTTATCCCGTTGCAGCCTCACGGACAATGGTGCAACAATCATTCGATAAACAAAAGTATCTTGAAGTTGAGTCAAGTAGTATTTCAGTTTCTCCACAACTTTGTTTTTATCCATCATTGAGAATATGAAGTTGTATGAAGCATAATAGTAGGTTAATTCATATTTGTTATCCCTTGCTTCGTTATAAATCTCTTTTAACCTTTCTACGTTAGTGTTGAGTGAACAATTAATAGATATTCTATTAAAGGAATCATAATTCCATTTCCAGTCTTCCAACTTCAGAAGTTGCTTTATTTCTTCATCATTATTAAATTCAGTGACAATGATTTGAGCTAATGTCGCAGACATTTCGCTATTCTTAGTGTCTATATTGGCTATAGCCAATTCTTTTAATAATTGTTTTTGGTTTCCCACTTTCATTAAGAAAAGTAGAATATTTGCATCGTCAATTTTATCTTTATTTTCATTAAGATACTTCACTATGATTCGGGCAGCATCTGATGTAGGATTGATATATTTTGAGAAGAAAACAATATACAAATAGATACGCTTGTCTTCCTTGACAATTTTCTTTAAATTAGCCATATCATCAGCAAGTAAATAATCGGCTTCATCCACAATCGTTTTCTCAATATATGGACTATCATTGTAGAAAATATGCGTCTGGGCAAATTCATACTCCTTACTGCCAGTACTCAAATTTAACTGCACATATTCATCAAGTTTATGATACATTAGGTATATACAGAATCGTATTTTGTATGTGCATTCTGTTGTCAACTGAGCCGTATTGAATACTTCCTCAGCAACCTTGAATGCGTCAGAATCTCTCCCTGTCCTTTTCAAGTGACCAACTAGACATAAGACCATATCACAAAGAACATAAGCATTTCCTTCCTGTTTGAATAAGTGTAACACCCCTTCTAAATACTCGTCTATACTTGGCAGGTTAGAAATCTTATGTATCATCATGAGTCTTAAGCGTGTATCCATATGAAACCACTTCCTAAGCATTCGAGAGGCTAATTCTGAACTGTGATATTTTGCTATAATAAGCCCAGCAAATTTGTAGTCTTCAGAATAATAATTATTAAGAAACTCTTTAACGTCCTGACGTTCTGAATAGTTCTGTATGATGGCTTCCAGTATGCCCCATTTTGAACCGAGGATATGGTCACTCATTGGAATTTCACCGTTGAGTATCCTTGGTATGTATTTTTCTTCAAATTCCTCTTTGTAATGTTCTATATACACAGACACTGCAAGGTTTTTCATTATACCTTTATCTGCATCATTTATACATTTATCTAAATATGCCTTAATTCGTTCATCATTGCCTTGGTATATTTCATAAGTATATCCTGATATCCATGAAGATTGGTTTAACGGCATCTCATCTAGACATCGCTGAAGCTTTTCGATAACATCAGCATCTTGTATCCAGTTTTTGATGAGAGGATGGACAACAATATGCTGATAACTTTTCATTTCCTCTAATGCTTCAAGAAGTTTTGCTTTGATTCGGGAATCGTTAACAATAGTATTTATAATAAGAGACTCAGCGTCCCACTTAAAATGATCTTTGTCCCTATTGACAGCCCATTCTGTTATCGTTTGAAGCAAATCTGGAGATATTTTTTGTCTTTGAATAATTTTCCACAAATCATATTTATTTCCAATACTAAAAGGATATTTGTTATTAAGTTCTATCTTGATGGCCTTGATAACATTGGGATGATTTATCCAACATGTCAATAGGTATTTCCATGCAATATCCTTGCTGATACTGCTTCGTTCTCTGTATGGTGCGCTAACTGAGATTAAAGCCTTTTGCATGACTACATCGTCATCTGGAAAATATTGCTGTAATAATCTGTTAGCCTCCTCTTGAATTGAAAATGGGAGTTCTGAAACTAATTCAAGGATTTCATCTGGTGAAACAGACTCACCTTTAAATAAAGAAAACTCAATTTGATAAAAGTGAGTATAGATGTCACCTGTCACAACTTTTCGTACTAATTCGTTTTCTTTATCTACATCTATCCCATCAACAATCACACTTCTGATAAAGAAGGCTATCACTTCTGGCAATGTTGATGATGTTAAATATGAATTAATTATCTCCAGCAATTTTTCATCGTTAGTGATATGCTTCCTAATTACTTCAGATGCAAGTATTTTGTTATTAACATCACCATTTATAACAGTTAAAACAATAAACTGGCGTTCCTCTTCCGTCAAGTCAGTCACTTGCATCAAACCAGATAGTCTGGTGTCATGGTATATGTGAGCTGAAGGGATATATCTGGAAAGAAAGTTTTCAATACGATTCCGTAATAAGCTATTATACAAACCATCAAGCAGAATTTCCAGTAATTGGTGTTTGGTGTCATAATCGGAATCCCATTCAATCTTGTGTATGTATTCTTCTACTTCTTCTAGTAAGAAATATTTAGGTGCTTTCACAGATCTTACAAGAATCTCTAATTTTAATTTATACAAATAATAATCTCTATAATCGTTTGCTTTTATAGGTTTTAAGATATTATACAAACCTACAAAAGTTGATGCTGGTATCATTTCGAAAAGGAAGAGAATAACTTGGTGTAATCCGATATTCGAAACATTATCTTGAATGAATGCTTTTGCCCTATCTATATCTACCGAAAGGTATTTTGCAGCCATAAATTCCTGCAGTTGTCTATTGATGAAAGAAATGCGAGAACCTATTCTTTCCTCAATAATGCCAAGTTGATGAGTATCATGCCTGAATAAGTCATCAACAATATGAGCATTTTTCAATTCCTGTCCAGATGTCTGACTATTTAGATATTGGTTAAGCAGTATTTCTGCTTGGGTCTTATCCATGCAACCATCATTGTAGTAATCAAACATTTCTTTTGACAGAACTCCAAGCATCATTTTGTTGCTTGTGTAGTCAAATGACCCAGAATAGTCGTAAGCCTGATACTTGCGTGACTGCTGATGCTTGATAAACAATTGCTCCATTATGCAGTCCATAGCCGCAATATTGTTGTGAGGAAGTTCGTTACCTTGTAGATATTGTCCAATAAGGATGGTTAGCAACATGGGGTTTTCTTTCATACGATCAACGTCATGTAACAACCTCAACTTAGCAGATAGGAACTCTGCTGTCCTCTTTGTATTGCGAACCAGACCATTATAATGATTCACGCATTTCTTCACAAGTTCATCTTGCTGTAGTGCAGACAATGGTGCGATTGTATATGTGTCGCTTGTACTGAAGGGAGAATTGATATTCGCAATGCCATATTCCCTACTTGAAAAAATGGCTAGTAAATTACCAGCTTCTGTTTCCGCCTTAACTTTACGAATAATTCTATCTGCTTGTAAGGACTCATCACCCCATTCATCTATTCCATCAGCTATTAATAGTATCTTTTGTTGCTCAAATGCATATTCCACGTAATAGCTGTTTTTCTCCCATAACTTACTTTCCTGAAACCAATTCCGAATAATGCTCTTTATATCACTATCGCAATTCCTTGCCATATATGAAAATGGCATCCATACAGGTAAGTAGCCGTCATAGATATCCATTTTTCCTTTTAGCAGTTGTAAGGTAAGATACTTTAGTAAAGAAGACTTGCCTGAGCCGGGACCTCCTACAATGAGTAATATACTCCTGCTAGGATTCAATATAGTTGATGCAGAGATTCTAATTTCTCTATTGCTCGTTTTATTCAGTTGGCTATAGAATTCTTTAAGATATTGCTCACTATATTCTTGAATATCACTATATTTTTTATATATATTTGTAGGGTCATGCAGAATAGGCTTCTCCTCTGGTTTTATTTGATCATCAGAATATAAGTTTTGTACTTCATCAATAAAGTCAGGCATTACAAATCTTGCCTCAAGAGGGAACCTCGTATTATTACGGTTAACTAATATTGAATCATTGACATCACGGAACAAGCTATCGTAAACAACATTCATTGCTTGTTTACACTGTGTTATATTGATGAAATTAAGTGATTTCCATTTTCGATGCGTTAACTGTGATTTTATCTTTTCTTCTAATGTCTGTGTAATCTTTACATTGTGAAACTCACCCTCCGTCGCAGCATATTTCCATAGTACACCATACATCAATGGTTGGTTCTGGGCAAAGACACCACCACCAGACATTCCATGTAAACTGTCCATATTGTCAACATGCGAAGTGATATTAACCAAATCTACTTTGCTATCTACACATTTACAGTCCAGTCTGGTAATTATATCTTGTGCCTCACCTGAAACTCCGTACAGTTGCATGGATTTTTCTTCAATGAGGTCATCCGCCAACAAGAAAGGGGTAAAATACTTTTTGCTCTTATCAATCTTAATGATAAGAAAATCTTCACCAATAGGAAGCAAAGAATTTGAGATCGTGTCTTTTGTAATGGTTTTATAGGTTACAAAACGACCATCCTCAAATACTTCAATTTCGATTGATCCTATCTTATCAAGAACATCGTTTAACTTTTTCCTCCGAGTATCTTTAAAAATATGTTGAGCTGTGAAGATATAATCGTACTCTTCATCTCCACCTAATGGATATAGGACTCCACTTCCTCGAAACTGGAGTCCTCTTCCTTTGATGTCTGCCTTTATTTTAACACAATTGCTGCGAATATCAAATCCTGAATCCATTACAAACATTGAGATTAATATTATTTTTTTTCAATTCATCAGCTGTTATTCCAAGTATATCAAGAGATTCTTGATAGTTAAAATACACGTTGATTGCTTTATCTGCACTTTCTCTGTAACGAATAAGCTTGGCTATAGTCTCCTTATTGGGGAAATAATATTTATTATTCTTCTTAGTTGAAATAATGAAGTTTGAGCATTTTATCTCGTCAATGATGTTTTTAGTAACATTTCGCGTACTCCCATGATGGGGAAGTTTCATTAAATCCAATTCAAGAGGTGTACCGTTCGTCTTATTATAATACTGAAGCGCATCACATAGTACCTTAGGAGTACTATCACCTGGTAACAATATTTTTTTTCCTTCACATTCTGCTAGAATTATAATTGACTGGCTATTTGCACCACCTTCATCAAGATCGTCATCATCAACATTATCAATCAAGGTTCTTAAATCAATGTGCCAATCATCTGAACAAGCTCCAAGCTCATCAGGTTCTTTCGGTTTATATTCATATGCCACATCATGATCAGGTGCTAATACATGTAGTTTTATGTCGCCAACCTCTGTCGTAGAACCAAGTAACTCAGAAGTATTATTATTCCAACACAATCTGTCTATTTCAAGAAGAAGAGACGTTAACTCATTTCCTTCGGGCACAGAGTACTCATTTATATCTTCTTTCTTGGGGAAGTTAAACCAAATATGTTTCAACCTATGTGTTTCCCCTTTTTTTTTCATGTGTTTAATCAATGCTATGATACCAGCTATGTGATCTGAGTCAATATGAGTCACTACAAGGAGGTCAATAATCTCATCCTGTGGCATTTGGTCATACCGAGTCCTAATTGCAGTTGTAGATTTTCCGCCATCAATCACAATGTTTTTCTTATTGTGGCTAACCCAAATGCTATCGCCAGTACCTGCTTGAAGAATTTCTATGAACATCTTGTAATATATATAGACATGATTATAACAATAAGTCCTCCCGTTTTAATTTAATTCCGGATGAATTTTCTGAATCCGCTGCATTATATATTCGATAGTGTCCTGTTTGGATGCAATTATTAAAATCACAGATAAAATATGTAACTACTTCTCTACGATATATGAATCCATTTAATGACATCAAACCTTTACCTTTTTGATACTAGAAGCAGCAGTCCTTCCACTCGTGTAAATGAAACTACCAACTGTTTCGTACGAGTGGAAGAGACATTATGAATGTTAATCAAATATCTTAGGAGAACGATAAGCTGAGGTCTTGTACCAGTTGGTATCATGCTTATATCTTGAAACAGCAATAGATGGACTAATACCATATCGTTCAGCTTCAGTCGCTATAGTTTTTACAATTTTATGAGGAGAAAGACTATTACAACCCACTTTTAAGATTTCATTCCATATGGCTTCAGGGATGAGAGTATTTTTAGCAAATTCGTTCGCTTCTTTTTCTCTTGGATCTGAGGAATATTCGACCCCTTCAATCGCAATGAATGCCTTTTGGATATCAGATAAGTGTCGATCTATATGACATAATTCATGTAGAATATCAAAAGCTAACTTATCCATATCGTTATAACGGTAGGTCACAGTTATGATTGGATGTCCATTTACTATCGTAGAATAAGCATCAATCGGAGCCTTGTCTAATTTTTGAACCTCAGCCAAAGATATTCCATAGTTTTGTAAACATTTTTTAACATTATTCACGCTCATTTTTCTTTGATTTGCCATTGAAGCAATTTCTTCAGCAGCTTTAAGAGCATTACCTTGTTCATAGCTGTTTAAGTTTGAAATATGCGAAATCGTCAACCAATTAAGGACAAGCCATGTGAACATATTCTTCTCATCAATTTGTACTTTTTCACTATGTTTATAGAAACCAGCCACTTGCATCTTTTGTTCCTGTATAGTTAGCAGGTCAAATGGGAATAAGTCTTTTATCCATCTTACTTTATCAACGACAGATGTAAAAGGGCAATGAAGACATTTGTATAGATGTTTTAAATTTAGTATTTTAGAACATTCTTCCTCAAACGCAAAGGCTTCCTGTTCTTCAATACTACGTTTCTCTATGGCTATACAGTCATATGTATAACTGTTTTGGAGATTCATCCATACCTTAAAAGGTATGCCTAAATGCTGCTCCAGCTTCATTGCCAAATCTTCATTTAAGTTACGTTTGCCCTTAATAAATGCATTTAAGTGCGTGGGTTGCACACTTATTTGTTGGGCAAAATCTTTTTGCTTTATACCTCGTTCCTGCAATTCTTCACGCAAGATTTCTCCTGGGTGTATTGCTCTAACGGGAATTGGATTGTTACTTTTTGTTGCCATAATGTGTGCTATCTATTTCAATTAGTTCAACTTCAATACCGTCGTCAGTTTCCGTAAACAGGAGGCGTTCTACCATGCCATTGACAATCCGAACAGAGCTTCGTTGCTCTACTTGGTGCTTCAGTTTTTCATAATGCAAAAAACTAAATAGTTTTAACTCAGCAGTAGACTCTACATCATGCATCGTTTTCACTGCGCGTATATATCCATCTATAAATTTCTTGTTTTTGCAAAAGTTCTTGTACCTTTTATCTCTTGTCTTACCTGTTTCATACAATTCTAACAAAACTTCATCTTTGAATATTACTTTCATGCGGTGAAATGCTATTTGTTACAGCAAAGATATGCATAAATTACCAAATATGGTAATTTTTCAATAGGTATTTTTATTTATACTAGAATAAAGTTCCCAATACTACATCAAACGATATACTTTCTCCATCCATGACGAAAGTCTTACAAATTAATCAAGAATTTCCACAGATGGTAGAACTGTTATCTAAATACTTAGTTTATAAATGTGAAGATAAAACCAGATATTAAAGAGATATGTATATTATACATAGAAAGCATTGAATGATGGACAAATCTACCAGATGGATTAAGTGCTTTGGATGTATTTTTTGAAAGTTTTTTCTTAGGTAATATAAGAGAACTCAAAAATGGTTCAAGAATGTGGACTATAACCTATATAAATGAAGATAGTGAAGTTGAAGCATATTAAAATTATGGATTACTCTGTATCAAATTGTATGCTAAGACTATGATGATCAAGTAATCATAAATTCACCAGTTTAATCTATAGAATAATTTAACTTTATTTCGGCAATTCTTTGATGAGTAAATATAAAAAGCTTATAACTTACTGCTGCTTAGTAATTTACATAATTATTTATTTCGTGTTATCCACCAAATTTGTTGCGGAACAAGTAAGCCATAAAAAACAATAAACAAAGAAAGAAGACGCCAAATATAAAAAGCATAAAAGGTGTGAAAATCGCCTGATTTCCGCACCTTTCCTTATGGATTTTTATCGCCACTTACTTGACTTTTAGAAAATATAGAAAATCAAGGGACTGAAAAACATTACATTCATTCTCTAAAAAAATTATACATTGGTTTGCAACCATAATTTAAACAGCGGGTCTGTAATGGTATATATACCTCCCCGTTGGGTTTGAGATGTCCTATCTATAATTTTCCGGTCAGCCATCAGTTTGAGATATGGGGATATCTTCCCGTTATCTTGACCTGTCATCTGACGGATCTCCTGCAGATTGACTCCATTTTCAGGCCTTGCAATAGCCGATAAAATTCTTTGAATCTGCACTACATAACTATCATACTTTGCCTGATAATAGAAAGAGAAATAGTCTAAAAGAAGCATTATATCCATTTCGGGACTTGCAGAATCTTCAATAATCTTTGCGGCAATCTGCACAGAACGGGGTGTCTTAGGCAAGTAAGACATCAGGTTTTCCAAACGTGTCATATCCGCCTCACACCCTACGAACATACTATAATCAGTGACGACAAGAGGCCGTATATAAGAGATCTTAAATCCTTCGAAGAAAGCAGACTCATAACGGGTGAATGCCGGCAGCACCTTGTCGGCTGTCGCTATAAGAATAGGTGCACCGGCTTTATTGAGCTTTCCCCTCAAATTATACTGCTCAGTATTATCAGTCCTCTCGAAATAGTACTGGACATTGTCAATCAACAAGACAGTCCTGCAAGAATCATCCTGCAATGAATGAAACTTCCATATATCATCAGTTGAGAAAAGGCTTTTTCCATCTATGAATATCGGCTTAAGCCATTTGGCACTGTTCTCTATACTGAAATACATCCTTTTGAGCAATGAGGTCTTTCCACTCCCTTTTTCACCAATAATCAAATTGGACTGTGCGACCTTATCCCTGTCCTCCTTTAACAAATAGTTGAAGATGGACGTAAAAATATCATTGTTTATGACAACAGCCTCTTCCTTTATCCCATTGCCAAGAGATAAAGGAGGCTGATGTAATATGCTGGTACTTGTATTCATCTATTTAATCACTAAACAAACCTGACAAATCAATAATCTCTCAAAAGCGGTGAGCGGAACATACGCAAAGAGTCTTTCTTCATAATGTATTCAAGAACCTTGCTTAAAGTATAATCAACAGCCTCAATCTTTGAAGCATCCTGACCTGTCATCAAATTGTTGAGCATACCATTCCGTAGAATGGCAAGTAGTTTCAGAATCTACCGGGCAGGAAGCTCGTATTCACCATATTCGACTAGTCTCTCAGACCTGGTACTCAAATAATTCTCTGAATATAACTTACGATAAACTGTGTCTATATCTTCCCAAGTCATCTTATCCTCATAGTCTTCTACCTATTTTGAGAAATAGAATAAGGGATCTTCCAATACAACTTGTTCAGCAAATACTCAACAAACTTATCGCTCATTTCAATATATTCAGACCTACAAAACCGCAGAACAGTCAACAGACTTTCGTTTTGCTAATCCGTAGCAGGCTTCTAAGCCAGTTGAGGATAAAGTCCACTTTTTCAGTTCTGTCTTCACCCATGCTGAGAATCACCAGGAAAAGAGTCTATTCATCAACGACAATAAATGTGTCTTCATCGTGCATGATTAGCTCCTTCAAGAAATCTTCCAGATCTTCTTTTTCCCAAAAATCAAATTAAACAGGACTGAGAGAAATCTTCTCTATTCTTTCCTGTACTGAAGCCAACCCTTTTTGGACATTCCTTAGCTACCTGTTTCCAAATATCATTTTTGCAGAAGGTTTCAATTACAAGGTTAAGAAAACCATCTTCTGTGATTGTTTCATCCTGGTCGATATAAACACATTTCCACCTCTGATTCTTTTTCTTTTCTATCAGATATTTCGCCAATATAGAGTTGCTAATGCGGCGGGGTACAGACAGTCAAAAGAATGGCTACTATCAAGCAGTCTGTTTACCTTGCGGATTTCCTTTTCTCTTCCGAAGAAGTCACCATATTCTGCCAATGGACCAATCTTATCTGATCTATACATAGTTTTTCAGATTTATCTGCAAAGATACATATCTAATTAATAAAAAAACATTTTTATAGAAGATTATTTTTATAAGTTTATAGCCATGTCCGTTCATTTGTCCGGACGTATTCATAAAATATGAACACAGGTGAAATGATGAAACTATAAGTATAGTCATAAAAAGTGAAAAGGAATTGGGCGGATACAAAGAATTTCTTAAGTTTACAAATTGTATCCCACAAGGATTAATCTGCAGTAATCATGATTAAAAGTTTATATCTAAATAGCTTTACATGCTTTTAAGAATGCAATCTTGCTTTCTGTAAAGGTATCAATGTCTTTATTGGCCGCAACGGCACAGGGAAAACCCATATAATGAAATTCTTGCAGCCTCGATGAAAGCTAACTCGCTTTTTGCACGGTCAATCTCCAAGACAAAGGATAAATTTGGAGATTTGTTCACGGAAAAACTGCTTTGATATTTTAAGCCGGACACACTATGTCATCTAGTATACAAATATGGATCTGGATCCGCATCCGTTAAAATAGCACTGGAATCAGGTGAACTTGCCTGTACTTTCGGTGAAAAGGCATCGTTGGCAAAATCTGACAACAATACTTATATAGATCAGCCGCATTTCATTTACATTCCTCCAAGAGAAATGTTTTCGCTATTTGAGGGTTTCATTAGCTTATATGAAAAAAGAGAAATTTCGTTCGATGAAACCTATCTTGATCTTGCAAAAGCTATGGATGTAGCACCTTTAAAGAATGATGCTCTAAAAGAAGTACAGGACATACTTGCACCAGTACTAAAAAGTGTAATATAAGTATAATAAGAAAGGGAAATCGCTTTTATATAATTGATGATGGCAAGGAATACGAAGCACATCTGGTGGCAGAAGGGCTACAAAAGATGGCTACCATATTGTATCTATGTATCAATGGAGAGTTTAAGCCGGAAAGTATCTTGTTTTGGGATGAACCAGAATCAAACATGAATCCTACCTTGATTTCAATCATTGTAGATCTCATTGTGGAACTCGCCAAAAAATATAAAGTGCAGGTATTTGTATCCACACATGATTATCTGTTGTCACACAAGCTATCAATGATTGCAGAATATACTCCTGAGGAAAGTCCTGAAATGCGATTCTTCAGCCTTTACAAAAATGGCCATAAAGTTGAAACAGAGGTAGCAGACAAGTTAATTGATGTAAATTATAACCCGATATTGGAATAATACTCTGCTTTTCTTGATTTGGAAAACAAATATATGAACAAACACAATAATGAAAGAAAACAGATTTCGGATTACTCATAATACTATAATGTTACTTCTATACTATTTCATATAAAAAGATTATAATTCCGCTGCGTAAAAATACTTAGTGCACTGCGTAAAATGCAAAGATATACAATAACTTATTGAATATTAAATCATTACAGATAAAAATCAAGAAACAACAAAGACTGATCAGATGCATATATGAAGCTATTAAGCAAAAAAATGAGTAATATTTGATTATAATTTAGAGAACAATCTGATTTTATTTCAGCAATTCTTTGAAGAGAAAATATGAAAACTTATAACTTGCTGTTATTTATGTATTTATATATTCATTTGTTGCACATTATCTACTAATTTGTTGCGGTACAAATATGGTACAAATAAGTGAATTACATATATTTTAGGAACAATGAATCAAAAATGTATCCCAATATTCGTTTTCAATATTGATAAAGGAAAAACCACTTGTGTATATTCTTGATTTTCAGACTATATATTTTTTTAAGTGTCACATTATCTACCATTAAGTTACGGTACAAATATGGTACATTTATACCATAAAAAACAATAAACATAGATAGAAAAACACCAAATATAAAAACAAAAAAAGGTGTGGAATCGTCTGATTTCCACACCTTTTCTTATGGATGTTTATTGTTTATTTATCGTTACTTACTTGACTTCCTCAAAATCGGCGTCCTGGATATTGTCGTCAGCCTTTGCGCCGTTGTTCTGAGCCTGCTGGCCTGCCTGTGCGTCAGCACCCGGCTGTGCGCCTTGATACATCTGTGCGCTTGCGCCCTGCATTACGGTGTTCAGATTGTTGATGGCGTTGTCGATTGCTGCCACGTCGCCGCTCTTGTGAGCGTCCTTCAGCTGCTGGAGTGCAGACTCGATTGCCGGTTTCTTGTCTGCCGGAATCTTGTCGCCGTTGTCCTTCAGGAAGTTCTCTGTGGTGAATATCATAGAGTCTGCCTGGTTCATCTTGTCCACGCGCTCACGCTCTTTCTTGTCGGCCTCGGCGTTCTGCTCAGCCTCTGCCTTCATGCGGTCGATTTCTTCCTTGCTCAGACCAGATGAAGCCTCGATGCGGATTGCCTGCTCCTTGCCTGTAGCCTTATCCTTGGCGCTTACGTTCAGGATACCGTTGGCGTCGATATCGAATGTCACCTCAATCTGCGGAACACCGCGGCGTGCCGGAGCTATGCCTTCAAGGTTGAACTGACCGATGCTCTTGTTCTGTGCGGCCATCGGACGCTCACCCTGCAGCACGTGGATAGTTACGGCTGTCTGGTTGTCCACAGCGGTAGAGAATGTCTCGCTCTTCTTGCAAGGTATAGTGGTGTTGGCCTCGATAAGTTTTGTCATAACGCCACCCATTGTCTCGATACCGAGTGTCAGAGGAGTTACGTCGAGCAGCACGATGTCGCCTACGCCGCCTTCCTTGTTGAGGATGGCACCCTGTATTGATGCACCTACTGCTACAACCTCATCCGGGTTAACGCCTTTTGAAGGTTCCTTGCCGAAGTAGTTCTTAACGAGAGTCTGAACGGCCGGTATACGGCTTGAACCACCCACGAGGATTACTTCGTCTATCTGCGATGTAGAGAGTTTAGCGTCTCTCATTGCGTTCTGGCACGGAACGAGGCATGCCTGTATCAGGTCGTGAGCCAACTGTTCGAACTGTGAACGTGTCAGAGTCTTAACGAGGTGCTTTGGCACACCGCCTTCAGCCGAGATGTACGGCAGGTTGATCTCTGTAGATGTTGTGCTTGACAGTTCTATCTTAGCTTTCTCTGCTGCCTCTTTCAGACGCTGCATAGCCATTGGGTCCTTGCTCAGGTCGATGCCTTCGTCAGCCTTGAAGCTGTTTACGAGCCAGTCTATAATAACCTGGTCGAAGTCGTCACCACCTAGGTGAGTGTCACCGTTGGTAGAAAGAACCTCGAACACACCGCCACCGAACTCAAGGATTGAGATATCGAATGTACCTCCACCAAGGTCGAATACGGCAATTTTCATGTCCTTATTGGCTTTGTCAACACCGTAAGCCAGGGCTGCTGCTGTAGGCTCGTTCACGATACGGCGAACGTTGAGGCCTGCAATCTGTCCGGCTTCCTTTGTTGCCTGACGCTGAGAGTCTGAGAAGTATGCCGGCACTGTGATTACGGCGT
The DNA here is from genome assembly GCF_037890215.1 of Prevotella sp. HCN-7019. Lineage (NCBI taxonomy): Bacteria > Pseudomonadati > Bacteroidota > Bacteroidia > Bacteroidales > Prevotellaceae > Prevotella > Prevotella sp. HCN-7019. Next base: position 204,418 of record NZ_JBBKBO010000002.1, on the reverse strand, counting down.
CCGTAACTTCCTGGCCCAGATAGTCCTCTGCGGTCTTCTTCATTTTCTGAAGCACCATGGCTGAGATTTCCTGCGGAGTGTACTTGCGGCCGTCGATGTCAACACGCGGATAACCGCCTTCGTTCACAACGCTGAACGGAACGCGCTCTGCCTCTTTCTGGCTCTGTGCGTAGGTCTCACCCATGAAACGCTTTATAGAGTAAACGGTGTTCTTCGGATTGGTGATGGCCTGACGTTTTGCAGGGTCGCCCACCTTGCGCTCACCGTCTTTTACGAATCCTACAACTGAAGGAGTGGTGCGCTTGCCTTCGCTGTTTGTGATTACTACCGGTTCGTTGCCTTCAAATACGGCAACGCAAGAGTTTGTAGTACCTAAGTCGATTCCAATAATCTTTCCCATAATGTTTATCTTTTTTTTGTTATTATTCTAATTTAATGTTATCTTTGAACATGCGTTCGCTATCATAATAACAAATGGTATGCCAAACGCAGGGCGGACAGCAGAGGCTGACAGCCTGTGTGACAAAATGGCACGTTCGTGGGCAGAGTCTGACGCATTGCGGCGGGCGTGACATTATATAATATATGCGCGACAGTATGGGTTTTATCGCCGGTATGTGGCGGATGCTCAATTAGCTGAGAATCTTTCTGCACATCTGATGTATTTTAGAGCGTATTCGTTTTCTGTTTCGCGATTTTCTGTTGTCAAGATTCTTACCGTCCGGAGAATTTCCGCAGTTATTCAGAGTGTGTCGTTTTCCGTTTGCAAAGAGTGGGGAAGAGGATGCGGAAGGAGATTAGTGTTAATGTGTGTTAATCGTGTTTAGAAATCGCACCTTCGTTCGTCTGATATAATGAAAGCCTGAGGCAGAAAGCCATTGACCAGTGAGCATGATGCCGCGGCGACTCTTTCCCGGATTGATGATATGATGGGAGGAGAAGAACGAGAAAGAAGAAACATAACCGAATCAGAGTGGAGCAGAACGAGTTTGAAAATATTGCCGTCGGCATAAGGACGAAGGTGCTTGGCGTGGCTCGCCATTACGGGCTTTCGCCCGAGGAAGCCGAAGACACAGCGCAGGACACCATGCTGAAGCTATGGGCCATGCGCGACGAACTCGACCGTTACCGCTCGGTTGACGCTCTGGCAAAGTGCATCGCCGTTCATCTCAGTGTGACTACGCTGCGACGCCGGCGCACAGTTCCGATAGACGTTCGGCCTGCAATGACCGACACCTCTCCGGGCCCCGACACACAGCTTGAGATGATGGAGAACGAACAGTGGCTGAGCCGCAGGCTCGCACGCTTGCCGTCATCAGAATATCAGGTGCTGCACCTGCGTCAGGTGGAACGCAAGACCAACAGCGAGATTGCTGCCATAATGGGAATTGAGACAACGTCTGTGGCTACACTGCTCTCACGGGCACGCCAAAGACTCATGCAGGACATCAGAAAAAGAAAACAACAAAACGAACTACTCTTATGACAAACGAATTTGACGACATAAAAAAGCTCACCCAACGCTTCATGGACGGACTGACCACCATTGAGGAGGAAGACCGTCTGGCCGCTTACTACCGCACACACGACGTGCCGGAGGAATGGCGTGAGTATAAGGAGATGTTCGCTTACTTCGACGCCGGCATGCCGCAGGGTGGGGATGAAGTTGCCGCCCGACCCGTGCGCCGTGTCCGCCGTCTGTGGCTTGGTGTGGCGGCAGCTGCGGCCGTGGCTGTGCTGATGGTCATGGTGTGGCCGCGCGGTGAGGAGCTCGCGCCCTCAGTCCAGCCTCCCACAGCCATGAGTGACGCCAAAACGCAGCCCGACAGTGCCGCATCGGCCGAAGCCGACACCGTGAACTTCCGCCCCGAGCGTCCGGCTCCCAAACCTGTACGCCGCCGCATCGACCGCTATCGCTACAAGCCCGCTCCGCCAAAGGTTTATCTGGCAAAGACTGAAAACATGGAGTGCACCGTGCCGGCAGACTCTATTGCCGCCGCCGATAGGCTTCTGGCTGAGAAGATGCACGAGATAGAGGCTGTGAGCGAGGCGCTGCTCCGTAACATCGAAACCATCAACGAGGTGAAGACACTGGAGTTGGCCGGAATGGATTATGGAGATGAAACGGATGGTAGCGACGGTGCGTCTGAAGACGATCTGATGTACTGATGTTGTTGATAAAATGAATACGATATTGTTGAAAAACAAAAACAATAAATATATGAACACCATATACCGATTATTTACCGCGTTGACGATAATGTCAGTGACGTTGTCTGTATCAGCTCAACGACGCATAGACAAGGCCATAAACGAATTTCTGTTAGACAAGAAAAGCTCCGAGTATGTCATTTCGAATACGAAAGAACAGGAGTTCGTGACAGCAGACGGCAAGAATACTTTGTATAACGAGATTGGTTTCAGAATCAAACATTCAGACGCTGACATTCTTGAGAAATTGCGTAAGGCCTTTCTTTCTGAAAGCGCCAATGCTTATAATATGATGATGAGAAATGCCAACAGTGGTAGTAACGAACAGATGAAAATTGCATACGGGGCTGATCTTAGTAAAACTTTTACCTTCGGAACACGCAGCGATCGCAATTATATTGTGCTTAATATAAAAGAGCCCGGTGACAGCACATGGCGGTGGTGTTACGCTTTGGTGTGGTATGAGAGCAAAGATAGAATCAGCCGTTCGAAAGACACTTATATATCAGGTTCCATTTCCATCATATATAGCCGTGACCCGAAGGTGAAACGCAGTACGAGTGAGAATGTGTCTGTGCGTACCACGATATTGCCGGACGGAACAGTTGTAACTTATAACAGCGACAATGATACGAAAACAGTTGTCTATAAGAACGGAAACGTTGTTGGGAACAGTTCGGCAGAATATAGTGATGTGGATAGTTCGTCGAGATTTCTCGTGATATTTGGCAATCTGCGCTCGGTGTTCCTTGATGCCAAACGCGAAAAGTCCGGACTTGCCATGCAGACTACTATTGCCAATCGCATGCTCGACCTGTGCAAGAACAAAGGCAGTCTGTTGTCGAAGGACGAACGGTCATTGTGTCGCACCACGCTTATTGACATGAGCCAGGGATTGAATGACAAATATGTAATAGGTATTCTGAAAATGGCAGCAGACGCGCTGAAATAATCAATATTTTCATAAGAATGTTTCTTCATTAAAGGAAAGGGGCGGCCGTGAGGTCAGCCCCTTTTGTCGTTATGTGCGGTGTGCCGTGCCACCGCAGGCGGATGTCGTATGTCAGACCGTACATCCTGCACAATACGCTAAGTCTTTCCGTCATGCCGTCCGTGCATATGCTGTTGTATATACGTGCCCGGTGGAAATACTGTGGGGAATGGCTTGAATAAAAAGACTGCTGTTGTCTGTCCAAAATCATCGTTTCCACCTTCGCTTGGACAGGACATCCGAAAAGGTATTCCCGCACCCCTTGCATCCTGCGATTTTCTGTCTGAGTTTTCTGTTCTACCCCGTTTATTTTTCGCGGATTTGCGGGCGGACTCTCCTTCGGCTGCAAATTCGCGAAAAATCAGGACCTTGCGCAAAACGTTGAAAATCAATAATTTATAATTACGACGACTTTTTCGTCATGCAATAAGCACCGTTTTAGAGTCTGATTATGCCCGTTTCAGGGCATGATACGGGCGATATCAGCCCCTGAAACAGAGTTTATCAGCCCCTCAAATGGGCTTAATGAGAGTGACGGACAGAATCTCCGGCGTGACCATACAGGGTAGGGGATGGCAGGCATCGGATGTAAAGAGCCTTGAATGTGGTGTGTTTAACATTGATTAACATCTCTTTTGCGAAAATTTTTTGTCAAAAAAAAGTCAAGAAATCGGGTGAGTCTTTCTCTTGAGTTTTCTGAATCCTCTCCCTGTTTTTCATGAGAAATCCATGCACGGGTGCATGAGTGGAAAAGCTGTATTTAGGTGTGCTGTCTTATGTGGACAACTCACGGTCTATGGCAATGCCTGTCTGTTCTTACATGAATAAATGTGCTGCCACTGTTATGCCGCTCCGTATTGTCAGAGTGTTTATGGACTTTCATCGTGTTTTATGAATTAGAATGAATCCCGGCATTATTTCTACAGAGTCAGAATATATCATGCATCAGACAATTCCATACAGAAAGCGCGGAGTGCATCAGTCTGTGCCGATAACGCCCCGCGCCATTTTCTATTCGTCTCTTTTGCCTGTTCCGTTGCATGTGCTGCACTCCAGTTTTCCTTTTCCGCCGCACCACATACATGTCGTACTGTACCATCCGAACCCTGAGCTGCCCGTTCCCAGACAATAGCTGCATGTCTTATCGCCCTCGCCGTGGCAAACATTGCAGGTTCCTCCCTGCACTACAAATACAGACTGCGACACGTTGTCCTCGCTGAGAACTATTGTTCCTGTGCGGTATTCGTCGTCGTTCTCGTCACATTTTATGCTCAATGTGCCGTCCTTCTCTTCGTCCACGCTTATCCAGTCGGGGCAATCCTTCTGCAGTGCACATCCGTCTGTGTCCAGTTTGAGCTTCTGGCTGCCTCCCGACGATGAGAAGTTCAGACTGTATTCGTCTGTTTTCAGCCTTGTGGCATATCCCAGCTGGCCTATCGCCACCTGCGCCAGCCGTTTGCCGCTCTGCACGGTTATCGTGCCCTGTCGGTCCTGTCCGGTGGTGTTTGGCATGACGGTTATGTTGAAGTATTCGTCCCTCTCGTCTATGTTCACCCAGTCCGGCTTATGGTTTATTGTCCACACGTAGCCATCGTAGTCAACGTCCACCTTACATTCGCCGCCTGCCTTGACAACCTTTATCATGTTAGGTTCCACCCGCAGATAGGTCGCGGCGTTCATTATATAGTTGTAGAAGGCCACAAGAGCTATTATCAGCAAAACCACGCTCACTACTATTTTCTTCAGACATCCGCCCTTCTGCTTAGGTCTTAGGGGCGGATTGTTTTCCGCAACAGTCGCGTTGCCCGGTTTTATAAGCCGGCATCCGTCTTTCGTGCAGAAACTCATTGTGTCATCATACTGTGTATGACACTTCGGACATTCTTTCATTTCTTCCTTTTATTTTTTGTTATACTATCTTCTTCTGCTCACTTCCGCCAGTCCCATGTTTATCAGAATCATCACGACAACCCATACTACGACAATCAGGGCTATATATCCTCCGAACGGGAAAATTTCGTTTATCCACATGGCCAGAGGCGAATCCCACAGGCAATGCAGCACAACCGGTATGGCAAACAGTTTCAGAAATATCGAGTTGGAGAACACTGACGTGTCGATTACACCCGTGGCTTTGGCCGTGATGACAAACGCCGCGCCTGATATCGCAGCCCATGCCACGTGGCCGCCCGGAGCAAGCACGGCACGCAGGAATATAGTGTTGTTTATGGCGTCCATCATTTCCTGGCCGTCAATGTTCTGTCCGTAAGCGGCCGCATAGCCCGTTATCTGCTGCAACTGTATGAAAGGCTGCAACGCATATCCGGCCGACTCGAATGCCGCGAAGCCCGCTCCTACGGATGCTCCGATGAGAAGGCCCGTGAGAATGGACAGCTTTCCGAGTTTCCTCAGTATGGCGAAGACTATCACGGCCTTGCCTATCTCCTCAATAAGACCAACCATGAACGCACCGAAAAAGTCCATCTCTTCCACCGCATAGAAGGAGAACAGCAGCAGTGTGGCCACCAGCGAGGCGCATCCTCCGATGAAGAATGTTTTCAGTACGGTGTACATGCTGACGTTGCGCCATACGTTTGCCTCCATAAACAGAATCATGGTGGACAGCGGTACGGCAAAAGAGCCTATCACAATCATTCCCGGAAAGGCGTTGAGATTGCCGAAGGCATTCACGCATATCCACAGAAGCACGAAGGTGATGACAAACATCAGCAGCACTCTGCTGTACAGCCACGGACGTGGCCATCCCTTAGATATGCTGGCGGCATCAGGAGTCGTTATCTTCGTACCGCAGATGAATATCTCCTCGGCCTCCTCTGTCGTGTGCGGTTTGAACACGTCTGAGAAAAGCACTTTCCAGTTAATGTCGGCCGGTCTGTCGTTTCCCACATAGTCGTTTATGGAATCTATCCATGAACTGCCGCTCCCGCTGTGCGTCTTTTTCTGCGAATTGTTGTTTGAGTAATTGTTCGCTGTATTAGTGTTTAACGGTTTTCCGCAATGCCCGCAAAACCTGTCGCCCTCATGGTTAGGGCAACCGCAATAGTTACAATATATCATAATAAAGTGAGTTTGCTATAAGGAAAGATTTCAGATTCAGTAATCTTGTAGTTGGTTTGTTTTTTTCCATAGTTGTAAATCAGCTATTTGCAAATAATAATAGCGGTGAATTAACGAAACAAAATTACTGCTTTTTTTCAATATAACAGATGTGTTTGGTGGAAATTTTTATGCCAGGTGCTGTGAGAACTGCCATTTCTTAGACCGTCACCCCGTAAAGGCGTTATGTTAATGGGAATGACATGCTTTATTGTGTTGGCGGTAGTGGCTTGTTTGTATGCACGGTTTCCGTACTTTTTCTTCGCTGCATACAACTTCGTCCGAAGGGTAGGGGCGCTTTATGATTGCAGTTCCCACATTATATGATATGATTTTCTGTCGGACGGAAACATCAGAACGAATATTTGTTCAGCCCTCGATTTGCATTATCTCTTGATAGGATAAGCTTTATCCCGGCACGAAAAATAAATAAAACTATTTCTTTTATTTATTTTGTTCTGCTCTCGATTTGCATTATCTTTTAATAAGATAAGCTTCATCTCGGCATAAAAAATAAATAAAACTATTTCTTTTATTTATTTTGTTCTGCTCTCGATTTGCATTATCTTTGCATATATGAACGATATGACAGACAAAAGCGTGAAGTGGAGCGAGAATGTGATTATAGCCGACGCAGGATATATAGACCGCGTGGCTTTCAATCTCATAGTGAACTTCGAACGCATGATAGGCCGCCGCATACCTAAGGCCGACATGGCGCGGTGGATAGACTGTGTGGCTCTCGACGGCGGAGTGCGCGAGGGAGACAATGATGTGCAGGTGGTGCTTATACACGACCGCGGACGCAGTGAGCTGGAGAACTTTGCGCCGGGCAATCTCGCCGACGAACTCAACGGCAAGGCTTTCAAGGACAATCTTGGAGAGTTCACCATCTCGGCATTGCCGGTTGAGGACATCGTAAGCCGCGACGACTTCTTCGCTGATGTGGTGGAGGCGGCTTGTGCCGGCAAAGAGACAAAGCGCATCATGATTGTACCCGATACCGAGCGCGCCGGACTCTATGACAGTCTGTGCCATATCCTGCGCCGTGTTGACGACGAGAAGCGTGTCACCATGTTTGCCATGCAGCCCATGACCGGCGGCAACTTCCGTCAGGAAATACTCGGCTACTCGCTCATGAGTGCGCTGGGCATAAGGTCGGACGAACTGAAATGACATGCCGCACGGCCTGTTCGCCGTTTCATGTGACGGTTTCGGACGCTGTGGCATACACATACATTATATATAATATACTTGAAAACAACTAATATCTGAGAAAATATGGGAAAAGTGTTAATGATTGGCGCGGGAGGCGTTGCCACCGTCGCTGCGTTCAAGATAGCGCAGAACGCTGATGTGTTTACCGATTTCATGATTGCAAGCCGCACAAAGTCTAAGTGCGACAAGATTGTCGAGGCAATAGGCAATCCTAACATCAAGACAGCCCAGGTGGATGCTGACGACGTCGAACAGCTCAAGGCGCTCATGAATGACTATAAGCCGGAGCTGGTCATAAACCTCGCACTGCCTTATCAGGACCTCACCATCATGGAGGCATGTCTTGCCTGCGGATGCAGCTACCTGGACACCGCGAACTACGAACCGAAGGATGAGGCTCACTTCGAATATTCTTGGCAGTGGGCTTACAAGAAACGTTTTGAGGACGCCGGACTCACAGCCATTCTGGGATGTGGATTTGATCCGGGTGTGACAAGCATCTTTACAGCCTATGCCGCCAAGCATCATTTTGACGAGATACAGTATCTCGACATCGTTGACTGCAACGCCGGTGACCATCACAAGGCTTTCGCTACAAACTTCAATCCTGAGATCAACATACGCGAGATAACCCAGAAAGGTCTTTACTGGGAAGATGGCAAATGGGTGGAGACCGAACCGCTTGAGATACACAAGCCGCTCACATATCCGGAAATCGGACCGAAGGAAAGTTATCTGCTTCATCATGAGGAGATAGAAAGCCTCGTGAAGAACTATCCAACAATACGTCGCGCACGTTTTTGGATGACTTTCGGACAGGAGTATCTCACTCATCTGCGTGTCATTCAGAACATAGGTATGGCAAGCATCGTGCCTATCGACTACGAGGGCAAGAAGATTGTACCGCTCCAGTTCCTCAAGGCTGTGCTGCCTAACCCGCAGGACCTCGGCCAGAACTACGAAGGTCAGACAAGTATAGGATGCCGCATCCGTGGACTGAAAGACGGCAAGGAACTCACCTATTATGTATATAACAACTGCTCACATCAGGCTGCCTTCAACGAGACTGGTATGCAGGGCGTAAGCTATACGACGGGTGTGCCGGCTATGATCGGTGCAATGATGTTCTTCAAAGGCCTGTGGCGCCGTCCCGGTGTGTGGAATGTCGAGGAATTCGATCCGGATCCTTTCATGGAACAACTCAACAAACAGGGACTGCCGTGGCATGAGATCTTCAACGGAGATCTCGAACTCTGATGCCTTTCCGGCAGCATTTCTTATCGCTTAAGACATCACGCGCCTGTCGTGAACAGCCTGTCCTGATATGGAACAGAGGCTGTGTCATGACAGGCGTGACATTCATTCATAATTGAAAACAGAACAGAAATGGCAAAGGAAAAAGAAAATACAGGCGCTGCCGCACTGAACGAAGGCAAGCTGAAAGCACTTCAGGCGGCAATGTCGAAGATAGAGAAAGACTTCGGCAAGGGGTCTATAATGAAACTTGGTGACGAACATATCGAGAATGTCGAGGTAATACCGACCGGCAGTATCGCTCTTGATGCCGCTCTCGGAGTGGGAGGTTATCCGCGCGGACGTATCATAGAGATATACGGTCCGGAGAGTTCGGGTAAGACAACACTCGCCATCCACGCCATAGCCGAGGCGCAGAAGGCAGGCGGTATAGCCGCTTTCATCGATGCGGAACATGCTTTCGACCGCTTCTATGCAGCCAAACTCGGTGTCGATGTGGACAATCTCTGGATTTCACAGCCAGACAACGGTGAGCAGGCTCTCGAAATAGCCGACCAGCTCATACGCTCTTCGGCCATCGACATTATCGTTGTCGACTCTGTTGCTGCCTTGACTCCGAAGAAGGAGATAGAGGGCGACATGGGCGACAACAACGTGGGATTGCAGGCCCGTCTGATGAGTCAGGCGCTGCGAAAACTCACGTCAACCATCAGCAAGACCAACACAACGTGTATCTTCATCAACCAGTTGCGTGAGAAGATCGGTGTGATGTTCGGCAATCCGGAGACAACAACGGGTGGTAACGCGCTGAAGTTCTATGCCAGTGTACGTCTCGACATACGCAAGGTGACGAGTCTTAAGGACGGCGATCAGGTGGTCGGTAACCTCGTGCGTGTGAAGGTTGTGAAGAACAAGGTGGCACCTCCATTCCGTAAGGCAGAGTTTGAGATACTCTTCGGAGAAGGTATCTCGAAGATAGGAGAGATTGTTGATCTCGGCGTTGAGTGCGGTATCATCCAGAAGAGTGGTTCATGGTATTCATACGGAAGTTCCAAACTGGGACAGGGACGCGACGCTACAAAGGCGTTGCTTAAGGACAATCCTGAACTCTGCGAGGAACTCGAGGCTCAGATTATGCAGGTTCTTGCCGACAAACAGTAATCCGGCGGCAGAGCATAAAACATAAAACAAGCGGCAGACAAAGTTCAAACCATAGTGTTGAACGTGTCTGCCGCTTTTATTATATTAGGTTAACAAAGGAAAGAACCGGTACTTACAGAAATTGCTGACTCATGTTCCGGTACCGGTTCTTCAAGTTTTTTTGAGTGTCAGAAATCAATAGTCTGCGTTCTGCGGATCGAAGTTGGTCCATCCGTCAAGCCAGTTGTCGCCGGCTGCGAAAGCTCCGATGTAGTCCACTGCAGTGCATCCGTTGAGCAGAGCGTCTGTGAATGAAGCTGCACCGATGAGCGGACTGCCTGCTGCAGGAATGTATCCTGTTGCGTCGAACCATCCGTTTGCAGATTCGAAATACTTGTTATTGTTGTCAGCCAGTTCGAAGAATGTGTGAGAGAATGAATTCTTCGTTTTGTCAACTGTGCCGGTCTCATAGTCATAAAGTCCGTCTTCGTATATCTTGTTGAAGTCTGTTCCAAGTACGTCCATGTTGGCGAACCAGATGTTTCTGAGTTTCAGTGCGCCTGAAGTTGCGGCACCCTGAGTGTCACCTTTCTCGTTGTCGAGAATCAGACCTACAGGCCATCCCACAGCAACAGAGTTGAAACAGTTGAGGTGAGAGTCGCGGCGTATGTGCATTGCTGCCTGGAAACGTCCCAGACCAGAGCCGTTGTTGGGGAAGTACTCACCACCGGTGATGTAGTCAACATTGTTCTGGAAAGAAGCGTCAACAGCTTTCGGGCCGATGAATGTGATGTTAGAGAATACTGCAGAAGTGTGAGGTTCGCCGTTTGATCCGTTGGCGTTGTTGTCGCTTTCGAAGCTGTTGCTCTGTGACTTGTCTGCAATCTTTGAGTCGCGTACGGCCAGACCGAACTGCACGTTTCCGCTGAATCCGTTGTCTGTATCGAAGTCGTCGTCCCATCCTTTGTATGCAACGAGATACTTGCAGTCAACAGTTCCGCCGAACCACTCGTAAGAGTCGTCGTTAGAATAAGACACCTGTACGTGGTCGATCTTTGTGCCGGAACCTACAGCACCGAGTGTGAGACCGTTGATCTCCTGGTCGGTCTGGAATGGATATCCTGCGAACTCGATGCGCACATACTTCAGAACACCAGAGTTGTCGGCATCGTCGTTGCCACCGAATTTGGTACGCGGACCACCTTCTATCTGCTTCTCACCTTCGTTGGTCACAGCTTTTCCGCAGAGGATGATTCCACCCCAGTCGCCCGGACGGCGGTTGCCTTTAGCCTCTTCAGATGTGAACACGATAGGAGCGTCAGCTCTTCCTTCGGCGATGAGTTTTCCGCCACGTTCTGCTATGAGTGCTGCCTTTGTCTGCTTGTCACCCTTTATCACGGTTCCCGGCTCAATAGTGAGTTCTGCACCGTTTGCTATGTAAACCCAGCCTTTCAGGATGTAGGTGCCTTTCTTCAGTGTCTGCTTTCCTGTGAATACGAATTCCTGGTCACCGTTACCAATCTGTTTTCCTTCGTCGCTTACGTTTTCTTTTCCGTCAGCGGTGAAGAGAATGTGGTTGCAGGCATTCAGTCCGCCATCCAGTGTCCATGTCACGTCAGTAGAACCACCGGGATTTTCATTGTCATCGTTACTGCACGAGCTCAGTGTGAGCGACAGTGCGAGGATGCCCATGCATCCGTAGAATTTGAATTTTTCCATCTTTTTTGTTTTGTTAAACATCCGATTATATCTTAAATAATAACTCTTCATATTTTGAATGATAATTCCTTATGTTCTGTTTTCAGAATTTGTAGGTGGCTGTAAGGCCGAAGTTGCGTCCCGGCTTGAAGGCGCGTGTCACCTGTTCAACCTCCTTGCGGCTTCCGTCGGCATAGTGAACATCGGCAAACTGCTTGTAGTAAACCTTCTGTGCGAGCAGGTCGCGTATGTTGAGTTTCACCTCCCAGTGCTTTCCGAAGCGCTTTGATGCGGAGAGATCTATCACGTCGCGCGGCATCTCATAGCTGTCCGGCACGCGCAGTGATTCGTTTCCGCTTGTGGTGCCTTCGCTGCGTCCCACACCGATGATGCGTTTTCCGATGCGGTTGTAGAGCACTGCCACGTCGAGCTGTATCTTCTCATTGTTGTAGAACAGGCCGGTGTTGATCAGATAAGGTGACTGTCCCTGCATCGGGCGATCCTCTTCCTTGGCACCCTTCTCAAACTTAACCTTACTCTTTATGAGCGCTCCGTTGAACGACCAGCTGAAGTCTTTCAGGCCGAGGAAGGCCAGATTCTTGCGTATGTCGAGTTCGATACCGTAGGTGTTGGCGCACTGTGCGTTCTTGTAAGAGTAGAGAAGGTTGGTTCCTCCTGTCACGATGTATGTCCATTCTATCGGTGAATCGAAGTATTTGTAGAATGCTGCGATAGATATAACCTCACCTTTCGAAGGATAGAACTCGTAGCGCAGATCCACGTTCTGTATGTAGCAAGGTTTCAGGTCGGTGTTTCCCTGTACGCTCGATGCAAGGTCGAAGTCGTAGAATACCGACGGTGACATCTCGCGGAATTCGGGGCGGTTGACTGTCTTGCCGTATGATAGGCGCAGCTGGTGCTCGTCGTTGAACTTATAGGTTGTGTTTATCGAGGGGAAGATGTCGTTGTATTCGTAGTTGTGACTGAACGGACTCTCCTCGTAGTCGCGTGTGTTTGATATGAGTTCCATGTGGTCATACTCGTAGCGCAGACCTGCATACACGTTGAGTCTTCCGAACGGGAGCATTGCTGCAATGTAGCCAGCACCCAGATAGTTGTTACCTTTGTAGTTGTTGCGCATGTGCGGTTCCTCGAGCAGATAGAGGCGGTCGGCTCCGAAGTATTCCTGATTTGAGAGCAGAGTAGGGATGTCCATCTTGCGGAAACCGTCGGGCAGGGTGTTGTCGGCAGCATTCCAGTTGTAGATGAGGTCGCGCGTTGTGTATTTGCGTGTGCGGTACTCGCCGTAGGCTCCGAACTTCAGATAAGGATTCCAGTCGTTGAACTTGAAGTCGTGTTTGTCGTTCACGGCGGCCGAAACTATGTGTTCGTCCAGCTTGGTCCACTCGCGTGAGATGTCGTTTGGAGTTGAGAGCTGCAGCTCGCCTTTCTCCAGTGCGTCGTTGATGAGATAGCGGCGGCGGTCAGGTATGTTGCGGTTGGCGTATGAATAGCTTGCGCTCCAGTCCAGATTGTCGGCTGCGAAGGTATGCTTTCCGGTTATCTGTCCGTTGTATGTTGTGCGGCTGCGGTAGTAATACTCGGCCGAGTGTTCCGTGTCAGACTGCGCGCTCACGCCCTCACGCCATGTGTAACGGTCGTTGCCCAGCTGGTTGAAGATGTTCTTGAACTGATATTTGCTGTTGCCGTCGGCCGAGAGAAGGGTGAAGTTTGCCATTGCTCCGAGGCGCACGTTGTGGTTGTACTGGTCGTCCACCGAATAGCGCAGATAGTTCGACTTGTCCTTCACTGCGTCGTATACACCGAAGAGGTTGTTGTCCATGTCCTCATACTTGCGATACTCGTTGGTGTAGTTGAGTGCGGCAATCATTCCCACCTGGCGGTCGCCTATCTTCCATCGGCGTCCTATCGAGGCCGAGAACTTAAGGTCGCCGGCAGGATTCATGTTTCTGATGCGCCAGTCGTTGTTGAATCCGTTGCCCATGAGGTCGACGCCGTTGCCGGCTATGCTCTTCAGAGTTCCGTCCATGCCGCACGACAGGCTGCGCATGCCGCTGTCGAATCCGAGGAAGTCGGTGCCGGAGCCTTTGGCATACTTGAAGTTGGAGAAGGCCGTAGCGTCGTTCCAGTTGCCTCCTATCATTATGTCGGCTGTGTTCTCCGACGGTATGTCCTTTGTGTTGATGGTGATGAATCCTCCGCTGTAGTCGGCCGGATATTCGGGCGACGGAGTCTTCACTATCTGCATGTTGTCAATCTGAGAGCTCGGTATGATGTCGAAGGAGAAAGCCCTCGAGTCGGCCTCGCTGCTCGGTACGGCACCGCCGTTTATCCATACATTATTATATCTCTGCGACAGTCCGCGAACCATTACGAACTTGTCCTCTATGATGCTCACGCCCGGCACGCGTCTCACCACCTCTCCGGCGTTGGAGTCCTGTGTGCGTTTTATCTCCTGGGCTGACACGTTGCTCACCACCATCTGGCTGTTGCGTGCCACCTGAAGCATCGCCACGTCGGTGTTCTGTTTCATTATTCCCACCACCGAAACTTCGCCGAGTGTCTGCTGGTCTGTTTCCATTTCTATGGTGATGGTGTTTTCCTCAGCGTCTTTCAGTGCCTCTATGTTGTTGAGGGTTTTGGTCTTGTATGATATGTAGTTTACGGTGATGCTGTACTTTCCTGCCTTCAGTCCGTTTATCTTGAACTTTCCGTCGATATCGGTTATGACCTTTATGTCGGTTCCGGCCACCTGTATCGTCGCTCCGATGAGCGGCTGACGGTCGCTCTTGTCGAGCACAACACCTGTTATTCCTTCTGCGTAGGCTGCGATAGTCGAGATGAGCAGCAATGCCGTGATGGCAACAAATCTTTTCACTTTAATCATTTTGAAATACATTATACCTTATTGTCCGGGTGCAAAATTAAAGGTGTGATGTTGCGCCTGCGTTGCCCGACGGTTATAAATGTTTTACAATGATATTTCGTTGGTGTTTCTTCGAAAACATGACTCCCAATATATAATAATGTGGAACTAAGGCCGCCTGCGGAGGTCATCGTAAATGTGCGGATGCGTTGTCGGCATGATGGCGGAAACACATGATTGCCGTGGTACAAGGATGAGGCTTGATGTGCCTTATGTCATACCACCTGGGCCGCGCAGGTTTTTGCAAATTTTCTTTAACATCTGTTTGCATACGGCACACGCCATTTAACATTTCATTTTTTACATTCCAGAGAAATGTCGCCCCGAAAATGCTTCCCTAAAAGCCTGTTCCGCATGAAGCGCAGACCGGACACATGCCGACGGTCTTGCGAAACGGCCTTTATTGCACCCTGAAATCAACTGTTTTAGGGCGTGATATGGGCTATATGACCGCTCAATATGGCCCATATCAGAGGTCGAAAGAGGCTCTTTTGCAGGCACACAGAGAATATATCGAAACTCAACGGTGTTCAAAACGCTGTGCGTCAGAGGTTTATGTAAATATAGGGATTTCGCGATATTCCGCACAAAAATGTTGTCTGCCGGATATTACGAGAATTTCGCGCTGTTTTCAAGATGAATATTTAACTTATCCGTCTCTGTTTTCTGTTTTTTTATATATTCAGACGTCATGCCAAGCCATACTCTCCTTTGTGTCGTTGCTGCTGCACAGGCCTTTGTACGGACAATCCTTATGGGGCAGTGCAAACAATTATGATAGATGCTGAAAAAAACAAAAAATAAGAACGGCGGGCATGGACCTATGGGCTTATATTCGTACATTTGAGATTGAAAACCGGAAGACTATGAGAGTGGGGCCGGACTGTATGATGTATCGTAGTCGGACGTATGTAGTCGGACGGCACGCACACCGGCCTGATCTGAACAATGTTTACGAAAATGCCTGTAATCCTGTTTATAATCATATTGGTTATGACTGCGTCGCGTTCGATGGCGCAGTCGGGCGGGTTGGTGGCCGACATGTCGTCGCGCAAGCCTCTGCGCGACGCCGTGATAATGACCGACGGCGGAGAGCGCGTCACCACCGACTATCGCGGACAGTTCGTTCTTAGCGGCAAGTTCCGCGGAGCCACCATATTGTGCAAGGGCTACATAAAGCGCAACATGACGGCCGAGGAGATGCAGCGCGACACCATATTCCTCATTCCCAACATCAACACGCTCAAGGGTGTGGAGATTATAGCGCCCAACGACGGTATGGGGGCGCTCAAACGGAGCATGGATTCGGAGGCCAAGGCCATACCCATCAAGCCCAAGACAGGATTCAGTTTCGACTTCTTCAGCCTGTTCGACCGCAGCAAGCGTCGCGTGTCGAAAAAGGAACGCGAGCGTCAGAAACGCATACTCGACAACTACTGATCCGGTTTTTGCCGCATTATTTTAATGTTAAAACATGAGGCCATGGTTGTTTTCCATTTTATTTATTATCTTTGTTCACATCTTAGACCGTACTATTCAGACACAGCGGCCGGTGGCGCATGCCTTTCGACGGTGGCGTTGCGGTGTCGTGCATGCCTTGATAACGGCAATGGCAGAGTGTATTTGAAACAAAAAACATAAACAGTCAATTATTTTTTACAGACAATGACAACATTAACGTTGACGATAGTCCTTATTTTCGTGGCCGGCTATGTGTGCATAGCGGCCGAGAGTTTCACCAAGGTGAACAAGGCAGCCGTGGCGCTGCTCATGTGTGTTTTGTGCTGGACGGTCTATATGATAGACCCCGGCCAGTATGTTTCCGCCGCAGTAGGCGATGCCGCAACAGGCGTGCAGTCGCTGGCTGTGCAGGTGGGTGAGTCGTTGAAGATGCACCTCGGCGACACGGCTGAGACTCTTTTCTTCCTTATGGGAGCCATGACCATTGTCGAGATTGTCGATACTTACGGCGGTTTCAACTTCGTGCGCGACATCATGAAGACCCGCAGCAAGCGCAAACTGCTGTGGCGTATAGCCTTCATGACGTTCTTCCTGTCGGCCATTCTCGATAACCTCACAACGTCCATAGTGATGATAATGGTGCTGCGCAAGCTCATACGCGACAACAAGGAGCGCATGATCTTCGCATCGATTGTGATAATTGCGGCCAACTCGGGAGGCGCTTTCTCGCCCATCGGCGACGTTACTACCATCATGCTTTGGATCAAGGGTATGATAAGCACCGGCGGTGTGCTGGGCGAACTGTTCCTGCCGTCGCTTGTGTCGATGGTTGTGCCTGTGCTCATACTGCAGTTCGGACTGAAGGGTAAGCTCGACTGCGCGCAGAATCTGCCTAAGGACAACGTGAGCACATTCACCCGCCGCCAGCGCCACACGGTGTTCTTCCTTGGTGTGGGCGGACTCATCTTTGTGCCGATTTTCCGCTATATGACCGATCTGCCGCCGTTCATGGGCATTCTGCTTGTGCTCGGTCTGCTCTGGACCGTCACCGAGTTCTTCTACCGTTCAACCTCTGAGGACGACACTATGGCCCGCCGCGTCAGCCAGTTGCTGTCACGCATTGACATGTCCACCATCCTTTTCTTCCTCGGAATACTCATGGCCGTTTCATGTCTGTCGGAGATAGGCGTGCTCACGGCGCTCGGAGCTACGCTCAACGACGTATCGGGCGGCAACCACTATCTTGTCACCGGAGCCATCGGTGTCATCTCGAGCATTGTCGACAATGTGCCGCTCGTGGCAGGATGTATGGGTATGTATCCCATCGCTCCGACCGGCGACATGGCTGTCGACGGACTGTTCTGGCTGCTGCTGGCCTACTGTGCCGGTGTGGGCGGCTCCATGCTCATCATCGGTTCGGCGGCCGGTGTAGTTGTTATGGGACTGGAGAAGATAACCTTCGGCTGGTATCTGAAGCACGTTTCTTGGGTTGCCCTTGTGGGATATCTGGCCGGAATGGTGGCCTACTGGCTTGTACAGATTATTTGAAAAGTTGAAATAAAAGTTTAGTATAGCTTATGAGAAAATGTTTGCTGATGTTTGTCCTGATCGTGGCGTGCCGGCTTGCGGCCTTCGCACAGACGCCTTCGGTCTTCGACACCTATTTCGCCCAGGCGCAGTCGTATGCCCAGGCGTTTCCGAGAGAGAAAGTATATCTGCACTTCGACAACACGAGTTACTATCAGGGAGACACCATTTGGTTTAAGGCCTACGTGCTCACTGCTGCCGACAACATGCCGAGCAAGATAAGCAAACCGCTGTATGTGGAGTTTGTCGACCAGCTCGGCAATGTGATGGACCGCCAGATTGTGAAACTCGAAAACGGCGAGGGGCACGGACAGATATCGCTGGCAAACACTTTCTTCACAGGATATTACGAAGTGAGGGCATACACAAAGTGGATGCTCGCCTTCGGTGACGACCCGCAATATTTCTCGCGCACGCTTCCCATCTACCGCAAGCGCATAAACAACGACGAACAGAGCCGTAGCATCGCTACCTACAATATGGACAAGAGCATGAAGCAAAGGCCGAAGGAAAATCTGAAGGAACTCAACGTGAGATTCTTCCCCGAAGGCGGACAGCTGGTGCAGGGCATGCCTGCAGTGGTTGGATTTGAGACGCTGAGCGAGGACAGCGGATGGGTGAATGTGAGCGGATATCTGTTGTCGGAGAGCGGCGAGAAGATTCTGCCCATTGCCACAATACACGACGGAATGGGCAGCTTCACCTACACTCCGGGCGAGAAACCTGCTTCGGTGGAGCTGATATACAACGGCAAGACACGCAAGTTCAAGCTGCCGGATGCACAGCCTGCGGGCTACGGCATCATGGTGAACGTGCGCGAGGAGTCGCTCGACGTCACGGTGTCGCGTTCTGCCGGAATGGCCGGGGGCGATGTGGCGCTGTTCCTTTTCTCCGGTCTTACGCCGTGCACCTATGTGCCTGTCGATTTCGGCGAGGCCTCCAGCAAGCGTATAAGGATTCTCACTTCCGACCTTCCAGGAGGAGTGGTGCGTCTGTCGCTTGTCAACTCGTCGGGCGCTTCGCTGCTCGATCGTTTCTGTTATGTCTATCCCAAGGATACACTCAGCCTGAGCGCATCGGCCGACAACGACCTTTACGCACCGTTCAAGAAGGCCGTGTGCCGCTTGAAACTCACCGATGCGTCCAACGCTCCTGTGAGCAACGCACGCATATCTGTTGCTGTGAGGGACGGATTAGACATGGACTACATACAGTATGACAACAATATCTTCACAGATCTTCTGCTCACTTCCGAGCTGAAAGGCTATATACGGCAGCCGGGATTCTATTTTGTCGACAGGTCGGTGGCACGCCGCAAGATGCTCGACAACCTTCTGCTCATACGCGGATGGCGCCGTTATGATGTGCAGGAGAGTTTCGGCCTGAAGCAGGTGGAACCGAAATATCTGCCGGAACCCAATCTCAACCTTTACGGACACATCGACTCTTGGTACGGAAAGGCCCAGGCCAACATCGGCATAACGGTCATGGCGCATAATGACTCGGTGGCCATCATGGGCTCTACACGTGCCGACTCGCTCGGCAATTTCACCATTCCACTTGATGATTTCTACGGAAAGATGGAGGCACTCATACAGACCAAGCGCGACGGAAAGAAATACAACCGCAACGCTCTCGTGAGTCTGTTCCGCAACTTTGAGCCCCCGCTCCGTCAGCTCGACTATTCTGAGCTCAATCCGATGTGGAGTACTCCTGTCGATACGACCAGACTGGATGCTGACATCAGCGTTTTCGAGGACTCGCTCGTGGGAGATGAGAAGATACTGAAGCTCGGTGAGGTTGTTGTAAAGGGAAAATACAAGAACAAACGGCTCTTGCAGGACACTGAGACATTTGAGCGCGACATCCTGGGATTCTACAATATAAGACAGTATGTGGACAGACTACGCGACAACGGAAAACTTGTTGTCGACGACATTGGTTATCTGATGCATACTCTCAACGACAGAATAAACCGCGAGGGAACGCTTTATGGAGTGAACGAGATGAAGTATAGTGCCAACGGAAAGGACATTGATCAGGTGCATCTTGTGGGTTGCATCGACATGATAGAGACAGCCATGCTCTATATGGACCATACGGGCATGATGTCATATAAGTTCAACGACAAGGACTTCAGGGTGGATGTGGACGAGCTTCGCGACATTTATACAGGTCAGTTCAAGATGGACACCGTCAGTCAGACCGGTTTACGGCAGATCTTTGTAAGGTGTGCCTTCCAGATGCAGGAGCGTTGGAATGCCGGCAAGAGCTACAAACCGACTCATGGTATAAGAAAGACCGAGATACAGGGATACAGCATTCCGGCCGAGTTCTATTCCCCGCAATACAGTGAAACGATGTTTAATGAAGGAATAGACGACCGTCGCCGCACTCTGTACTGGAACCCGGAGGTTGTCACAGACGAGAACGGCGAGGCGGTGATAGAGTGTTTCAACAGCAGGAACACCACTTATATGAATGTCAGTGCGGAAACCGTTGCCGGCGGAAGGCCGGCTTCGGTCAACTTCAATACTTATTCGGGGCAGTAGCAGCGCATGTGTTTCATCTCATGCCCGCCCCACATTTTATCGTTTACATATCTGAATCCCAGTGCCGTGTACAATCGTTCGGCATTGGGATTCAGCTTGTCTACGAGCAGGCCGGCAGGCAGCCCGTTTTCGTGGGCACGCTTTATGGCTGCGCGTAGCAGTGATGATGCAATGCCCATACGCCTAAATTCAGGATATACGGCAATGCTGTCTATGTAGTATTCGCCGGCTTCCGTCTCGTCGGGAATGTTGTCGAGGTCGCGTGCCAATTGCTCTTTTGCTGCGTGCAGGAATGCCTTGCGCAGAGTGTGGAGGTCCTCGCCGCGGTATGCCACTACGGCTCCTGCCACGCGATTGTCATCGTTCAGTGCGACGAGCGTATTGAGATAACTGTACTGTGAGCATTCTGATGCTGCAAGATCTGTCATTACCTGTTCGAAGTCGGCCAGCGTCTTGCCCGGTCCGACAAGGTTCATGCAGCATTCATCCGACATTGCCTGCATGATGAGCAGTGCTATGTCGTGTGCATGTTCCTTCTTAGCCTGTTCTATTTTCATAATTTCCTTGTTTGTTATATGGGCATTGCCGTGTTGTATTTGTTTTCGTTCTGTTCTTAAGAAATGTAATGGCATGCTTATGGCAAAGATAATACAAATTTGCAAGAAGACAAAATCCGTGTGGACGTACGGTGCAGATTACATCATGACAAGGTTTGTCCACACTGTCGGCGGAGTGTCAGGCGTGACATGGAAAAGCCTGTTCCGCCATGCCGGCGGCATAGTGCATCATGATGAAAACAATGTCGCGAAATTGTTGCGGCGAATTAATAAAATTACTATTTTTGTAGAGTATAGGGCTTGGCTCGACAATATTCAATCACTAAAAACTCCGTTTTTTCTGTTTGTTGTCGTTCTTGGCCTTCGTCATATTTGAACTTGTTGTACGTTAAATCATAAATATCGGTTTCTGTCCTTGATATTCCTGATATTAAAGAGGAAACACATAAAAAACAAACAATATGGAAGAAAAAGATCAGAAGATTGTCGGTGACGGCTTCAAAGGCACAGTCCTGCGCCTGACCGGTTCGTTGAAGAAGTATTTCAACGTATCCACCGACAGAGAGAAAGAGGAAGACACTATTGCCGCTATCCGCAACGGTGTGTCGTTTCATGGTTCAAATCTTTGGATACTTGTGTTCGCGATATTCATCGCTTCGCTTGGTCTGAATGTCAATTCTACGGCTGTCATCATCGGCGCGATGCTTATATCACCGCTCATGGGACCTATCATCGGCATGGGATTGGCCGTGGGCATCAACGACTTCGAACTGTTGAAACGGTCGGTTAAGAACTATCTTATCGCCACACTCATAAGTGTTGTCACAGCGACAATATACTTTTTGCTGACTCCTCTCAACGAAGCGCAGTCGGAACTTCTTGCCCGTACGTCGCCGACGCTCTACGATGTGTTCATCGCTCTATGTGGAGGTGCGGCCGGAATTGTGGCCCTCAGCTGTAAGGGCAAGGGCAACGTATTCCCCGGAGTAGCCATTGCCACGGCACTCATG
Organism: Prevotella sp. HCN-7019; assembly: GCF_037890215.1. Taxonomy (NCBI): domain Bacteria; kingdom Pseudomonadati; phylum Bacteroidota; class Bacteroidia; order Bacteroidales; family Prevotellaceae; genus Prevotella; species Prevotella sp. HCN-7019. Next base: position 182,675 of record NZ_JBBKBO010000002.1, on the reverse strand, counting down.
CCGCCGCTTTGTACTGCCGGATTCGGCATAGCGACAGGCAATATCTACTATTTCTTCGGTGCGTTCTATCTGTTTTTCATCAACACGGTGTTCATCAGCCTTGCCACTTATCTGGGTGTGAGGATGATGAAGTTCAAGGAAAAGCAGTTCCTTGACCAGGGACATTATGCCCGGGTGAAACGTTATATCATAATAGCAGTTGTTGTCACGATGGTGCCGGCGGCATTCATGACCTATGGCATTGTGCGTTCGAGCATATTCAAAACCAACGTCAGCCGTTTCGTGAAGGATCGCTTGGAAAGCAACGGTACGCGTATCATATCATACGATGTAAATAAAGACAGTCTCACCCTGCGTGTTGTGGCTGTGGGACGTGAGATTTCGGACAGCATGATAAAGCGTGCGGAGAACAGTATGTCAGACTACAAGATGGCCCATTACACGCTTCAGGTGATACAGGGTTCGCAGTCTGATTCCGTGATGTTGCTCAATAACCGCCTTTCCAGCGTGCGTACAACGAGCAACAATTATGCTGCCATGTTGCGCGAAGAGGCTCTCAAGGCTTCCGCTTTGCAGAACCGACTGAACGAATATACGCGTTATGACGACCTCGCTCCGGCCGTTGCCGCCGAGTTGAAGACGTTGTTCCCCGGTGTGCGCGACGTAAGTCTGTCGCTTTCGGCCACAGTTCTGGCTGACTCCACATCCGCTGTGCGTCGTCCGGTTGCCATAGTCGGTCTTGGTGCAGGTGCGAGGTTGAGCACTGCCGAGCACGAGAAGATGAAGAAATGGCTTGCCACACGTGTCGGTGCGGACAATATACAGCTCGTCACCCACACATCGGGAAGATGATGTAAGACTTATGAACAGGAAATGCGGGGCAGGACATCTTTAAATGATGTTCTGCCCCGCATCTTTTTATAATCAATCCGTAATGTCGCGGAACGGTGCTTTCGGTTTGCCTAAGTGGTTTCTGGTGTTTTATGGAAGAGATCTATCTGTGTTTCCTTAGTGAAAATTCGAAGCAAAGCCCTCCGCTCAGCAGGTTGTGTGCTCTGACTGTTCCGCCATGCATCAGTATGGCGTTCTTTACAATGGCGAGTCCCAGTCCTGTGCCACCCATTTTTCGACTGCGTCCTTTGTCTACGCGGTAGAAGCGTTCGAAGAGCCGTGGCAGATGCTCGACCGGCACTCCAACACCATTGTCGCTGAACGAGAAAGCCCAACAGTCATCCTTTTCTTCGGCGTTCACTGTTATCGTAGTGTGTTCTCCGGCGTAGGCTATTGCGTTGTCGGTAAGGTTTCTGAAGATGCTGTAAACCAAACTGTAGTTGCCTTCTATTATGATGTCCGGCTTCACGTTGTTCACGAATGTCATGCCTTTTTCCGAAAGCTGCATTGAAGTATCCCTTTCTATGTCGGCTATGATGTTCGACACGTTCACTTCGGAGAAGTCTATCAGCTCCTGTGCATCGTCCATTCTGTTGAGTGTCGAGATGTCGTGCAGCAGCGATGTGAGCCTTCTGCTCTGCGCGTAGCTACGCTCCATGAACTGCTGTTTCACCTTGACGTCCATGTCAGGATTGCTGAGTATTGTCTCCAGATAGCCCTGTATGCTTGCCACTGGTGTCTTCAGTTCGTGTGCTATGTTCTGTGTGAGCTGGCGTTTCAGAATGTTCTGTTCCTCGCGTGTGCTCTGCAGACGTTTGTATATCTTTATTATACGTTCGGCAATCTCGCCCAATTCATCGTCCGGGAAGTCTGCCAGATCCTCCGTGTCGAGCGATTCGTTGTTGTCGGCACGGCTTGCGAATATTTTCAGTTTGGTGATGTTGGCACCCAGTCTGCTTATGAAATGATAGAGAATGAGCGTGAGCAGAACCATGGCCGTAATTGCAAACCAGATGTAATGCTGGTCGGCCTGCAGCGATTTAGACAGATTGTCGTCATAGGGCAGGGCGCTGCGTATGATGATTCCCTTGTCCTTAAAGTATGTGGCAGAGTAGAAGAAGTTGCCCTCCACGGTCTTGCTGCTTCTGTCTATTGTGGAACCGTGTCCTCTTCTCAATGCGTCTATCACCTCTGGGCGGTCGGAATGGTTTATTACGTTGGTGTAACTGCTCAGGTTGCTGTCGTAAACCACCTTACCGTTTTTCTCTATCAGAGTCACTCTGAGGCCTGTGAACCCATGACTCCGGACATAAATGTTGAGGGTGTGTTCGTTGATACTGTCGGTGTAGTTCATCCATTCGTTCATTCGCTCGTTGTAGTCCTGCAGCCTCATGTCTAGCGTTTCTATCTTATACTGATTCTCTCGCACCTGCTGGAATACGATGAACGCAATGGCGAAAAGCAGGAATACGGACAGCACGCTGAAGTAAATCCTGTTGCCAACGCTAATGTTCCTGATACACCGTGATATCATTATGTTCTGGTTTAATGGTCTAAGCATCGAAATAATAGCCGAATCCGAGTCGGGTGACAATACATTTTGAGAATCTGCCTATCTTTTTGCGCAGTCGTGTTATGTTTACATCGACGGTACGGTCGAGCACGAGCACGTCCTTAGGCCATATGCGATCGATAAGTTCCTGGCGTGAGAATACGCGTCCGCGCTCCTCAAGCAGCAGATGCAGCAGTTCGAATTCGGTCTTTGTGAACGGTATCTCCTCTCCGTCGATGCTTACAGTTTTCTTGCCAAGATTCATCTCGATGCCCTGATAGTGTATCACTTGTGGCGCCTGCTGTTCGGAAGGTGAGGCTGTGCGTCTGAGCACGGCACGTACCCGTACGAGCACTTCACGGATGGAGAATGGTTTTGATATGTAGTCGTCAGCACCGAGATTGAATCCCGTGACGGTGTCGTTCTCCGTGTCACGAGCTGTGAGGAAGATTATTGGTATGTGTGCTGTGGCCGGGTCGGTCTTCAGTCTTTTTGCCATTGCGAAGCCCGACATGCCACCCATCATCACGTCGAGCAGCAGCAGGTCGAAGCTGCACACGTTGAGCGTCAGCGCTTCTTCGGCCGAGCATGCGGTAGATACCTCATATCCTTCAGTCTCAAGATTGAATTTCAGAATTTCGAGCAGGTCCTGCTCGTCGTCCACAACAAGAATTCTGTTTTTATGTTCCATTTTGGCTTTTTGTTTTCTGCAAAATTATGCATAAGACTGTTCACATCTGTTGCAATGGCGTTACAATTATGTTACATGTACGGCGTGCTGCCATAGAGGTTGCGGATGCAGAGTGCGTTCCTCTGGCAGTCTATTTGGCTGAATTGTAGTATTCCAGTCCCTTTTTCATATTGCCGATGAGCGCATCCGATGAATATGTGGCTCCACTCACGGCGTCCACCTTCATCTTTGCTGCGGTTTTCGGGTCTTTGCCTATGTATGCCGACAGCAGTTTTTTCGCTCTTGCGAAAAAGCCCGGCGCCTCGTTGTTTGCCAGCGTCTCTATTTTTGTTATCTTGTTGTTGCTGATGTATATTTTCAGCGGTGTTGTTCCGCCGTATCCTTTTACGCTTTTGGCTATGGATGTGGTGTTCACCACGGTGGTGCTGCCCTTCTTGCTTATGGCCCCTTTGTTTTGTGTGGCCGAAGCAAAGGTCAGGGCCATTGCCGTGCAGAGCAGTGTGGCAGCTATTGTGTTTGTTGTCTTCTTCATCTTCTGCTGATGGTATTGTGTTTGCGTATGTTGCCTGCGGATTGTTTGTTAGTATGGTTCCCCAATAAAAAATGAACCGGCAGGCGGCAGCAACATGACTGTCCGCCTGCCGGCTTTCACATCTTAGTTGTGTGGCATTATACAAGATGTGATATGAGTTCTTCGCGGTCGCCTTCGAGCATGTCTATCACCGGAATCTCAATCATGGTGTAGCATCCCGGCTGCTGGCGCATAGAGGCGCGTGCAACGTTCACGAGCACCTGGCCTGTGAGTGCCGGATTGTTGATGCTCATGTTGAATTCCATACGCTGGTTCTGTGTCTTTCCGCTCACACCCTTGCGTACGAGGTTCACGCCGTGGCCCATGTCGCGCACGTCGTCAACTGACGGAACTGCGAACACGTGTGTCTCATCGCTTGCGAAGTATGGGTCTGCCTTTATGACCTTTGTCACTTCCTCGAGGCTTGCACCTTCCTCAAGCTCTACGTACACCATGCGGCGGTGCAGTCCTTCGCCCTTCGGAATGGTCATAGACAGAGCGTTCTTCACGCCCTCCTTACCTCTAACGCATACGCTGTGTCCCATAGACATACCCGGTCCGAAGTTGGTGTAGCTCAGTCCTTTCGGTGCGAGGCTCTGCATCAGAGTGCGCACGATAGAGTCCGAACCCGGATCCCAGCCGGCTGCAATAACAGCCACTGTGCCGTGCTCCTTGCATATAGGCATGAGCGCGTTGCGGTAGTCGAGAATGGAAGTATGTATGTCGAAGCTGTCCACAGTGTTGATACCCATGGCCAGTATTTTCTTTGCGTATTCCTCACAGCTGCGTGTCGGTGTGGCAAGAATGGCCACGTCTACGTCTTTCAGTTCGGTAATGTCCTTCACCACATCGTATGCGGCGAGCTCTGCCGGTTTGTTTTCTGCGCCGTTGCGGCGTACTATTCCTGCTATTTCGAAGTCTGAGGAAGCCTCAAGTGCCTGTACTGTGTAGTGTCCGATGTTGCCGTATCCCACTACGGCTGCTCTGATCTTTTTCATCTTTTCTTGTGTTTATAAATTGTGTTTGTATCCTGTTTCCGCACTTCCTTTGCTGGCATTGCCTGTGTTTCATGCCGCGGACAGTGCATATTTATCTCACGCAAAGTTACAAAAATATTGAAAAAGCCGCATCTGAGAAAATATTTTTTTAGTTTGTTTATGTCTTCTTTATCACATGTCAATTTTTCTGCCATATATTGTGCACGTCCGTAAGACCACGTATATAAGGCACAAAGGCCGGATGCCATGCAGTTGCATAAATATACACATCCTGTGTTCCGCCTCTGCATATTTATGCAACGTCAGCCCCGTGATAATGCGCTTTTTGCGTTGACAGTGGCATGTGACCGCAAATTTGTGAGCTTTGAGGAATGAATGTAATGCGTTGCCACACAATGTTTTTATTGTTTTATCGATTCGTCGGTGCCTTTCTTGCGCTTCGGAAAAGCTTTTTCCGCATTACCGTAAAGCCCTTTTGATGTGTCGGCGGGGCATCAGACGTGTTGTGTAGTTTATTTTTATGCATTCTTACAGGTCTGTGTATGGCATTATGAGACATGTTTGTATATATGTCGCATATACTATAAAAGCTCAGCCGGAATACGATAAGGGGCAGAAATCATGTCGGACAGGCAACTGCCGGGATGTAGAATTTGTGTGGCGGTTTATTGTTTTTATGGAATAATATATTATCTTTACGGCGCTAATTTTTCAAAACTATGAAACATGTAATCATTGGCGGAGTCGCCGGCGGAGCCACCGCGGCGGCACGCATAAGACGAGCTGACGAGAACGCTGAGATAGTTCTCATCGACAAAGGTAAATATATATCGTATGCAAACTGTGGTCTTCCTTATTATATAGGTGGTGTCATAAAGAGCCGCGACAAGTTGTTCGTGCAGACGCCGGAGGCCTTCTCCCGCCGTTTCAACATAGACGTGCGCACGCAGAACGAGGCATTGGCCATCGACACTGCCAGGCATGAGGTGAGCATAAGACGCGCCGACGGCACCACATACACCGAGACCTACGACCGTCTGCTGCTCTCGCCGGGCGCCGATCCTGTGCGTCCGCCACTCGAGGGCATCGACACCGAAGGCATATTCACCCTGCGCAACGTGGATGATACCGACCGCATACATCAGTATCTCACCACTCATCGTGTGAACCACGCCGTAGTTGTAGGCGGTGGTTTCATAGGTCTGGAGATGGCAGAAAACCTTCATCATGCCGGCGCTGCGGTGTCTATAGTCGAGATGGCCGACCAGGTGATGGCTCCTGTCGATTTCTCCATTGCCTCACACGTGCACCGTCATCTCATGGACAAAGGCGTAGGACTGCTGCTGGGGAAGGGTGTTGAGAAGTTCGCGCAGGAAGAAGGCCGCATCAAAGTGTTCCTCAACACTGGCGAGACGCTCACAGCCGACCTCGTGCTGCTGTCCATCGGCGTGCGTCCTTCTACCTCGCTGGCCAAGGAAGCTGGCATAGAGCTGGGAGCGCGCGGCATAAAGGTGAACAAATATCTGCAGACATCATCACCCGACGTTTACGCCGTGGGCGACGCAATAGAGTACGAACATCCCATAGCTGGTGGTCCGTGGCTCAACTATCTGGCCGGTCCTGCCAACCGTCAGGCGCGCATAGCAGCCGACAATATGGTGTTCGGCAACCGCGAGGAGTATGAGGGCGCCATCGGAACGTCCATTGCCAAGGTGTTCGACATAACGGTAGGCGCCACCGGACTGGCTGCCAAGCACCTCAAACGCATGGGTGTACCATATCTGACATCGGTCACCACATCTTCGTCGCATGCCGGTTATTATCCCGGAGCGTTCAATATCACACTGAAACTCACCTTTGCCCCCGACACCGGACGCATCTACGGAGCGCAGTGTGTGGGCGTGGAAGGTGTGGACAAACGCATTGACGAGATAGCCATGCTCATAAAGCAGGGCGGCACCGTGCGCGATCTCGTGAAGACCGAACAGGCCTACGCGCCGCCGTTTGCCTCGGCCAAGGACCCTGTTGCCATTGCCGGCTATGTGGCATGCAATACGTTGGACAAGGTGATGCCCATTATTACATGGCGCGAGCTTGCTGCTGCCGATACATCGGCCGTGCGACTGGTGGACGTGCGTACGCCGGAGGAGTATGCCCTCGGTACGATAGACGGAGCGGTGAACATACCGCTCGACGACCTGCGCGGACGTCTCGGAGAGCTCGGAAAGGAAGACGACATCGTGGTGTTCTGTGCAGTCGGACTGCGTGGATATCTGGCGCAGCAGATTCTTCTCGGCCGCGGCTACAAGCAGGTGAGAAATCTCTCGGGTGGATACAAGACCTATGCGCTTGCCACACAGAAGGTGGAGTCGGTGGCAGAACAGCCGTGCACGTGTGACACAAACCGTCCGGAAAGCTGCGGCAACATGGTTCAGCTCGACGCATGTGGCCTGCAGTGTCCCGGTCCGATAATGCGTCTGAAACAGACAATGGACGGTATGGCTGCCGGACAGATGGTGGAGGTGAAGGCCACCGACCCGGGATTCGCACGCGATGCCGAATCATGGTGCCGCTCTACGGGCAACAGATTCGTTTCGAAAGAGTCGGCCAACGGTTATCATACAGTCGTGATACAGAAGCAGGAGGCATGCTCTGCGCCTGAGACACCGGCACAGGGCGCACGCCGCGACAAGACACTCATCATGTTCAGCGACAATCTCGACCGCGCGCTTGCCACATTCGTGCTGGCCAACGGAGCGGCTGCAACGGGTGGCAAGGTGACGATATTCTTCACCTTCTGGGGCCTGAACGTCATAAAGAAACGCAACAAACCGAGTGTTGCCAAGGACTTCTTCTCGCGTATGTTTGCGTGGATGCTGCCGTCAGACTCAACAAAACTGCATCTCTCCAAACTGAGCATGTTTGGCATGGGCGACCTTCTGATGCGCCACATCATGCGCAAGAAGAACATATCGCAGCTCGAAGAGCTCATGCAGCAGGCCATGGACAACGGTGTGGAACTGATAGCCTGCCAGATGACCATGGACATGATGGGCATCAGCCGTGAGGAACTCATCGACGGAGTGACCGTAGGCGGTGTGGCCACATACATGGACCGTGCCGACAATGCAGGTGTAAATCTCTTTATCTGACAATCAGTTGAAGGTATCGCGCTACGTCTGATGAAAGGTCAGCCGTACGTTGCCGGACCTCATACATTATTATATATCCGTCCCGACTACGATTACGTGTGTCGGGACGGATATGTTTTTGCTGTGTTTTCTTAAGTGAGTCGCTACGTCGTCTTCAGCTCAATAGAAATAATGTGGTAATTGGTTTGAATAAAAAATGCGCCTCCAACCTTGAATCAGCATTGTTTTCTTCTGTTGAGATGATGGTAATATGGGCTACTTACAGATTTTCATTATTCTGCGATTTTTCCGTCCGAGTTTTCAGTTCTACCCCGAAAAATAAGCGAGTATTTGCGGGCTGAAGCTCCTTCGGACGCAAATTCGCGAAAAATAAGAGGCTTATGCAATTTGTTGAGTGTCAGTGGCTTATGTTTGAAGATAATTCTTTCGTCCTGCGATAAGCACCATATTGGCACGTGATACGGTCCATTTCAGGGCCTGATATGCACCATAACACACCCTGAAACAGGTATAACCAGACCCTAAAACGGGCTTAATCGGAATACAAGATGAATCATACGGCATTCCACTACGGGGTATACCATAAGGCGGTACGGCCCGAACCGGCCTTTTTTATACGTGATTTAACATTCCTTTACATCTCTTTTGCGAAAAAATTTTGTCAAGAAAAAGTCAAGAAAAACTGTAAGTCCGCCTGCTGAGTTTTCTTTAAAAGCATGGAGATTTGGTGTGATGATAAACACGGGAAGGGTGTGCTGGCTTTGTGGTGTGCGGCGGACGGCAATATGTTAAAACTGCATTTTATGCACAGCTGTAACAATAAAACGCCGCTGCATACGTTAATATATTTGAATTAATGTGTTTTTCTGTCCGCACCGCGCGGCATTTTCCGCGTACAGGGCACATCACTCCGGATGCCGGACACGAATCAGGCATAACATAAGTAAAAGACAATGATAGAATACATAAAAGGCGAACTGACCGATCTGACACCCGCTCTGGCGGTGGTGGAGGCGGCCGGTGTGGGCTATGCTCTCAACATTTCGCTCAACACATACACAGCCATACAAGGCAAAAAGGAAGTGAAACTCTATGTGCACGAGGCTCTCGTGGCCGGCGGACGCGACGATTCGTTCACGCTCTACGGATTCGTATCGAAGCAGGAACGTGAGGTCTACCGGTTGCTCATCACCGTGTCGGGCGTAGGAGCCAACACCGCGCGCATGATACTTTCCACCATGTCGCCAGCTGAACTGAGCTCGGCCATATCCACAGGCAACGAAAGACTCATCAAAAGCGTGAAGGGCATCGGTCTGAAAACGGCACAGAGAATAATAGTGGACCTTCGCGACAAGATGCTGTCGCTGGGAATTGCGACGGAGGAGAAGTGCGATGCGGCGAGCGCTGTTGTCAACGTAGAGGTGAGAGACGAGGCCGTATCGGCACTCACCATGCTCGGATTCTCGCCCGCACCGTCGGCCAAGGTGGTTGTAGCCATACTGGAGGAAAATCCCGACATGCCTGTTGAACAAGTCGTTAAGTTGGCCTTGAAGCAGATAAAGTGAAAATAAGAAAAATCATATACGGACTGTTTCTTTCATTGTTTGCCGTAAGTCTGGCAAGCTATGCCCTCTCCGTACCTTATTATCAGGACCAGAACCCGCGGAGGAGAAACAACAACCAGCCCGCGCAACAGACCGAGAAGAAGGATACTCTGGCCATAAAGGCACAGCCGATAATAGACAACGAGGATTCCATTCCCGATTCGTTGCTCAACGCCAGATGGAAGATTCAGCGCACATTGCCCATCACCATCGATGACCTTGACCAGAATGCGGCCGACCTGAAACGTCCCGACAATCTGAAACAGGAGGTGGAATACAACGATTCGCTCGATCTTTACGTCATCGGTTCGAAGATGAGCGACTCCTACATCAACACGCCCATATACATGACGCCGGCCGAATATCGCAAGTGGAGCGAGAAAAAGGCCATGCAAAGATATTTCCGCGAGAAGAACGACGAGATATATCAGGCTAAGGGAAAGGAGAAGTTTGATTTCACGGACATGCACTTCGAACTCGGACCGGCCGAAAAGATATTCGGCCCGGGAGGCGTGCGCATCAAGACGCAGGGTACGGCCGAGCTTAAGTTCGGTGCCACGCTGAAGAGCATAGACAACCCTTCGCTGCCTATACGCAACCGTAAGACCACGACCATCGACTTCGATGAGAAGATAAACCTCAACGTGAACGGTAAGGTGGGCGATAAGGTCAACATGAACCTTAACTATAATACCGACGCCACATTCGACTTCGACTCGCAGAACCTCAAGCTCAAATACGACGGCAAGGAAGACGAGATTATAAAACTCGTTGAGGCCGGTAACATATCGTTTCCGTCCAATTCGTCGCTCGTGAAGGGCGCTTCGTCGCTCTTCGGTATACGCACCGACCTGCAGTTCGGCAAACTCAAGCTGCAGCTCGTGGGCTCGCAGAAGAAGTCGTCCACCACAAGTGTGTCGTCGAAGGGCGGCGCGCAGCTCACACCTTTCGAGATAGACGTGGCCAATTATGAGGAAAACCGCCACTTCTTCCTTTCTCAGTATTTCCGCGACAAGTATGATGCCGGCATGCAGACACTGCCTACCGTGGCTACGGGTATCAACATCAACCGTGTGGAAATATGGGTTACCAACAAGACGGGAACCACAACCAACACCCGAAACATCATCGCTTTGACCGACCTCGGTGAGAATGCAAAGATATCCAATCCGCTGTGGGCGCCGATGGGACAGAACGTTCCGTCGAACAATGCCAACTCGGAGTATTCGTCGATGGTCAATCAGTATGCTGCGGCACGCGACATTGATCAGACCTCTACGGTGCTCGACGGTATATCGGGATTTGTAGGTGGCGTCGATTATGAGAAACTCGAGAGTGCAAGACTGCTCAATTCGTCTGAATATACAGTCAATTCCGCACTCGGATACATCTCGCTCAAAACCACCATTCAGACCGACCAGGTGCTCGCCGTGGCCTATGAGTACACTTATGGTGGCGTGACCTATCAGGTGGGTGAGTTTGCGTCGGACATCACCGACGTCAATCAGGCACTCTTCGTGAAGTCGTTGAAGAACACGAGCAACAATCCGCAGCAGGGCAACTGGGATTTGATGATGAAGAACGTTTACTATCTTGCTTCGTCTGTGGAGAAGGACAAGTTCCGTCTCGATGTCAAGTTCCAGAGCGATACTACGGGAGTTTATCTGACTTATATACCCGAACCGCAGGTCAAGGACCAGACCATCATAAAAGTGCTCGGTGCCGACCGCCTCGACAACAACATGAAGACAAACCCTAACGGTTACTTCGACTATGTGGACGGATACACCGTGAGCGACGGCCGCGTGTTCTTCCCGAAGGCCGAACCGTTCGGAAGCTACATGTACAATTATCTTGTCGGCAAGGGCGTGGCAGCTGCACAGGCTTCCAAGTATGCCTTTACCGAACTGTACGACTCGACAAAGACTGTCGCCAAACAGATAGCCGAGAAGAACAAGTACATGCTTATGGGACAGTTCCGCGGTACGCTTGCCAATGTCATATCGCTCGGAGCGGTGAACATTCCGCAGGGGTCTGTCGTCGTGACGGCCGGTGGAGTGGTGCTGACCGAAGGCTCCGACTATACCGTGGATTACAATCTCGGTGAGGTGACCATTCTCAATCAGAGCATTATCGACGCCGGAACATCTGTCAATGTTTCGCTTGAGAGCAACACGGAATATGCACAGCAGCGCAAGACAATGTTCGGTGTGAACTGGGAGTACGACTTTTCAAAGGACTTCCAGATAAGTGGTACGCTCCAGCATCTGTCCGAACAGGCGCTCACAACGAAGGTGGCGATGGGATCGGAACCGCTCAACAACACCATATGGGGACTCAACCTGAACTGGAAAAAGGAAAGTCAGTGGCTGACAAACCTGCTTGACAAGATACCGTTCCTGCAACTCACGCAGCCTTCAAACATATCTTTCACGGGTGAATTTGCGCAACTCATTGCCGGACAAAGCCGTGGTACGCAGGACAACGCGTCCTATCTCGATGACTTCGAGAATACCAAGAGTGCCATAGACGTGAGCACTCCGACATCGTGGCTCATATCGAGTGTGCCGACAATGTTCCCGGAATACAGTGACAAAACAACTCTCCGAAGCGGTTATAACCGTTCGCTTCTGGCATGGTACACCATTGACCCGCTGTTCACTAGGCGCAGTTCGTCGCTCACACCGGGCCATATCAAGGGCGACCTGGAGCAGTTGTCCAACCATTATGTGCGCGAAGTGCCGGTGAGAGAGCTTTATCCAAACCGCGACCAGAGCTCATACAGTGGAGCTACTTCCACACTGAGTATTCTCAACCTGGCATATTATCCTAACGAACGTGGTCCTTACAACTTCAGCACCGACCTTGCCTATGACGGAACATTGAACAATCCGACAAAGCATTGGGGCGGTATGATGCGTAAACTCGATACAAATGACTTCGAGACTGCCAATGTTGAATATATTGAATTCTGGATGCTCGATCCGTTCATTTATACTTCGCGCGACGGTACGGCGTCTGATTATGGCGGCGATTTCTACATCAACCTCGGCGAAGTGAGTGAGGATATCCTCCGCGACGGCAAGAAATTCTACGAAAGCGGAATGCCTGTTGACGGTTCAAACAGCTTCATCACCACTCAGTGGGGAAAGGTTCCGACGCAGGCTACAGTGACTTATGCCTTTGCGACAACTTCGGGTGCACGTGCGCTTCAGGATGTCGGATTCAATGGTCTTAACGATGAGGAGGAGCGCAACTTTGAAGCTTATCAGGAGTTCCTCACTTCTATACAGGGTAAGGTCAATCCTGTTGTGTTCGATTCTATATGGAACGACCCGGCCAATGACAACTACCATTACTTCCGCGGCCGCGATTACGACCAGATGGAAGCATCTATCCTGCGCCGCTACAAATATATAAACAATCCGCAGGGCAACTCTCCCGACAGTGAGTCGCGCGACGAAAGCTACGATACGTCATACAAGACGATGCCTGATGTGGAGGACATCAACCAGGACTATACGCTCAACGAATATGAGAAATACTTCCAGTATCGCGTCTCTATAAGGCCGGAAGATCTTGTTGTCGGCCGTAACTTCATTGTGGACAAGCGCATCGCGTCTCCCAAACTGCGCAACGGCAAGACGGAGGATGTGACGTGGTATCTGTTCCGCATACCTCTGACAGACTATGAGGAGCGTGTCGGTTCGATATCAGATTTCACGAGCATACGTTTCATGCGTATGTTCATGACAGGTTTCAAGCATCCTATTATTCTGCGATTCGGTTCTCTCGACCTTGTGCGTGGCGAATGGAGAGTTTACGACCAGAACCTCGACAACTCGGCATCGCAGCAGGGTAAGATTTCCGTGAGTGCCGTTAACATCGAGGAGAACAATGACAAGACACCGGTGAACTATGTGCTTCCGCCGGGCATAACACGTGGTCAGGACCCGACACAGCCACAGCTTGTGGAAGACAACGAGCAGTCGCTCGCACTCACTGTGACCGATCTGGGCAGTGGCGAATCGAAGGCCGTGTATAAGAATACAACATTGGATCTGCGCCAATACAAGCGTCTGCAGATGTTTGTGCACGCCAATATGATGGAACCCAACGTTACTAACCTTAAGGACGACCAGCTGGCTGTGTTCATTCGCCTCGGAAGCGATTATAAGAGCAATTATTACGAATACGAGATACCGTTGAAACTTACGCCTAACGGCAATAATTACGACAAGTATTCGCGTGCCGATTGCGAAGCCGTATGGCCCGAAGAGAATATGCTTGACATTCCGCTCAACGTGTTCACCGCCTTGAAAAAGGAACGCAATAAGGCCAAGTCGGAAGGACGGGCATCGTACAGTCGTGTGTTCAGTGCATACGATGAGGATAAGCCTGCAAACAAGATCAGCGTCATGGGTAATCCTACTTTGGGTGAGGTTAAGACCATGATAATCGGTGTGCGCAATAATTCCGGCGAGATAAAGAGCGGTGAAATATGGGTCAACGAACTTCGTCTGAGAGAATATAACAACGAAGGCGGATGGGCTGCACAGGGCAATCTGAATGTGCAGTTGTCCGATCTTGGTTCGGTGAACGTTCAGGGACGCTATATCAGTGATGGTTTCGGAGGACTTGAGGACGGTGTGGCACAGCGCTCAACCGATGATTACAAGACCTACAGCATCACTGCTAACATTGAGCTTGGTAAGTTCTTCCCGGAGAAAGCAAAGGTAAGTGCGCCGTTGTATTATTCTATAACGAAAGAGTTTACACGTCCGAGATACAATCCGCTTGATACGGATATGGAACTTGACGATGCGCTTGAAGCACTAAACAAGCACGAGCGCGACTCGGTGGAAAGCATCGCTGTGACAAAGACAACGAGCACCAACTTCTCTCTTTCCAACGTAAGAGTGGGCATACAGAACAAACGTCACCCAATGCCTTACGATCCGGCGAACTTCTCTTTGACCTATAGCCACAGCCACAACTTCTCGAGTGGTGAGACAACGGTTTACGAAAAAGAAGACAACTGGCGCGGAGCCATGAACTATTCGTGGACACCTGTGTACAAGCCTTTCGAACCTTTCAAGAAGATGAAGAACAAGAGCAAGTGGCTGGATATTCTCCGTCGCTTCGGGTTGAACTGGTTGCCGCAGAACGTCGGATTCAATACTGAGATAACGCGCAGCTACTACGAGTTGCAGGAACGCGACATGGAGAGCATGGGCGACTCCGAACTTCCGCTCACGTTCAGCCAGCAATTCCTCTGGAACCGAGACTTCACGCTGCGCTGGGACCTTACGAAGAACCTGCACATGAACTTCCAGAGTGCGACGCACGCCGAGATAGAAGAACCTTATACACCGGTTAACAAGGAATTGTATCCAGACCGTTATTCGGCGTGGAAAGACTCCGTGTGGACGAGTATCAAGAATCTTGGAACACCGTTGGACTACAACCAGTCGTTCGCCTTGTCCTACCAGTTGCCGCTCAACCTCATTCCGGCTTTCGACTGGGTGAATTCTGACGCCAGCTACAACGCGACATACAACTGGGTAAGAGGTACTGAGCTTGAGGACGGAACATCGCTCGGCAACACTATTTCGAACAACAGAACGCTCAATCTCAACGGAACGTTCAATATGGAGAAACTCTACAACCATATACCTTTCCTGAAGAAAGCCAACGAAAGGTTCAATAAGGAACCGGCGCGTACGGCAAACAACACCCGCAACAAGAACAAGAAAAAGGACGACGACAAGTCGAAGAAAGACGCAGACGGCAAGACCGCCGATGGAAAGGACGACAAGGCAGCCCAGCTCAAGAAGCAGTTGCCTAAGAACAAACGCAGTTTCGAGAGTGAGGTGGTGCTGCGTCCCGACAGCGTGATGAAACTCACGCACGGCAAGAAGACCAAGCGCATCATTGTGTCTGCAAAGACAGCCGACGGTAAAGTGTTCGATCTGAAGTACAAACGCATCGACGAGAACAGCATAAAGATAACAAGTAAGGTTGACTCGCTCACCAAAGTGAAAGTCACCGTTACGCCGAAGGAACCGCTTGAGGACAAAGGTTGGTACCGCACCATGCAGAGTGTGGCACGCGTTATGATGATGGTGCGCAGTGTGGGTATATCCTACCGCAACCAGTACTCGATGTCGCTGCCGGGTTTTATGCCTATGATTGGCGACGCGTTCGGCCAGACACGTCGTGTGGGAGCCATGTCTCCGGGTCTCGATTTTGCGTTCGGTGTTATCGACGACTCATACATCGACAAGGCCCGCGACAAAGGATGGCTGCTCATGAACGACTCCGTGGCCACACCAGCCACCACTAACAAGACCGAAGACCTGCAGTTGCGCGCTACGCTCGAACCGATAAAGAATTTGAAGATAGACCTCAATGCCAACCGCACCATGACAACTGCCAAGAGCATACAATATATGTATGAGGGCAATCCGACCACACAGAGCGGAACCTTCTCGATGACAACCCTGTCGCTGGGAAGTGCGTTCGAAGGTTCTGGCAATGCAAACAACGGCTATCATTCTTCCACTTTCGAGAAGTTCTGCAAGTCACTCGACGGTTTCCGTCAGCGGGTTGAGGCACGCTATGCCAACGCCGTTTATCCGGACGGAACACCGCTTGCCGGCCAGAAATTCGATCCGGCGAACGGCGGAGTGAACAAGTATAGCTCCGATGTGATGATTCCTGCCTTCCTCTCGGCATACACCAGCATGGGCGGTTCATCGCTCGACATATTCCCGTCGCTTGCCCGTCTGTTGCCCAACTGGTCGGTACGCTACAGCGGACTAACGCGTCTGCCGTGGTTCCGCGACGTATTCAAGAGCGTCAACATCAACCATGCATACAAGAGTATCTACGCCGTCGGTTCATACAGTTCGTACAGCACCTTCATGGAATATATGAACGGACTGGGCTTCGTGACCGATGCCACCACAGGAAACCCGATTCCGAGCTCTATGTACAACGTGTCAACGGTGAGCATCAACGAGTCGTTCTCACCGCTGCTTGGTATAGATGTTACGTTTGAGAACAATCTTACGGCAAAGCTTGAATACCGTACCACCCGTGTGCTCAGTCTCAGTATGACGAGTGTACAGATAAACGAGGCCACCAGTAACGACTGGGTGCTCGGTATGGGATATACCATCAACAACTTCAATCTATTCGGAGGACGCAACCACCGGCTTGTGAAGAACAAGGGAAAGAAGTCCGACGATGATCAGAAGACAACCACCCAAGCCACCGCCCGTACCACTTCGGGTACCAACAATGACTTGCGTCTGCGTCTCGATCTGAGCTATCGCAAGCAGGCATCCATAAGCCGCGACATCGCATCCATGACCAGTGCGGCAAGCAGTGGTAACAATGCCTTCAAACTGTCGTTCTCTGCCGAGTACACGTTGTCGAAGCTCATATCCATGAGTTTCTACTATGATTGCCAGACAAACACTCCTCTGCTCGCCAGCAGCAGCTATCCTACGACCACACAGGACTTCGGCCTGAGCCTGAAATTCTCGCTCACCCGATAGGTCGTGAACTGATATTTGGTCTGTACGATACGCGCTGAGGCATTTTGTTGGAGGTGTTATCTCCGGCCGGAATATATGAAAAAATAAAACCGGACACGTTTCTGAGAGCGTGTCCGGTTTTCCTTTTTATGTGTGTTAGAGTGTTTCCTGTTTATTTCTTGTCGTAGGCATGGAGCGGATAGTCGGTTGTGAAGTGTAGTCCGCGGCACTCCTTGCGCTCTATGGCCTGGCGTGTTATGAGGTAGCCCACGTTTATCATGTTGCGCAGTTCGCATATGTCGCGGCTCGCTTTCACACGTTTGAACAAAGCCTCAGTCTCTTCGTAGAGCAGGTCCAGACGGTCCCACGCTCTCTTGAGTCGCAGGTCGCTGCGCACGATGCCTACGTAATTGCTCATTATCTCGCCCACTTCCTTCACGCTCTGTGTTATGAGTACCTTCTCCTCGTTGGTCATTGTGCCCTCGTCGTTCCACTCCGGCACCTTGTCGTTGAAGTCATATTCATCCACATGAGCCAGCGAGTGGCGTGCCGCAGCGTCGGCATATACCACGGCTTCTATGAGCGAGTTGCTCGCCAGACGGTTTCCTCCGTGCAGTCCTGTGCACGAACATTCGCCTATGGCATACAGTCTGTCAATGCTCGACTGTCCGTTCAGGTCAACCTTTATGCCTCCGCACATGTAGTGGGCTGCCGGTCGCACGGGTATGTAGTCGGTGGTTATGTCGATGCCTATCGACTTACATTTCATGTAGATGTTTGGGAAGTGACGTTTAGTCTCCTCCGCGTTCTTGTGCGTCACGTCCAGACACACATGGTCCAGACCGTGTATCTTCATCTCCTTGTCGATGGCTCTGGCCACGATATCGCGTGGAGCCAGCGAGAGACGTTTGTCATATTTCTCCATGAACGACGAACCGTCAGGCAGGCGCAATATGCCGCCGTATCCGCGCATGGCCTCGGTTATGAGGAATGCCGGATGCGTTTCGCCCGGATGATAAAGTGCTGTTGGGTGGAACTGTACGAACTCCATGTCCTTCACAGTGCCTTTGGCTCTGTACACCATTGCCTCACCGTCGCCCGTGGCTATTATCGGGTTGGTGGTTGTCTGGTACACAGCGCCGCATCCGCCGGTGCACATCACGGTCACCTTACTCAGATATGTGTCCACCTTCTGTGTGTCGGGGTTAAGCACGTAGGCACCGTAGCAGTTGATGTATGGTGTGCGGCGTGTCACGCGTGCACCCAGATGGTGCTGTGTGATTATCTCTACCGCAAAATGGTTTTCCTTTATCTCTATGTCGGGATTGGCTCTCACTGCGGCCATCAGTCCACGTTGTATCTCGGCTCCTGTGTCGTCGGAGTGGTGCAGTATTCTGAACTCCGAGTGTCCGCCTTCGCGGTGCAGATCGAATGTTCCGTCGTCCCCGCGGTCGAAGTTCACACCCCAGCTCACGAGTTCTTTTATCTGCGCAGGCGCATTTCTCACCACCTGCTCCACAGCCGCGCGGTCGCTTATGTAGTCGCCGGCAATCATTGTGTCCTCTATGTGTTTTTCGAAGTTGTCCACTTCAAGGTTGGTGACAGAGGCCACTCCTCCCTGTGCGAACGAAGTGTTGGCTTCGTCGAGCGTGGTCTTGCATATCATGCACACCTTGCCCTTCTTGGCTCGGGCCACTTTCAGGGCGTAGCTCATACCGGCCACTCCCGAACCGATAATCAGAAAATCGTATTTGAAAACCATGTTCTTTTGTTTTGAATGTTATGCAAAAATACATAAAATAATCGAAGTGTGTCCACTTCGCAGGGCATAAATTGACATATTGTCACTTACAAATTGACACATGTTCAGAGCGCTGTGTCGGAAGCGTCGGGAGACGTGTATGTGACTGTGTTAACAAAGTTTATACTATGCTTCGTCGGGCTTTAACACTTGCGGTATTGTGAGACAGTTTTCCGACGAAGCTCTGCACCGCCCGGAACGGCCCCGGAGCGTCCTCCGTAGTATCGTTTTCCTGCCGATGGACTGCGGTAAAGCCTGTTCCGTATATTGATAAAGCTTATTTCATGCCTCAATAAAGCCTATTCCGTGCCTCGATTATGCCTTTTTCATGTCCTAATAAAGCCTTTTTCGGGGCATGAAACGTACCGTTCCGCAACGCGATATTGGCTGTTTTGCAGACTGACGTGCGGGAGTGTATGAAATGATGTGTGTACAACAGTTTTACAAAAAGTGTTTTTTGGTGATATGTCTGAAACTTCTGAATCTCGAGTAAAATAAAAGAACGGTGTACAAGACTTTAAAAACAGCATCTTATTTCATGACGGTTTTAACATTTTCAATCCGTTTTTCTGCTAATAAAGTATAAAATAACGCCGTCCGTCGGACTCATTTACGTTTTATGGCATTTTGTTGTTGCAGAGGGGCTTGTGGCTTTTCGTCTGTCTGAATAATTATTTATAACTTTGCATCCGGAAAAGTTGTACCCGCGTGTGTGGGGACGGCCGCCGTCTTTCCGTGCGTTTTCCGCAGTGTGCGGTGCGTGCGGTTGTGGTGTTGTGTGCCGGGTGCGCCGTTGCCGTTTCCCCAATCCTATCGTGCCGGGTGAGCTTGCGGCATGTCCGCCCGATGCGGCGTGTCTGTGACTATTGATAATTTTATGGACAGGATATTTCACAAACGTGTCGGTGTCCGCGACTTTGTCGTGGTGGCGGTGTTTGCCATTGTCGGACTCTGGGCGCTCATGCACCGCAATGTTCAGTCGGGCCTTGTAGGTCTGGCTATGATGATGCTGGCCGCGCTCACGGTGGAGCGTGCCGTTCACACCATCTATACGCTCACCTCAGACGGCCGTCTGCTGATAGACTGCGGACGTTTTGCACGCCGCCGCGAGGTGTCTCTGACCGACATACGCAGCGTGTATCGTGTGGAGGGACGTCTGTTGCTCAGGTCGTATGTTGCAGTGGAGTGTGTCTCGGGAAGCGTGATTGCAGTGCAGCCCGGCAATGAAGAAGGATTTGTGAAAGAACTGCGCCGCCGCATGGAATCCGCACGGCAGTCCTCCGTCCAAGATGCCGCTTTGGACTGACTACGCTGCGTGGAAGACGCGATGGACGTAATGCCGGTTGTGCAGGACGTGCCTGTCATGATACATAAAAGACCTTACCTAAAAAAGAAAATGAAACGACTGTTATATCTGCTTCTCATTCCGGTGTTGTTTCTCACACCGGCTCATGCTCAGGAAATAGTAGACGACGATGACGAGTACGCGTCAGGCGCCGCCGACACCATACGCACCGACACCGCGTCGGCCGTCATACCGTCGCTGCCCTGGCCGCAGTCGGTGCAGCAATCGCTGACATCGCTGCTCGACGCACGTATGTTCGAGACCTCTCAGGTGGGCATTATGGTGTATGATCTCGATGACGATTCGGTCATATTCCGTCACAACGAACATCAGCGTCTGCGCCCCGCATCGACCATGAAGCTCATCACTGCCATCACCGCCATCGACAAGCTGGGCGGCAGCTATCAGTTCAAGACCGAGCTGTGCTATACAGGTCAGGTGGCCGACGGTGTGCTGCGCGGCAATGTATATTGTGTGGGCGGATTCGATCCGCGGTTCAATTCCGACGACCTCCGCGCCTTTGTGGAGAGCATCCACAAAATGGGCGTTGACACCATACGCGGCAATCTCTATGCCGACAAGACCATGAAGGACACCGCACGCCTTGGAAAGGGCTGGTGCTGGGACGACGACAATCCCGTGCTCTCGCCGTTACTCATAAGCCGCAAGGACAACTTCATGACGCGTTTTGCCGAGGAACTGCGCGAGTATGGCATCGTGGTGGAGGGCACAGTGTCGGAGGCCATGAAGCCGGGCGACGCTTTCTGCATCTGCCGGCGCTTCCATACAATGGACCAGATACTCATGAACATGATGAAGGAGAGCGACAATCTGTATGCCGAATCGATGTTCTATCAGCTCGCGGCCAGCACCGGCAACCATCCGGCCACGGCCCGCAGTGCACGCATGGTGATAAACAGGCTCATAGAGAAAGTTGGTCTTGACGCCTCGCAGTATTCCATTGCCGACGGCTCGGGGCTGTCGCTCTACAATTATGTGACGGCCGAGCTGGAGATAAAACTGCTGCGCTACGCATTCAAGAACAATAACATATATCTGCACTTGCATCCTTCGCTGCCGCAGGCAGGCGTTGACGGCACGCTCAAGAACCGCATGCACGGACCGTTCACACGTGGCAACGTGTATGCAAAGACCGGTTCTCTGACGGGTGTGAGCAGCCTTGCCGGCTACTGCACGGCGCCCAACGGCCACCGTCTGGCCTTTGCCATAATAAATCAGGGAGTGAGACACAGCCGCGATGCGCGCGCTTTTCAGGACCGTGTGTGCCAGACGTTGTGCCAGCCCTGACGACATAACATCCAGTAAAGAACTATGTACGACATTGTCATTCAGACCGAACATCTTTTCGCACAGACCGGATTGTCCGGCGAGATGCTCACGTTCGTAAGCCGCATGGCCCTGGCCCTGCTTGTGCTTGGAGCCGCGTGTGTCATCTATCTTCTGTGTCACAGATTCATAGTGCCGCTCATGGTGCGCATAGCGGAGAAGACCGTGGTGGAGTGGGACGACATTCTGCTCAACGAAGCAACGCTCCGTGCCGCCTCACATATAATTCCCGGACTGTTCGTGTGGATGTTTCTGCCCGATGTGTTTGCCGTCTACCGTTCCGTGCCGGAGATTCTTTCGCGCGCCACAGCCTTCTATGTGGTGCTCATGTCGATGCGTCTCGGCATAGCCTTCATCGATTCGTTCAAGGGTTTCGAGGGCGAGCGGCGCACAGCCCTGCAACAGTATTTCCATACCTTCTGCGGTGTGCTGAAGATAGGAGTTATCTTCATTTCGGTCATAGTGATGCTGGCCGTGGCTATAGGACGCAGTCCGCTGACGCTCCTTGCCGGTCTCGGTGCCACGTCGGCCATACTCATGCTCGTGTTCAAGGACACCATAACGGGCCTTGTGGCGGGCGTGCGCCTCACGAGCAACGACATGTTGCACAAGGGCGACTGGATAACAGTGCCCAAGACTGAGGTTAACGGCATAGTGGAAGACATAACGCTCACAACGGTGAAGGTGCGCAACTTCGACAACACCATACTCACCGTCTCGCCGCTGACGCTTGTAGACGGTTCGTTCCAGAACTGGATGTCGATGCGCAACGGAGGCGGACGAAGGGTGAAACGCATGGTGTATTTCGACTTCCGCAGCGTACGCCTGGCCGACGACCATATGAAACAGAGGCTGGCGCATAAGTACGGCATGAGGGAGACGGAGATGAAGGGCGAAGTTGTCAACATGACGCTCTTCCGCCGATATGTGGAACGCTGGATAGCCGGGCGCGACGATGTGAACAGCGATATGATGTTCTTCGTGCGCCAGCTCGAGGCCACAAGCACCGGTCTGCCCATGGAGTTCTACTTCTTTCTGAAGCAGAAGGACTGGAAACCTTATGAGCACCATCTCGCCGAAATAATGGAATACATCTACGCCATTGTGGACGATTTCGGCCTGAAGATATATCAGCGCCTCTGAGCCGCGGCTCCAATCACGGACGGGCAGGGGGTCGGCGTAAATTCAACGGAGACAGTTCGCAATAGAAAACAGCGGTATCAATACCTTATAGGCTGTGTTGCCCTCTGTTGAAGGAAAACAATATGGGCCGCTTTCAGATTTTCAGTATCCTGCGGTTTTTCCGTCTGAGTTTTCAGTTCTACCCCAAAAATCCAGCGAGTATTTGCGCGCAGACTTTCCTTCGGACGCAAATACGCGAGAAATGAGAGCCGTGTACAAACTGTTGTATTCCAATGACTTACATTCGGGATTGATTTTTCCGTCACACGAAATGCACCGTTTCAGCATGTGATATGGCCCGTTTCATGGCCTCAAACGCACCATAACACACCCTAAAACAGGCAAAACCAGACCCTGAAACGGGCATAATCGGAATGTCGGATTAATGATTCCGGATTACACTTCAGGATATATGGTAATGCGGTACGGCCTGAACCGGCCTTTATAAGCCGTGATTTAACATTTCTTTACATCTCTTTCGCGAATTTATTTTGTCAAAAAAAAGTCAAGAAAATCTGTAAGTACGCCGCCCGGGTTTTCTTGAAAAATGCCTGCATTATGCGTGAACAGACACGCGGGAGATATGTGCACTTCTTGTGGTGTGTATTTACCGGCGGTGGCAGCGTCTGTTTGTTGTTATCTCAGCAGACGTTCCGCCACTGCTCATAACCCCCTGCGTTGTCCGGAACTTTTGCTTAATTCCGTGTTTATTCATGAATAAAACCGGTCTCAACGGAATTTCAGCAGAATCTGTGATATAGTTCCACGACGTACAGGCTACAATAAAACACCGGCCCGCAGCGACGTTGGTGTAGTGCTGCGGGCCGGTGGTGTCTTGTCTCTTGCTACATTGTGGTAGTTGCTGTCAGTCGAGTTTCTCACCTGTCAGGTCTTCTATCTGCCGAATACATTCCTTCAGCTCGCGCCGTCTTTTCATGTATATGATCGCTGCTATGACTCCTCCAAAGACTGCGCCAAAGCCGCACCCACGATAGAATGGAATGCTGTAGGGTAATTCGGGAGTCACTTCGAGATACATCCATGTAAGAAGTATCACCGAGATAGGGATGCTTATGCGAAGCCATCTGGCTTGAAGGCGTTTCAGACGTATCAGTCTGCGGCCCGTATCCACAAGCCTGTCGGTGCCTACAGTCTTGTTGTTCAGTCCGCGTTCCGCATATAATGTGTATGCCATCGCCGCAATCATATACAGTCCGAAAACAAAAGCGAAGACCATCGACATGCTAAATTCTGTTACGAGCACATATATAAGGAATGGTATGAAAATCAGAGTGAAAACCAATGACAACATACGTTCACGTGTCAGTTTTCTGACAGTCTTCTTTATTATGGAGCGCAGCAGCTTCTCGCTCACTATCTGCTCCTTGTCGAGCTTCTCCTTGAGCAGCGCCACCTGTGCGCGCATCATTTCCAGTTCGTTGTTGTTTTCCATCTTCTTGCAGTTTTAGTTGTTGGACATTTGTTTTAGTTCCTGGCGTATGCGGAACAGTCTCACCGACACATTCTTGGCCGTGATGCCCACTATGTCGCCTATTTCCTCGTAGCTGATATTCTCGAGCCACAGCAGCACTATGGCGCGGTCGAATGGTTTGAGGCGATGGATGCGGTCGCGCAGCATGCGTATCTGCCGCGTGTCGTCGTCGTTGTCCTCATACAGGTTGGCCTCCATTGCCAGCCTCACAGTGGGTTTCCGCTTGCGTTTCCTGTCGTTGCTTATGCACGTGTTCAGGCTCACACGCCATATCCATGTGGACATATCGCTCGACTGTCTGAACTGTCCGAGTCCGTTCCATACGTTCAGCAGCACTTCCTGAAACATGTCGTCGGCGTCTTCGGCGTTGTCGGCGAACATGTAGCACACGGTGTATATGGTGCTTTTGTGCTGCCTGACTATACGTTCGAATTCTTTTTCTGATACTTCCATTTGGTTATATTTGAACATTACTGCAAGTTAGACGCAAAGGTAACACAAAAAACTACATCGATTGAGAATTATTTTCAGTATTGTCGCAAAGTTTCTGTTTCTGACGGCACATTGTCATGTCGCAGGGCCGTTTTTTTGTCGCGGGGCTGGGAGAAACCATATTTTATCCGTATCTTTGCACCATCGAAACATAGAAAATACAGTCCGGCCGTGTGTGTCGGGATGGAAAAACTTTAAACGTCAAGTGTTATGAGTGTCAATATTCAGAGAAACGAGAAAAAACGTATTGTGATTGTCGGAGGAGGATTCGGAGGACTGCGCCT
Source organism: Prevotella sp. HCN-7019 (assembly GCF_037890215.1). Lineage (NCBI taxonomy): Bacteria > Pseudomonadati > Bacteroidota > Bacteroidia > Bacteroidales > Prevotellaceae > Prevotella > Prevotella sp. HCN-7019. The sequence continues at coordinate 157,729 of NZ_JBBKBO010000002.1, read as the reverse complement.
CGCCATGGAGCTGCGCAACTCTGGCCTGCAGGTGGTTCTGGTGGACAGGAACAACTATCATCAGTTCCCGCCACTGATATATCAGGTGGCCTCGGCCGGCATCGAACCCGGACACATATCGTTCCCCTTCAGAAAGATATTCCGCGGTAAGGACGACTTCTATTTCCGTATGGCAGAGGTGCGTGCCGTCTTTCCGGAGAAGAAAATCATCCAGACTTCTATCGGAAAGATGGAGTATGACTATCTTGTATTTGCTGCCGGTACTACAAGCAACTTCTTCGGAAACAGCAATATAGCCGATGAGGCAATGCCTATGAAGACCGTGGCGGAAGCCATGGGACTGCGCAACGCGCTGCTGAGCAATCTGGAGCGTGCGCTGACGTGTGCCACAGAGGAGGAGCGTCAGGAGCTGCTCAATGTGGTGATTGTAGGTGGTGGTGCCACCGGTGTGGAGATTGCGGGTGCTCTCTCGCAGATGAAGCGCTACGTGTTGCCTTACGACTATCCTGACATGGACGCTTCGCTGATGCACATCTATCTCATCGAGGCCGGCGACCGTCTGCTTGCCGGCATGTCGCAGGACTCGTCGCAGAAGGCAAAGGAATTCCTCGAGGGCATGGGCGTGGAGGTTTGTCTTGGCAAGATGGTGACCGACTATCGCGACCGTAAGGTTGTGATGAAAGACGGAATGGAGATTCCTACACGTACGTTCATATGGGTTTCGGGTGTCAGAGCCAACACCGTTACCGGTATAGACGGCGATCATCTCGGACGCGGACAGCGCATCATTGTGGATGAGTACAACCGTGTGAAGGGCATGGACGGTGTGTTTGCCATCGGCGACCAGTGTCTGCAGACAACAGATCCGGCCTATCCCGGCGGTCATCCGCAGCTCGCGCAGGTGGCAATACAGCAGGCAAGAAATCTTGCACGTAACATAAAGAAGATAGCGGCAGGCGAAGAGAATACTCTCGTACCGTTCAGATACAACAACCTCGGATCCATGGCTACAGTGGGACGTAATAAGGCTGTGGCTGAGATAGGTAAGTTCCACTCGCAGGGTTTCTTTGCATGGGTGCTGTGGCTTGTGGTTCATCTGCGTTCCATCCTTGGCATACGCAACAAGCTCATGGTGCTTCTCAACTGGTTGTGGAACTATGTCACCTACGACGAGTCGATAAGAATGATTGTCTATGCCACCAAACCGAAAGAGGTGAGAGAGCGTATGGAGCGTGAGCGCGTGACTCACCTTGGCACGGATATGCTGGCCGAAGCCGAGATGTTGAGAAAACAGAAGGCTGAGGAAGAGAAACAGTCATAAGGCCTGATGATGCCCGGCGTTGTGGCGCGGGCGTCTTTTCATGTAATCATAGTGCGCGTTTGGCTTCACATATTCATGTTATGTGTGAGCCGGTATGCATAAAACAGCCGGACTGCTGCATTAAAGCAGCTGAGCGCTTATATGATAATGATAGAACCGCTATATATAAATGATTGCGCCGGTACGTGAAAACAGCCGGGCAATCATATAAAAATAAGAAAACTGTTATACACAAATAAAATAGCCGCTTTCCTCATTCGGATGGGAAAGCGGCTATTTCTTGTATTGTTGTCCGGGCTTATGCTTCAGCCTCTGCCTCTTTTTCTGCCTGACGATAATATTCTACGTCTTCTACGCGCAGGTTCTTTATGAACGAGTGGTGAGCGTTTACCTCAGCCTCTGCATAGCGTACATACACGTTGGCGCTCTTCTCGAAGAGTTCCGGAGAACGTGTAGCGTCGTCGAGGATGAGCAGCGACATGATGGTGTCGGCTGTCATTTCGTACAGACGGCGTGCCACGAAGTCCTGCAGTTCCTGGCTTCCGGCTTCCTTCACGGCGTTCACTGCGTCTTCCAGTTTCTCAGCCATGAGAGCCACGCGCACCTTGAGTGCCTTCATGCTGTCGGCAACCTCGTGCTCCAGCATATCCTTTATCATGCCCATGTATGTGCCGTTGGTGATGTAGCGTATTGCGGCAACCACCTGGAGCTGTGTTGTTCCTTCATAGATGGAGAAGATGCGTGCGTCGCGGTAAAGACGCTGACACTTGTACTCCATGATGAATCCTGAACCGCCGTGAACCTGTATTGCGTCGTATGCGTTCTGGTTGGCGTACTCGGAGTTCATACCTTTTGCCAGCGGAGTGAAGGCGTCGGCGAGGCGTGCGTACTTCTTCTGCTCCTGACGCTCTTCGGCTGTGAGCTTGCGCTCGCGTGCTATGTCGTCGAGAGCTTTGTATATGTCGACGTATCTTGCTGTCTGATACAGTATGCTGCGACCTGCGTCGAGCTTTGCCTTCATGCGTGAGAGCATGTCGTAAACAGCCGGGAACTTAATGATGGCAGTGTCGAACTGCTTACGGTCCTTAGCGTATGAGAGAGCCTCGTTGTAGGCAGCCTGGCTCACACCTACCGACTGAGCGGCGATGCCCAGACGTGCTCCGTTCATCAGAGCCATCACATATTTGATAAGACCCATACGTGTGCTTCCGCACAATTCTGCCTTTGCGTTTTTGTAAACAAGCTCACATGTCGGTGAACCGTGGATTCCCAGCTTGTGCTCTATGTGGCGTACTGTCACGCCGCCCTGGTTCTTGTCGTAGATAAACATTGAAAGTCCGCGGCCGTCGTGTGTGCCTTCCTCAGAACGTGCGAGCACAAGGTGTATGTCAGAGTCGCCGTTGGTGATGAATCGTTTTACACCGTTGAGCAGCCAGCAGCCGTCTTTCTCGCTGTATGTAGCCTTGAGCATTACGCGCTGCAGGTCGGAACCGGCGTCCGGTTCGGTGAGGTCCATACTCATGGTCTCGCCTGCACAAACGCGCGGAATGTATTTCTGGCGCTGCTCTTCGCTGCCGAACTCATAGAGAGTCTCGATACAATCCTGCAGTGACCAGATGTTTTGGAAACCGGCATCTGCGGCAGAGATAATCTCCGAAGCCATAGAGTAGGGAGTGATCGGCATGTTAAGACCGCCGTAACGGCGCGGCATTGAGATGCCCCACAGTCCTGCCTTGCGTGTGGCGTCGAGGTTCTCGTATGTCTTTGATGCGTAGTGCATGCGTCCGTCCACGAGGTGCGGTCCTTCGAGGTCTACGTCCTCACTGTTGGGTTCGATAATGTTTGCTGCGATGTCGCCTGTTATCTCGAGCACGTTTTTGTAGTTCTCGATGGCGTCGTCGTGGTCAACTGGCGCGTCCTCATACTTGTCCTTGTCTTCGAAGTTGCGCTCCTTGAGCTCGACAACACGCTTCATCTCAGGATGATTGAGATAGAAGTCGAACTCCGGATGATCTGTATAATAATTAGCCATTTTGTTTACTTGCTGTTCTGTTTGTAATATTTGATTAATTTAGGAACGACTTCCTCAACGGTACCATTGATCACGTAGTCGGCAATCTTGTTGATAGGAGCGTCAGGATCGCTGTTGATAGAGATAATGATGCCTGAGTCCTGCATGCCGGCGATGTGCTGAATCTGTCCTGAGATACCGCATGCGATGTACACTTTCGGATGTACTGTCACACCGGTCTGACCGATCTGACGGTCGTGGTCGATCCATCCTGCGTCCACAGCGGCACGGCTTGCGCCAACCTCACCGTGGAGTTCCTTTGCCAGTTTGAAGAGCATGTCGAAGTTCTCTTTGCTTCCTACGCCATAGCCTCCGGCCACAACGATTGGTGCACCTTTGAGGTTGTGCTTTGCTGCTTCCACGTGGCGGTCGAGCACTTTCACTACGAAAGCCTCCGGAGAAACATATTTTGCCACTTCCGGATAAACCACTTCCTCTTTTGCCTTGCCCTCGTAGAGAGCTTTCTGCATCACTCCGCTGCGCACGGTAGCCATCTGTGGGCGGTGGTCAGGGTTGACAATGGTTGCCACGATGTTGCCTCCGAATGCCGGACGGATCTGATAGAGCAGGTTGTCATAGTGCTTGCTTACCATCTCACCGTTCACTTTCACCTTGGCGTCATAGTCGCCTATCTCGAGCTGTGTGCAGTCTGCGGTCAGTCCGCTTGTCAGAGATGAGGAAACTCTCGGGCCGAGGTCGCGGCCTATTACGGTTGCGCCCATGAGCGCTATTTGCGGTTGCTCTTCCTTGAAGAGGTTCACCAGAATGTCTGTATGAGGTGCTGATGTGTACGGGAACAGACCTTCGGCGTCGAAAACAAAGAGTTTGTCAACACCGTAGGGCAGAATCTGCTGCTCCACCTCGCCCTTGATTCCTGTGCCAGCAACTACGGCATGGAGTTCCACACCGAGTTTGTCGGCCAGCTTGCGGCCTTTGGTGAGCAATTCCTGAGATACTTCGGCTACTGTTGTGCCTTCTATCTCGCAATATACAAATACGTTGTTCATATATTCTTGTTTGTCTTTTGAGCTGCGCATCCGGCGTCTTCCGTATTGCCGTATGCCGTGCAGCTTTTATTTTTTACTGCTTCGGATGAATATTATCCTATAATTTTCTCTTCCAGCAGTTCCTTCACCAGTCCTTCGATGTCGGTGTCGCTGCTGCTCAGTGTTTTGCTTTCCTTAGCCTGGAACACAATGTTCTTCACGGCCTTCACCTTTGTAGGCGAGCCGCTGAGTCCACATTGAGCCGGATCACCGTCAACGTCGGCCACCGACCATTGGTTCAGAGTGAGATAAGGCCGCTCCTCATACAGATAGTTGTATTTGTTGTCGGCGGTACGTTCCATCGGCGCTGTGGCGCGCTTGTATTTCATCATCAGTTTTGCGTTGCACGGACGGCACGGGTCTGCGCTTCCCGTTACTGTCACGACGAGAGGCATCGGTGCCTCGACAGTCTCCACGCCTCCGTCGATGTGGCGGCGTATTGTGAGCTTACCGTCTTCGCATTTCAGTATTTCCTCTGCGTATGTTACCTGTGAGAGACCCAGCTTCTGTGCCACCTGCGGACCAACCTGTGCGGTGTCGCCGTCGATAGCCTGGCGGCCTCCGATAACGATGTCAACATCGCCAATTTTCTTTATGGCCGTTGCAAGGGCATAAGATGTGGCGAGTGTGTCAGCTCCGGCAAAAAGACGGTCGGTCAGCAGCCATCCTGTATCAGCTCCGCGATAGAGTCCCTGACGTATGATTTCAGCAGCGCGGGGAGGGCCCATGGTCAGTATTCCTACGGTAGAACCCGGGTTCTGCTCTTTCAGACGCAGAGCCTGCTCAAGTGCATTCAGGTCCTCCGGATTGAAGATTGCAGGCAGCGCCGCACGGTTGACTGTTCCTTCGGCAGTCATGGCATCCTTGCCCACGTTTCTCGTGTCGGGTACTTGTTTGGCAAGTACAACAATTTTCAAGCTCATAATATAGTATTAATAAATTGTTAATTCGATGTGTCGGGAGAGGTTTATGTCACGGCAGCGTGAATGTATTTTTCAGAACATATTATGATAGTCTTGCTGAATAACGATTTGCTGTCGGCAAAACTGATTTAGTCCAAGGTCGTCGTGGTCTAAACTGTCTCTTGACAGGTGTGTATGGTCAGCAGGCGCATAACACCTTCAGGCATCGTAGCGACGCCTCAAACAGCTGCAAAAGTAATAAGTTTTTGATAATCATCAAAATTAAAGGCTTTAAAAAAGTGCAAAACGCCACCGTGGATGCGCATTTATGATGTTTTGTGCAGTTATTTTCTGTCTTTTCCGAATGGGTTAGCATAATGTGTTAAATCCTGTATTTATAAAATTTTATTACACGGCTTTGTGTGTTTTCTTTTTCTTTTTTGTAAATTTGTTGCAGACTTAAACCTTATGATTTTGTATGAAAAGTAAATATAATGATACATATGCGTTTTCTGTAATTATGCCAACCTATAATCAAGCAGCGTTTATACGCAGAGCAATTGCAAGCCTTCTAAAACAGACTTGTAATAGATGGGAATTGATAATTATTAATGATGGTAGTACGGATAATACAGAAGAATTTGTGAAATCATATTTATCTGATGTTAGGATAACGTATATTCATAATAAAATTAATAGAGGATTAGGGTTTGCTTTGAATCAGGGACTAAATGTAGCGAGATATAATTATGTGGCATATTTGCCTTCAGACGATTTTTTTGACGTGGAACATTTAGAGAGTTTAGGAAAAAAACTTTGGACGGACGAGCGGGTTGTGTTGGCTTTTTCTGGTATAAGGTTTGATGCGTCCGCAGAAGCTGGAGTGATTTCATTACGAAGTTGTAAGGGAGCAATACCTGGTTATTGCTTACAATTGGCTCAAGTGGGACATCGAAAAACTGTTGAACGGTGGATTGAACGTGAAGAATGTGTATCTGAAGATTTATTTTATCTGTTTTGGCGAAAACTTATGTGTCGTGGAACATTTATTCCGACAGGCAAGGTTACATGTGAATGGACGAACCATCCATTGCAACATCATAAAATATGCGGTGAGAAGTTTGGAGGAGGATTGAATAAATATAGAGCATATTATAATATTTCAGTACCCTTGCGTTACCGTTCCTCAAATTATAAAATAATAGATGAGGTCTTGGAATATGAGAAATACCGTAAACCTCCAAAAGTATCCCCCGAAGGACTTAAAATACTTATTGTAGGTGAACTTGCTTATAATCCTGAAAGAATAATGGCATTTGAGGAAGCTGGGCATAGATTGTATGGATTGTGGGCGAAACCACGTTTTTGCTACTCTACGGTAGGACCTTTGCCTTTTGGACACATTGAGGATATTCCACGTGATAGATGGTATGAGTGTATTAGTGAAATATGTCCTGATATTATATATGCCCAACTGAGTACATCTGCAATAGAACTTGCGCACGAGGTCCTTATGGCAAAAACAGGAATTCCTTTTATATGGCATTTCAAGGAAGGACCTCACGAGGCGATGAAATCCGGTCTGTGGAGCAAGTTAATAGATCTGTACAATTATGCAGATGGCCGTATTTATATAAATGATGAAATAAGACGATGGTTTGGGTTATTTATGCCTGAACCAAAAGATGAATTCGAGTTGGTCTTGGATGGTGATCTGCCAAAAGCGGAGTGTTTTGAAGGAGTATTATCTTCAAAGTTATCAGAATCTGATGGGGCTATCCATACTGTTGTATCAGGCCGGATTATAGGTTTGTCTCCCAATGATATAAAAATGCTTGCAGCTTCAGATATTCATCTTCATGTATATAGTGAGAATATGGTGTCAGAAAAATATGCGATTGAGCCGTTTCGGTGTGTAGCACCCAATCATTTTCATGTGCATCGGCATTGCCCGCAATCGAAATGGGTTGAAGAATTTTCGCAATATGATGCAGGTTGGTTACATTGTGTGGACAGTTTCAACGGAGGTACTCTACTACGAGCAACTTGGGCTGATTTGAATCTTCCTGCACGCATAAGTACTATGGTTGCAGCTGGGTTGCCAATGATACAGAAACGAAACGAAGGACATATTTTCGCCCAGCGTAGTTACGTGGAACATTATGGAATGGGATTGTTTTATGACACGATAGATGAGTTAATCAGTCTATTAAAGAACAGGCATATTCTTGAAAATATTCATTATAACATCATTCGACACCGTAAGAAATTTACTTTTGATGAACACATTGATGAATTAGAGAACTTTTTTAGAAAAGTGATAGGATATAAACGTAAATGAAATGAAGCATAATGTAATCATGAATAATATAAAAGAAATATTACAGATTATAGCCAATATGTTTGTTGTATACGGATATCACGTGGAAAATAATGGCTTAGTAAATGGTAAGGCAGGGATAATGTTATATTTATATAGATATGCACAATATGCCGAAAACGAGCATTATCAGGATTATGCCAATGATATGCTTGACGGAATGATGCGCATTGCACCTTCTTTACCGTTTGATTTTGAGAATGGACTTGCTGGGGTCGGTTGGATGGTTGGAAGGTTGCTGAATGACGATTTGTTAGAAGGAGAACCTGACGTGGTATTACCAAGTATTGATAAAATAGTTTTTAATCATATGGAATGCAACCCTGCTATTTCATTGTTAGGCTCGTCATTGTATTTTGTTGAGAGATTTAAACATAACAGTCAGTCATCATATATGGTTGATTGTATCAATAAAATTTTTTTATTCATTACAAAAGGAATTGAAAATTATAAAGGAACTTTCTCACTCTATCATATAAATTCAATATTATACTTCCTTGGAATGGTTTGTGGACAGTTTGTTTCACATAAAAATATATGTAGAATTTTACAGCTGATAACCTCTTTGTTGAAGCGTATTTTTGATGAACGGGTATATGATGTTACCGATGTTATCATTTATCATCAAGTTGTTGATGTACTTAAACGAAAAATGTCAGATTATGTGAATCTATTAGATTATTTGCCTATGGAAGACTATCTTGAAACAAAACTTGAGGTTAGTCAGTTTATTCGAATTGCTTGCCAGCAGCTTTTATATTTTGATAAGATTACGATACCTTTCCCCTCGGATTATTCCATTTATAATTTTGTTGATGATAAACAGCAAAATATACAAATGTCAGATTTTGTTATAAATGGCGGATTGGCAGGTCTTGGGTTATCTTTGTTGGAAAAAATGAAATGTGATGAAATAGAAAAAACTCGATAATTGATATAGGTGTGAGGTAGTGTGAAAGGAGAGAATATTAAATATGTCATATTTAAAAACATTAAGATTATGAAAAAGAAATTATCAGAAAAGAGTTTTGCTTCTTTAGATATATTGGAGCAGAATATTGCAAAAGTAAATGATGGAGATTATCTGTCTACTCATGGAGTTGGATATTATTCTTCTGACGGGAATTATTATTGGGTAAGAACCGTTAATAAAACAACCAGTTCAGAATATCAGGAAAACTATTGGGATTCCACGATAAATGTGAGTGAATTCATACAGGAATATAACGCAAATTCAGAAAACGGATATGGTAAGGCTGTTAATCCTATTACGATTGCCGATTACAATCAATTTGTTAAATGGGGAGTATGGCATGGCGGTTATGTAAAGGATTTTGGTTATATAGACGTAGCGGCGTCATCGCTTTATGGTAATTCTATATGGGCAAATTCATGGTATGCTTATGGAACTAAAGAACATCCTGTCTCCGTGGAAGATTTTTATCTTATATCACAAAAAAATCAATGGAAAGGAGGCTATGTGGATGGATGGGATTATGTATCTGACGGTCATAAGATATTAGGCTGTTCGTCTAATATTTCTCCTGTATCGGTAGAAGACGGCATGTGTACAGTAGGCTCTATTGTAAATGCCTCATACATGCTTAATGAAAACAGAAGTGTTGAGAGCGTGTTCAATGACTTGAAAAAGTATTGGTCGCCAGAATTGAAACGTTTTATTTATGATGAAAGTGTTCTGTCGTCTATCTTAAATAAATATTTCAAAGCTACTCAGATTTCAACTTATTTACAGTTGAACAACGCATTGGCGATGCAAAAAGTTGTATTTTGTCATTATCTTAGTCACGAAGATGAACTTTCCGACCAATATCATGATACAATAATAGTAAGTGGTAGTCATGTCAAGAATGGTTATAATACGTTGGAGCCCAGCGGAGGTCTTGGTCTTATAAAGATGGGTGAAGCGTTTAAAAATGGTAAATGTAAATATTTCATATTGGAAAAATTATGAGTAAAAGTGTAGTATTTGCCGTTTTTACCGTATTAATCGGTTTCGGATGTCCTACTGATTGTTTCTGCTCAGGCTCTGGAAGTTCGCAATACGTCAGCAAATACTTGTACAACCTGTATAAGAAAATACCGGTGGTGTGCTGGCATAAGGAGTGGGACGAACGCTTCGAACTGGAGATTGAGGCTTCATTTATCTCGCCGGCTGAGACAATGAATATTTATACCTCAAAAGCAGGAATATCTGGAAATGATACTCTTTTTACGTATGCAGATATCCGTGGAAAGGAATATCCGCTTATACATTATAGTTATGGCTTGGATTATTCGCTGGATAATGCAGCTAAGAGGGATAGTATGAACAGAAGGACCAGTGAAGTGCGGAAGCTGATGCTTAATACCGACAGCATCTTCATTGTAAGGATCATGGACGATGAAGGTATTTACGATACGGTTTATCAGTACTTCGGTGTTAAGCGTAACGGGCATTATGAATATGGACGTACAGATTTCGGGCCTGACACGTGGACGTTTCCCGAGATGATAGAGAAGGCGTTCGGGTCAATGGAGAATTTCAGAAAGCAGTATTTGGAGTATGTGGAGCGGGTGCTGTACGGACGTCCCAAGCCTGTGCCGGAAGTGCCTGATGACGGAAAACTGCATCTTTCGGATTGACGGTAAGTCCGAAGTTGAAGATGTGTTCGTTGTATAGCATAATGTGCAGTCGGAAATAACGTTTTTTATTCCGGCTGCACATTATTGTTTTTGATAGAATATTGGAGCACCGGATTATTATTACACCTGTATGACAATTATGTCATTGATTTGAGAATAAAATAATGATGGCTGCTGTTTATACTGCAATCGCTTTACCGCCTGCTATCTTTTCCTCGAATATGGTGCGCGTTACTCGGCGTGCCCTCAGCGAGCGTACGGTGGTGAAATCGGCGAAGAACGGGTCGGTGCTTACAAACCAGGCGCGCGGTTTTACGTCGATGGCGCGCCCGAGTTGCGCTTTCAGTTTTACGGCATGGCGCGGATTGACCACCGACAGAAAACATTCGCCGCGGCTGTTCTCCAATGCGAGAACGAGTCGCGGACGGTTGTCGTTGCGTGGCACGGTGGTCTGCCGGCCGCGCATGGATGTCGATACTGTGATGTTCCAGCCGTGGCGCGTGTTCAGCTCGTTCATCATACGGAGGAACACACGTCCGTGTGGCGCGTCGTCGCGTATGCCTTTCCACGCTATGTACAGATGTATCATCTCGTGCAGGAGCACAGTCTGCAATTCGCGTTCGGTGCAGTCGTAGTATGTGCTCAGACGTATGGCGAATCCGGTGGTATTCCATCCCAGGAGCGTACGTCTGCGTTTGCACGACATAGAGCCGAGCCTTGTGCGCGAATGTCCAAGCGACAGTCGTGGGCGGGGCAAGCTGTCGGCGAAGTAGTCACGGTTGAACGTGTCGAACCACGTGGTAATCTGTTCTGTTGTAGGCGTCATCCGTTGGCGTTATTCGCATACGGGCGACAACTGTCCGAGCGCCTTCTCTATTTTCTCAGACATCACTGTGCCCAACACCACCTTGCCTTCTTTGTCGATGAGATAGAGTGTCGGTATCCAGTTTATTTTGTAAGCCTTCGACACTTCGGTGGTCTTCCACTTCTTCAGTTCGCTCACCTGTGTGTACTTTATGCCCTGCTTCTTTATCATGGCGGTCCAGTTGTCCTTGTTGTCGTCGAACGATACGCCCAGGAATACAATGCCGCGGTCCTTGTAGGTCTCGTACATACGCTTCATGTTCGGTATGTCCTTTATGCAGTCGGGGCACCATGAAGCCCAGAAGTCGAGCACGACGTAATGGCCGCGGAAGTCGCTCAGGCTCACCGTCTTGCCCTCCGGAGTCTTCAGACTGAATTCGGGCGCCTTGGTGCCTGTCTCGAGCAGTTCGGTGGCATACTTGGCATCGTCGTCCTGAGTGGCGAGGTTCTGTGCGCATGTTGTGCTGAAAGGCATTGCCGCCATAGTTGCGGCGAAGGCCAAAGTTATAAACAGCTTTTTCATTTTTTCTTGTTTTTGTGATTTGATAATCAGTATGCACTATGCGTCCGGCTGTAAGGATAATGCCGACGGAAGCGACTGTGGCCTGTTCTTATCATGCCTGACGCAGCATATCATTTGCAAAGATACGACATAGGATTTATTCTTCAAAGGAATAATATTTAAAAGATATAAAGCCCGTATTGTGTTGCATAAATATTCATTCTCGGTTATATATTTATGCAACGGGCCGAGGCTCAACTCTTCGAGAGTGCCGATGAAATCAATCAAAAGATTTTTTCGTACAAATACGCGAGTTTTGAGGAGGTATGCATAACTTTCTGACAATCTGTAGGTTACGCTGTTTTGTGACGTGGAATGGTGATTTTTGGCTTGCAATAACGGCTGTTTCAGACCCTGAAACAGGCTTTTTCACACTCCGAAATGGTCTTTATCAGGGCATGAAATGAAGCTAACGACAGTGCGAAACAGACCGTTTCGCACTGTCATGAGAATTTTAATGTCAGAAGAAGTGGATATTTATGCAATATAATTTCATTTCTAACGATTTCCGATTTCTATTTTGCAAAAATTTTTTGTCAAAATATTTTACTGTCAGAACCGTATATTTATTCATTTCTACCCATGTATACGGTGTTTCCGTGCAGGCTTCGGCTTGCGGCCATATCAGTAGCCTGTGTCGCTGAACAGCCAGTCGAGCGGATATATGCCGCGCATGGTGTCGCGGTGGTTGTAGAATTCGGATGCCGCGCGCTTGTTCTCCTTGCTGCTGAGCGACGGGTCTTTCAGCGGCGCCATACAGGCTATGCTGTGCACCGTCTTGCGCCTTTCCGCCTCGCTTTCGGGCAACCGTGCCATGTCCGTCATTATTTTTCCGGCCATCCGTTGCAGATGACTGCTGCCTCCGGCAGACAGTTTTGTGAGATAGTCGGTCTGTGCCTGCCGCCCATCGCGCAGACCAATGGCCATGGCTTTCAGCGCGTATAGATTGAGTGTGTCCGACTTGTTGAGCCGCCCCATGGCTATCTCGCGCCTCAGTTCCTTTATTTTGCTGTGTGTGCCCAGCACCCGCGCGCTTATTATCACGCCTTTGGCTATGAGGTAGTCCATGGCTTTGTTCACGTCGTCATACCTCACGGAGTTTCTAAGCGGTTTCCAGTCGTCGTATGAGAGTCGTCTCACCTGTTCCTCGTCTTCTGCCAGTTCCTTCAGCTGACGGTATGTCAGCCGCTTGATAAGTTCCTCTATCTGATATTCCTTATTGGTGCCGATGAGTGGCACGGCTATGTCTTTCGTCCTTATTTTCTCGTCAAGCAGGTCTATCAGTCCCGTGTATGCCGAGCGCGCCATGCCCGGTAGGCCGGCCTCGTCGAAGGCCAGCGCCTTCTGCAGTGCGAGTGCTATCTCGTTCTTTCCGTTATATCCCGGCCGCGCATAGTCATGTTCCGACTTCCGGTCGTCGTGCTTGTACAGGTTCAGTTTTCCGTATTCCGTCAGCGCAGTCTTGGCGAGTATGGTGGCCTGATGATAGTTCTTGTCGGTCAGCCACAGCCGTGTCATTACCAGTGTGCTTGGTGCGTGCAGCGGTGTTATCGACGTTATCTGTTCCATTTCGTCTATGGCTTCGCGCAGTTTGCTCTCTTTCATGCCCGAGGAATATTTCAGGGTGAAGTCGGAATATTCCCTCATCTTGTCGATGAGTGGCACGATGTGGTAGGGCAGATTGAGATAAGGGTCGATGAGTTGCAGGGTATATCTGAACTCGGTGTTGGCCGGCTTGTTGTTCAGATAGGCCGGATACCAGCGTGGCATGTTGAGGATGAGACGCTCAATCTCCTTTGCCAGCAGCGGATGCACGTCCTGTAGTATCTTCACGTTGCTTGTAGTGCCGTCGGCACGTATCACGAAACTCACGGGCACTGACGGCACGAATGCCGTACGCCATGCGGCTGTAGGGTAGTGGAAGTTCTTTGCCACATACTCCGGCAGGGCTTCATCAACGCTTCCCGGGAACACCGGTGCTATGTCCACGTGGCTGTATATGTCGGCCGGTGCCACGTCGTCGGTGCCGCTTTGTGCTGATGCGTATGTGCAGAAGAAAGACATCAGCGTCAGGATGGACAGTATGTGTTTCTTCATATGGCGTTGTTTTTGATTGTCATATTCTGTTGTTCACGTTACGAAATTACGAATATTTGTCTGTATGCGAAAGGGAAAATCCCTATCATCGGTTAGGATTTTCCCTATTTGTTGTGTGTCGCCGCCTTGCGTGTCGCGCATTCGGGGTGTTAAGGCGCGGCGGTGTGGCTCTGTGATGTGATGCGGAGCGGTAAGGTAAAACAAAAAGGCGGCAGAACGTTCTGTCGCCTTTTGAAAAATTGTATATGTTGTTTTGCTTCACACAAGTCCGTCTATCTGTTTCTTCAGTTCCATGAGCTGGTCGCGCACGGAGATGAGTGTGTCGAGCACGTCGGCACTCTTGTCGGCTCCGCTGCGGTTCTGGTTCATCATTTTCCGCGCTGCGGCAATCTTGAATCCACGCACCTTCACGAGGTTGTATATCAGTTTTATCTGCTCTATGTCCTTCTCTGTGTACTGCCTCACTTTCTGTCCTGTGGTCTTGGGTTTGAGATGCGGAAATTCCGTCTCCCAGTAGCGCAGGGTACATTCGCGTACGCCTATCATCTGGGCCACCTCTTTTATTGAATAATACAACTTCAGATTCTTGTTTGGATTTAATACCATGGACAGTGTATTTTTATTAAACAATGATTAATTTATTTGCAAAAATAATCAAAAGGAAGTATCTTTGCAAAACTTTTTGTAAGGAATTGGAAAATTAAAATAAAAAACATAACATGATGACAGCTAACGAAATCCGCGACTCGTACAAAAAGTTTTTCGAGTCGAAAGGACATGCCATCGTGCCGTCGGCACCGATGGTGATAAAAGACGACCCAACGCTGATGTTTACCAACGCCGGAATGAACCAATGGAAGGATATCATTCTCGGTACGCGCGACCCCGAACCGCGCCGCCGCGCCGACTCGCAGAAGTGTCTGCGCGTGAGCGGAAAGCACAACGACCTTGAGGAAGTGGGACACGACACATACCATCACACAATGTTCGAGATGCTCGGCAACTGGAGCTTCGGCGACTACTTCAAGGAAGAAGCCATCGATTACGCGTGGGAATATCTCGTTGATGTGCTGCATCTTGCGCCCGAAGATCTTTACGTGACAGTGTTCGAAGGCTCGCCGGAGGAAGGTATTGCACGCGACGAGGAGGCTGCACGCTTCTGGGCAAAGCACGTGCCGGCCGACCACATTATCAATGGCAATAAGCACGACAACTTCTGGGAGATGGGCGATACGGGTCCTTGCGGTCCGTGCTCCGAAATCCACCTCGACTCGCGTACGCCGGAGGAGAAGGCCAAAGTGCCTGGACGCGAGCTCGTGAACAAGGACGATCCTCAGGTGATTGAGATATGGAATATCGTCTTCATGCAGTTCAACCGCAAGGCCGACGGCTCGCTCGAACCGCTGCCTATGCACGTCATCGATACCGGTATGGGCTTCGAGCGACTCGTGCGCGCACTGCAGGGCAAGCATTCCAACTACGACACTGACGTGTTCCAGCCTATAATAAAAGAGATAGAACACATCACCGGACTGAAATACGGTGAGAAAGAGGAGACCGACGTGGCCATGCGTGTATGTGCCGACCACTTGCGCGCCGTTGCGTTCTCTATAGCCGACGGTCAGCTGCCGAGCAATGCCAAGGCCGGATATGTCATCCGCCGCATCCTGCGCCGTGCCGTTCGCTATGCTTACACGTTCCTCGGACAGAAGGAAGCGTTCCTCTACAAGCTCATGCCTGTATTTATCAACGAGATGGGAGCAGCCTATCCGGAGCTTCCCGCACAGCGTGAGCTCATCGGACGCGTGATGAAGGAGGAGGAAGACTCGTTCCTGCGCACACTTGAGAAAGGTATCAGCATGCTCAACAGTGCCATGGACGAACTGAAGGCTCAGGGCAAGACACAGCTCGATGGAGTTCAGGCTTTCCGCCTGTTCGATACTTACGGATTCCCGCTCGACCTGACAGAGCTCATCTGTCGTGAGAACGGTTACACCGTGGACGAACAGCAGTTTGACGAGGAAATGCAGAAACAAAAGGCCCGCGCCCGCAACGCCGCCGCAGTGGAGAACAGCGACTGGGTTGTGCTTGGCGAAGGCGAACAGCAGTTCGTGGGCTATGACTATACTGAATATGAATGTCACATCCTGCGCTACCGCAAGGTGACACAGAAGAAGAACACCTTCTTCGAACTCGTCTTCGACAACACTCCGTTCTACGGAGAGATGGGTGGACAGGTAGGCGACAAGGGTGTCATCGTGAGCGAAAGCGAAACTGTGGAAATAATCGACACCAAGCGCGAGAACGGACAGAGCATTCACATTGTGAAGGAACTGCCGAAAGATGTCAATGCCGACTTCATGGCATGTGTCGATACAGACAAACGTGCTGCCAGTGCAGCCAACCACACCGCTACACACTTGCTCGACTATGCTCTCAAGCAGGTGCTGGGCGACCACGTGGAGCAGAAGGGTTCGTATGTATCGGACACAACTCTGCGTTTCGACTTCTCTCATTTTCAGAAGGTGACTGATGAGGAACTGCGTCAGGTTGAGCAGATTGTGAACGACATGATACGTCAGGACATTCCGCTCGACGAGCACCGTGACACTCCGTTTGAGGAGGCTAAGAAACTCGGAGCCATCGCTCTGTTCGGCGAAAAATACGGTGACAAGGTGCGCGTGGTGCGTTTCGGACCGAGCTGCGAGTTCTGTGGAGGTATCCATGCTTCATCTACCGGCCGCATAGGTATGTTCAAGATAATAAGCGAGAGCAGCGTGGCTGCCGGCATACGCCGTGTCGAGGCAAAGACGGGAATAGAGTGTGAGAAGCTGATGTACGCTATGGAGGACAGCGTAAGGGCCATCCGTGCGCTGTTCAACAATGCTAAAGATCTGAAGGGTGTCATTGAGAAATACATCGAGGAGCACGATTCCATGAAGAAGGACATAGAACATTTCAGAGCCGAAGCCGTAGAACGCACTAAAGACAAGCTCGTCAGCGATGCACGTCTGATAGGTGGCGTGACAGTCGTAAGCTCTGTATTGCCGATGAAAGCATCTGATGCCAAGGACCTGGTGTTCAAGATCCGTCAGGAAATTCCGCAGAATCTGCTGTGTGTTATCGGTTCTGTTGACGACGGCAAACCTATGCTCAGCGTCATAATGAGCGACGACATGGTGAGCGAGCATAAGCTCAACGCAGGACAGATGGTACGCGAGGCTGCCAAACTCATCAGCGGTGGCGGTGGTGGACAGCCTCATTTCGCTACAGCGGGTGGTAAGAATGCCGATACGCTTTCTGCTGCGGTGGACAAGGTGATAGAACTTGCAAATCTCTGATAAGAAATATTTTAAGGATCTGTAAATCCTGAACTGATATTCCTGCGGGGCGTTTTCATCATGGATGAATGCGCCTCGTATCTTTTCATAATATACCGGTCTTTTTTTCTCCGGTTGTATTTTTTGCTTAACTTTGCATCCTGATAACACACAGGTCCGGCTTCGCACGCATCTGGTCCGCGTGCCTTGTCTTTCTTATGCCGGCGATGTTATATTGTTCATAAGGTTTCGGGCCACGTAAAAAAATGAAAAGATTATGGCAAAAGACAAATTGTTCACACGAAGTTATATTTGTATTCTGGCTGCCAATTTCCTTCTGTTCTTCGGCTTCTGGCTGCTAGTGCCGGTGTTGCCTTTCTATCTCAAAGAGACATACAACTGTCAGGAAATGATTATCGGCGCAGTTCTGAGCTGTTACACAGTAAGCTGTCTTTGTGTCAGGCCGTTCTCCGGATTTCTCATGGACCGCTTTCCGCGTAAGCCCATATACATTCTCTGCTACTTCATATGTGTGCTGATGTTTCCTGCTTACACCGCGGCCACGGCCATATCGTGGTTCATCGCCCTCAGGGCTTTGCACGGAGTGGCGTTTGGCGGAGTGACAGTCGGCGGAAACACTCTGTGTGTCGATATCATGCCGAGCAGTCGTCGTGGTGAAGGTTTGGGCTATTATGGATTGACAAACAACATAGCTATGGCACTCGGACCTATGACCGGACTGTTCATGCACGACCATTTCACTTACGTGCAGATATTTATCAGCGGTATGCTTGTAAGTGTCACCGGACTTGTCTGTGCCATTGCCGTGAAGGCGCGTACGCCGGAGTCGCTCCGTATCCGCCGTCAGATGGAGGCTATGGGAGAGAAACCTGCCGAACCGGCACCACACAAATTGTCGCTCGACCGTTTCATTTTGCTTAAAGGTATTCCCGTAAGCATTTCATTGTTTCTTCTTTCCATACCTTACGGGGCAACAACAAACTTTGTCGCAATGTATGCCCGCGAGATTGATATCACTGCTCCTGCCGGACTGTTTTTCACGTTCATGGCTCTTGGTATGGGCGCATCACGCATCGTGGCGGGCAAGAAGGTCGACCAAGGATATATCACCCAGTGCATACACGTGGGCTATTATCCTGTCATCGCAGCCTTTTTCATGCTCAGTATGTGTCGTTTCGTTGCGCCTGTCAATATGACTGCGGCCACAGCCATGTTCTATCTTGTTCCGCTGCTGCTGGGTGCGGGCTTCGGGGTAATGTTCCCGGCGATGAATTCTCTGTACATCAATCTCGCACCGAACAATCAGCGTGCCACGGCCACAAGCACTTATCTGACAGCCTGGGATGTCGGTATAGGTATTGGAATTGTAAGCAGCGGTGTGATAGCACAGCACTTCACGTTCTATATGGTTTATCTCATCGGCTCGGTGCTTTGCCTTGTTTCGCTGCTGTTCTTCACAATGCGTGTCACTCCTCACTATAACCGCAACAAACTGAGATAATTCTTTTACTTATCTTCCTGCTGCATACATTGTTATGTAAGTTGCGGAAAACAACAGACGGCGCGGCCGTACGGTTTTGCAGAAAGAACCGTACGGCCGTGTGTGCTATGTCTGTTTTTTTATTTGTGGCAATTGTTGGATAATGAAAAAAAATATGTAACTTCGCATCATAATGATAGACAGGGCTACAGTCGAAAGGATTATGGAAGCCGCGAACATTGTGGACGTGGTTTCCGAGTTTGTCACATTGCGCAAGAGCGGAGCCAATTACAAGGGGCTCTGTCCGTTTCATGATGAGAAGACGCCGTCTTTTCACGTCTCTCCAGCACGCGGAATATGCCACTGCTTCGGATGTGGAAAAGGTGGAAATGCGGTTGGCTTTATCATGGAACATGAGCAGATGACCTATCCCGAAGCGCTGAGATGGCTCGCCGCAAAATATCATATCGAGATACAGGAACGCGAGCTCAGCGACGAGGAGAAGAAGGAACAGAGCGAGCGCGAGAGCATGTTCATTGTCAATGAATGGGCTTCCGGCCATTTCGAGGACATTCTTCACAACAATGTGGATGGCGTTGCCATAGGCATGCAGTATTTCCGTAGCCGCGGATTCAGGGACGACATAATAAAAAAGTTCCGCCTTGGCTTTGACCTTACAGACCGTTCTGCCCTTGCGTCGGCGGCAATAGCGAAAGGCTACAATCCGGAATTTCTTCTCAAGACAGGTCTTTGCTACAAGACCGACCGCGGCGATCTGATAGACCGTTTTGCCGGACGTGTTATATTTCCGTGGGTGGGCATAAGTGGAAAGACTGTCGGTTTTGGCGGCCGTCTGCTCGACTCACGTACCAAGGGAGTCAATCAGAAATATGTGAATTCGCCAGATAGCGAGATATATCATAAGGATCGGGAGCTTTATGGCATCTATCAGGCAAAGAAAGCGATAGCAAAGGAAGACCGCGTATATATGGTGGAGGGTTATACTGACGTCATTTCCATGCACCAGTGCGGCATAGAGAACGTCGTGGCAAACTCCGGAACGGCGCTCAGCACGCACCAGATACACATGCTCCACCGATTCACTTCAAACATCACATTGCTCTACGACGGTGATGAGGCCGGTATACACGCCGCGTTGCGTGGTACGGACATGCTCCTTTCAGAGGGCATGAATCTTAAGGTTCTGCTTCTTCCAGACGGTGACGATCCTGACAGTTTCGCACGCAAGCACACCGCTTCAGATTTCAGAAAATATATAGAGGATCATCAGACAGACTTCATCCAGTTTAAGACAAGTCTTATGCTCGACGGTCAGACAGATCCTCTGAAGCGTTCGGAAGCCATCAACTCTGTGGTGAAAAGCATATCGCTCGTGCCCAACCAGATACTCCGCGACACTTATATACACGACTGTTCGGTGAAGCTTGGCATCAACGAGACGACGCTCATCAACACGATGAACAAGTTTATAAGAAGCGGACGCGAGGACAAACCGGCTCTTCTGCGCGATGAAAGCCTGTCGGGTGCGGTGGAGAAACAGCAGAGAGTGAGCATTACAGCACAGCAGGTGTCTGGTGTGGAGCAGTTGCTTATCGGTGCTGTCATACGTCATGGACAAGAGGTTATATACGACAATATTGAGAGTGAGGACGGTTCGGTCATCAGCCTTAATGTTGCCCAGTATGTGGACTACAATCTCAGTGTGGACGGACTCGGCTTCAGCAATCCGCTTTATGCGCGTATTCTTTCTGAGGCGGTGGAACATTCTGGCGACAGTGGTTTCGTTGCCGAACAGTATTTCATACATCACGACGATATTGAAATAAGCAAGATAGCCACGAGTCTGAGCATAGACGAACTGCAGTTTCTTGCCAAGGGAAACACCGACGAAGAACCGAAGTCGGAGAAAGAACTCCAGGTGGAAGAGGAAGAACGCATCGCTCGTCTGCGCGGTCAGGTGGAACACCTGCTCAACGATTTCCGCATGGACTATCTGGACAAGCGTCTGCGACAGTTACAGACCGACATCACGGCTGCCGTAAACGACGCCGACCGCATGCGCGAACTGATGGAAGAATACAAGAATGTACACAAACTGCGCGGTCAGCTTGCCAAGGTTCTCGGCAAGAACATTGTAATGTGACACAGCAAAAATACGAAACTGAAAAAACAGAATATAATGTATTACATAGAAAAATCATTCGAAATATCGGCCAGTCACCATCTTACGCTTTCGTATGAGAGCAAATGCACGGCTACACACGGTCACAACTGGAAGATAACGGTGATGTGCAAGTCGCGCGAACTCAATGCCGACGGTATGGTGGTTGACTTCACCGAAGTGAAAAACAAGATAATGAACCTTCTCGACCATAAGGATCTGAACAGTGTGTTGCCATTCAATCCGACTGCCGAGAACATCGCTTTCTGGATTGTCTCGCAGATACCCACATGCTACAAGGCAGTGGTGCAGGAGAGTGAAGGCAATGTAGCAATATACGAAAAAGACTGACCAATGAAACGAGTCAACGACATTTTCTACTCCATTCAGGGTGAGGGACGCAATGCCGGACGCGCAGCTGTGTTCGTGAGATTCTCCGGATGCAACCTGAAGTGCTCGTTCTGCGATACCGATTTTGCTGATTTCCGCCTCATGAGTGATGAGGATATCATCGCAGAGATAAGTCAATGGCCGGCACGTCTGGTGATTCTTACCGGAGGAGAACCTACGCTTCAGACCGACGCACCGTTTATAGACAAGCTGCACGATGCCGGGTTTGAAGTGGCGATGGAGACAAACGGCACCAACATACCGCCCGACAACATAGACTGGATAACCTGTTCGCCGAAGACGGGAGTGAGACTGCGCCGGTGTAACGAACTGAAATGTCTGTTTGACGAGAACGGCCGCGCTGACGACTTCGGCATAGAGGCTGACTACTATTACGTCCAACCATGCGACACCGGCGACGAAGAGTGCAACCGTCGCATAACCTCTGCCTGCACAGAATACGTGAAAGAACATCCGGAATGGCGCCTTTCGCTCCAGATACATAAACTCGCCGGTTTCAAATGATATACATCCACTGGATTCCGATGTTGCTTTACATCCTCCTGGTTGTGGCAACGATAGTCACTGTTTTACTTGACAACCGTCAGCCGGTGAAGACAGTGACGTGGATTCTCGTGCTTATCTTCATTCCTTTCATAGGCGTCCTGCTTTATTTCTTTTTCGGTCAGAACACGCGCAAGATGCGTTTCATCAGCCAGCGCAGTCTCGACCAGCTCACCAAACGTTCGATGTTCGAGTTTGCCGAGCAGAAAGATCTGCAGCTGCCCGACCGCTACAAGACACTCATACAACTCTTCAAGAACCAGAGCCTTTCGTTTCCGTTCAAGGACAACGAGGTGGAATTCTATACCGACGGCCACAGTTATTTCCTCTCACTGTTGCGCGAGATAGGCCGCGCGCGCAAACATATACACATTGATGTCTATATTATCGACGACGATCCGTTGGGCCGTCTCGTCTCCGACGCACTCATAGATAAAGCCCGTCAGGGCGTAGAGGTGCGTCTGATATACGACGATGTGGGCTGCTGGCACGTGCCAAATACCTTCTTCGAACGTATGCGTGACGCGGGAATAGACGTACATGCGTTTATGCCGGTGAAGTTTCCGGCGTTCACAAGCAAGATAAATTACCGTAACCACCGCAAACTTTGTGTCATCGATGGTGAGGTGGCGTTTCTCGGAGGAATGAATATCGCCCGGCGGTATGTCAGCGGCACCGATGCCGGACAACCATGGCGCGACACCCATCTGCGTGTGCGTGGCGGCGCGGTGTATGCCGTGCAGTGTGCTTTTCTGATAGACTGGTATTTCGTCGACCGCACTCTCATCTCGAACCGTAAGTATTATCCTGCACTGCACAATGCCGTTACGGGCGGCAGTCTGGCGCAGGTGGTGACGAGCAGTCCCATTGCTCCGTGGCCCGACATCATGCAGGGCTACGTGCGTATATTGCTTGAGGCGAAGCATTACGTTTACATGGAGACTCCTTATTTCCTTCCTACAGAACCCATACTGTTCGCTATGCGCACGGCAGCGCTCTCGGGTGTTGACGTGAGACTGATGGTGCCGATGCACGGCGACTCACGTCTGTTGGAGTGGGCGAGCATGACCTATGTGTTCAACACTGTGAAGGCCGGTGTGAAAGTATATCTTTATACTTCAGGCTTCAATCACAGCAAGCTGCTCGTGAGCGACGACTATCTGTGCACCTGCGGCTCCACGAATATTGATTTCCGCAGTTTTGAGAACAATTTCGAAGCCAACATATTTCTCTATGGTGAGGAGACGGCCATGCGCGTGAAGCAGATATTCCTGACCGATCAGGAACAGTGCGTCACCTTCGAGTCGGCCATCAGAAAGAAGAAACGTCCTTTTCTCCGCCGCCTTGGCGAATCGTTGGTGAGACTTCTGTCACCGTTGTTGTGACGTATTTGTTTATTTCCTTATTCTTTGTTTTTCATGTCGGTATGCGCTATTGTTGTGTGCATGCGTGTGTTTTGATGTTTTTCTGGTTTTGTGATGAGGCCGGAGCATGGCGTATGTTAAGTGCCGGGGTGTCGGAACAGCCGATGGCACGGGTGCGAAAAGATCATTCCGTGCCGAGGCCGTGCATTATTTGAACAGCGAGAAGTTCACGCTACCATAGCTGCGGTGTTCCACAAAGTGTTCGTGAGCGGAGAAGTCGTTATCCTTTCCGTGTTCGAACACCAGCAGTCCGCCGTCCTTCAGCAGGCCATACTGGAATATGAGCGACGGTATCTCGGGCAGCTGTTTCAGTGCGTAAGGCGGATCGGCGAAGATGAAGTCGAACTGCTGCTTGCAGCTTTTCATGAATCTGAACACGTCGCCGCGGATTAGCAGACAGTCGTCCGTGCCTATCTTTGTCATGCACTGGCGTATGAAGGCCGCGTGGTCGCGGTCGGCTTCCACGCTCACCACGTGGCTGCATCCACGCGAGAGCAGTTCGAGCGATATGCTTCCCGTACCGGCGAAAAGGTCGAGAGCCACGGTACCGTCGAGATCCATGTATCCGTTCACCACGTTGAATATGTTTTCCTTTGCAAAGTCGGTGGTTGGCCGGGCTTTGAACGAGCGCGGAACGTCGAAGTGACGTCCTTTATATAATCCTGTGATAATTCTCATCTTCCTTTGGCGTAATACACCTGCAGGTCGAACGGCAGCCCCTTCATCTCGGCTGCAGCGGGGAATCCGAAGTCGGCCGCAGGATTTATCATGTAAACATTTGCTATGTACTGTCTGAGCAGTTCGGTCAGTTTGTCACGGTCGATCATGTCGCCGGCCATGTGCAGTTCGGCGTCGGTGGTGTCGAGTCCGAGCTGTTTCCACACATACATTATGTAGTACAGCACGTCGTTGGCGTGTGCGGCCTCAAACGAGTTGCAGTATATGAAGCGGTTCTGTCTGAAGCTCATCAGCTCCACGCGCTTGTCGTGGAAGTAGGCAAAGAGCTTGCGGTGGGCGCCTGTGAAGCTGCGTCTGTGCATGTAGTTCCACACGGGCTGCATCAAAGGCATGATGGTGGAGACGGGAAAATTGTCGTCAACCACCAGCTTCAGGTCGCTGTTCATGGTGAAGGCAGCCACGGCGTTCTGTCCCGGCAGCACAGCCGTGAGAATCTGTTCGCTCTTGTTTGTCGTGAACATGTGCGAATAGAGCAGCTCGGTGTTGTTGTCCTCAAACTCCTCTATGGGTATCATGAGCACCGGTGTGTCCATCATCACCGTGACCGAGGCATACTTGCGCCTGAGCAGTCTGCTCTCGGCAAAAGCCAGTCTGAGGTTGGCTGCCATTGACATTCCGGGGTTCACGTCGTAAGGTTCGTAGTCTATGCCTCCCCCTTCGGCCCTTTTGTCGGTGGCGAACGATAGCGCGTTGTTGCTCACTCTTATGGTGAGTTTTCTGTTCAAAGAGTTTCTATTCCCAGTTTCCGTCATTGTCGTTTGGTGTTGTGAGGTCTCCTATTTTCAGCCCCGGGTATCTTCCTTCGGCCTCGGCGTCTTCGGTCAGACGTCTGGTCAAGCCGGAGTTGAGTCCCCGCAGATAGGTCTTGTATTCGGCCCCGCACTCCATGAGCGGTATGGTGCGGCCGCTTCTGGTGGTCTGCATGGTGGCAGAGAGTCTGAAACGCTGCCCTTCGGCATACGGCACATACTGAAGCGAGTCGGCAAGAAAACCTCTGTCTATGAGCTGTGCGAAGCTGCCTGCATATGAGCCGGTGGCCTTGCGGTAGCGCTCCTGTGCAGTTCTTATCTTCACGAGCCGTTCCTTCACGGCCGTCTCACGCTGTGCCCGCTGCCTGTCGAAGTTCACCGGCGAGCAGATGCTCATGGCACACACCGCGGTCATTGCCGCGACGCACACCAGCAGTATGAGGTTTATGGTTCTCGTGGATAACTGCATACGGATGGGGTTTTTGCCGTTGTCGTTCATTAATGAATATGCAAACTTACTAAGAATTTTCGTAAATACGGCAGTGCATGGCCCATTTTCGCCTAATTTAATAGGCCGGCGCGGCCTTATGTCGGGCAAAAAGACTAATTTTGCATGCGCCGTAATGGCACAGACACCATTGACAGTGGGGCACGCAGAAGCGCGCTGCCGTCTGCCGGAACTTGCGGCACGCACACGGAAAGAGGAGGAATAAGAAGAATGATAGCTGACGAACTGACATACATGATAGCCGAAAATCTCGGCTTTGAGCCTACGGCAGAGCAGCTGGCGGCCATGCGTACGTTTGCCGCTTTCATGACCGACCGCTCCGACCGCGTGCTGATGATAATGCGCGGATCGGCCGGAACGGGTAAGACTTCGGTGGCTGGAGCCATGGTGCGCACCATGAAGCAGCTGGGCTGCAAGGTGGTGCTGATGGCGCCCACGGGCCGTGCTGCCAAGGTGTTCGCGCTCAATGCCGGACACGCCGCCTGCACCATACACCGCCGCATATACCGGCAGAGGTCGCTGGGCGGAGGATTCAGTCTTGCGCCAAACATGCTGTCGGACACTCTCTTCATGATAGACGAGGCATCGATGATAGCCAACGCCGGTTCCATAGACTCGCTTTTCGCGGGCGGACGGTTGCTCGACGACCTCACGTCGTTTGTCTATGGTGGGCGCAACTGCCGCATGATACTCATCGGCGACCGCGCACAGCTGCCTCCGGTGGGCGAGGCCGAGTCGCCGGCACTCAGCGGTCTGTTCATGGAAGGCTACGGACTGAGGGTGTATGAGAGCGACCTCAACGAGGTGGTGCGCCAGGACAGCATGTCGGGCATACTCTTCAACGCCACCGCCATACGCCGTATGATAACGCACGACCGCCTCACGCTCATGCCCAAGGTGAGATTCGGCGGATTTGCCGATGTGGTGATGGTGAACGGCAGCGAGCTCATCGAGTCGCTCGTGTCGAGCTATTCGGCCGTGGGAATGGACGAGACGATGGTAGTGACACGCTCGAACAAGCGCGCCAACATCTACAACCAGGGCATACGCAACACGGTACTCGGGCGCGAGGAGATGCTCACTACGGGCGACCTGATAATGGTGGTGCGCAACAACTACTACTGGGCCGGCAAGGACGCACCCACCGATGCGGGCATAAAAAAGGACGCTGCGAAGAAGGCCGACCGCGGAGAGACGGACACAACGGACGCCGCAGCGACGGGCATATCATTCCTTGCCAACGGCGACAGGGCCGTGGTGCAGCGTGTGAGAAACGTGCGCGAGTTGTACGGATTCCGCTTTGCCGACCTGTGGCTGCAACTGCCCGACTACGACAACTACGAGTTGCAGGCCACCGTCATCACCGACAGCCTGACAACGGAAGCACCGGCACTGACGCGCGAACAGAACAATCTGCTGTTTGAAAATGTAATGGAGGACTACGCCGACATACGACTGAAAGCGGACCGGATAAAGAAAATAAAGGAAGACCCTTACTTCAACGCGTTGCAGATAAAGTTTGCCTACGCCGTGACGTGCCACAAGGCGCAGGGCGGACAGTGGGCGCACGTTTATCTGGATCAGGGATACATGACCGACGACATGCTCACACCCGAATACATCCACTGGCTCTATACGGCCTTCACACGTGCAACCGAGAAACTGTTTCTCGTCAACTGGCCGAAGACGCAGACCGCCGACAGCTGATGTGCACGGCTCCGCCACGACAGTGTCCCGGTACTTCCGCTTTTCATGCCATGAGTTTCCGTTTTTCGTTATCTTGTGTTTTGTTCTTTACACACAAGTCGTCTGTATCAGCAAAGCGTATCCCAATTCAGTCCGTCTGTTGCCGTTCCAATATATTTTACAACATCCGTATTTGGTAAAAAATCTTTACACTACCCCCGTTTAAAATTTAAATATTTTCCATCGCAGTCACTTCTGCTCCGAAATACGCGATTTTCGCGAAGTTAACTTATGTTGCTGAATATCAGTGTGTTATGTGTTTTGAGACCTGTTTTGCCCGTCGTTGCGTCTCCGCCACCTTGCCACTGCGTCCTGATAATGCCTTTATCGGCATGCGATACAGTCTTTCTCAGCTCATGATATGGCCTTTTCGGGCATGTGATATAGTATTTATCAGCACCTGATACGGCCTTTATCATCACCTGATACAGCCTCTTTTGACACCTGTTAATGTCTTTTCGGGAACTCCTCGTCACCCGACATTCAGCGAAAAAAGATGCACGCGGCAGCGTATCGCGGTGGCTTTTGCGGCATTTTAGGAATAAGACGGCGCAAAGAATGGGCTTTTCCGGCTGTACGTCTGACGTAGCGGAGTGCCGCGACTTTTCCTCTTCCGTCCTGCAAGCACCATTTCGCGACTCCCGATTTTCTATTTTGTCAAAAATCGAGGAACTTTTTTTGGTAAAAAAATTTTACAATTTGTTTTGGATATTGCTTGATGTTTTAGTGTTTCTGAATCATTTTCTCAATGACCGAAATAGTAGTTATGAACCACCGATGTACTGAATTTCAGATTTTGGAAATTCTGAAATTCAGTTTTGTTATCAGTCTGAGCGTTTCCAACGCTGTGTTGCGGTCGTAGTTCTTTTCTTCTTCGGAAAGTTCCTCGTAAGGTATGAGACAAGGGTGAGTTTTAAGTCTGTCATCGCGTAGTTCTCCATATCTCCATCCTTCATTCATACGGTTTTTCGCCCATACCTCATGCACGTTTCTGGCTATTTGCTCAATCAGCGTATCCAATTCCTTTGGCAATTCAACGTTTGAAGTATCGATTGGCTCCGGTACATATTCCTTTCTCATATTGTGTTATATTTTATATTTTGTCATAAAGAGTTTGAAACAAGGTAAAACCTATCATCCGGATGTTGTTTATTTTTATGAAGCACTGTTCTTGGTGTCACGATTTATGAGTTCCGTTATCTTTATCCGGCATGCCTTGTGCATTTTTATACACAGAAGAATCAGTACGATGAAACATATTATGCTGACCTCAGGATCTATGTTGGCGGCAAATGCCAGGGTGTCGTAACATCCGTGTGCAATCACCGGAACGAGCAATATGTTTGCCCGGTTGCGCAGTGAACGCCTTACCAAACGGTGGATAGAATAAAAGTATCCCATAAGCACCGCAAAGGCATAATGCCCCGGAACCGACAGCAGCGCACGGCTTATGGCTACTGTGTGCCAGTTGTCGGGGTTGGACGAGACATAAAGGATGTTCTCCAAGGCAGCGAATCCCAATCCCACGCACACTGCATACATGATGCCGTCATAGTGTTCGTCGAAATAAGGATTGTGACGCAGTATCATCCACAACGCCAACAGCTTGAAACATTCTTCCGGTATCGCGGCCACCAGGAATGCGTCTGCAAGAACATATTCTAAGGAGGCGGTATCTGTAATCAGTGTATTCACGATATGATTGATGCCAAACTCAACGGCAACAATGGGAAAACAAATCAGCACACCGTATGCCAATGACTTTGCAAGCAGTGATGCCGGTTCCGGCCGTGGATCTTTTCTGTAGGTGTATATCAGCAGTATGGCTACCGGAAGAAGTGCGGCAGCAAGCAGGATGAGGTAGTTCATATCAATCATTTGTTATTTTTGGTAAGTATTACATCGTCAGCTCCACAGGGCATATAGAGCAGGCTGTCTTCCAACGGAACAGCGGCCGACACTTTGTAAACCGGTTGTTGAAGCGATAACGGAACGAAGAGTGACACACGACCTTCAGAGTCGGAAACTGTTTTTTGCCCCTGTATTTCTACCTGGCAATCACTTACTGTCTTTTCAGTATATGGATTCCATAGTCTGAAGTTTATGTTGCCATAGACAGAAACGTCACGACGAATCGGTATGGTCATGCTTTCTTGTAAAGTCACAACCGTATCAACATTGAGAAAATCCTTACATCTCAATGATATGTGTGCGTCTTTTCCGATAAATCGCTGGGGTATGTTTACAAACGCGCCTTTGTCTCTTAACGAACTTATGGTGTCGGTCTTGGTCTCATTATCAACGGTGAGGGTGATGATCGCATCTTTCAATGGCGGCAACTTGCTGTTGTGTTCGCTAAGTTCATTCAAAGCAAACTCAATCTTAACAGGTCGGTTGGCTTGCCATGCTAAGCATAATGCAGCTATAACTGATGCTGTTCCCAGTGTCCATGCGGCAATCTTGGATTTTAGTCTGCGTTTGTGACGCTGCCAGATGGCGTCAAACTCAATGCCGAGCAGTTTGGTTATAAGCTGCACATAAGCACGTTCACGGTTAAGCCACGGCCAACGGTAAATGTTCTCATGTATGTTCGCACCAAGAATTTCGGGTATCTTCAGTTCGTCAACAACAGGATTGAAACACTCCGTAGCCTCGTCGCCACTGTGTGGCCTGCCTTCTACTATAAAGAAGTGGATGTTGTTCTGACGTCCCAGACTATGAAAGTATTCTATTTCCTTACCGACCCATTCCGATTGTGCTGAATGTGGCGAACAAACTACTATCAGATTTTTCGAAGCCCTAAGTCTGTTTTTCAATTCATCATCAAGTCCGCCGGGCTGTATGTCGGTGGGTGCAAAAAACACTGGGCGCATGGGCTTTCGTTCCCATCCATGTTTGCTGCACAATGTTGTCGGCAGACTGTATCCCTCCAGTTCCTTCTGAAGTCGTCTGCCCCAAGCCGTATCGTGCGAGCTATAGCTTATAAAGGCAAAATATCTGAACTTCAGTCCTTTATCCTTGTTATTTTTCATTTTTCTGTTCTTTCTTCCACTTATTATATGCTTCAGTTATTTTCTGCTTTTCTTCCTTGCTTACAAATTTAAGTCCGAGTTGCATTCCTATTTTGTTTTCAAAATGATGTTTTGTTATCACTCCGTCTTTCATCACGACGATGTCTTTGGACTTATCTTTAAGTTCATTATTCTTATCAAATAAATCGGTAGGGCTTTTATGATTCCAATCTGCAAATTCAAGAAGGTAATATTCTCCGCTCATTCCCTGTTGGTATGCAGGAGTTTCATCAGATACAACCATTGCAGTAAAAGCCTTGTCGGACGTGAAAGATGAATATTCATTGCTTTCCAAGGATGATGATTTTATCAGAGAACGATATAGAAATGATAACAATGTCTGTATATTAACATCATCGGCATTCAAAAACGTCTTTCCTATTTCAACGGCTTTAAGTAAATTTGTTTTTGCTTCAGAATATAATTCTTGCATATAATAAGTTATGCCAATATTACTATAACAGGTAAATACATCGAGATGATTTTCACCGAAAATTGACAAATATATTTCTAATGCCTTATCGTAATATTCCAATGCTTGGTCATAGTTCTTCAGATCACTATAAACACCGCCGATATTGTTATAGCTCATTGCCACATAAGAATGTCTGTCTCCGAAAATTGACAAATATATTTCCAACGCCTTATTGTAATATTCCAATGCTTGGTCATAGTTCCCCTTGTTATAGTAAACAGCACCGATGTTATAGCAGCTTCTCGCCACATCCGGATGTCTGTCTCTGAAAATTGACAAATATATTTCCAACGCCTTATTGTAGTATTCCAATGCTTGGGCATAGTTTCCCTGACTAAAGTAAACAGCACCGATGTTATTGTAGTTTGTTGCCACATTCGGATGTCTGTCTCCGAATACCGATAAATATATTTCCAACGCCTTATTGTAGTATTCCAATGCTTGGGCATAGTTTCCCTGACTAAAGTAAACAGCAGCGATGTTATTATAGCTTGTTGCCACATTCGGATGTCTGTCTCCGAATATTGACAAAAGTATTTTCAACGCCTTATTGTAGTATTCTAATGCTTTGGCATAGTTTCCTCGGTAAATACCGCCGATATTGTTGTAGCATGTCGCTATATCTGGATGTCTGTCTCCGAATACCGACAAACGTATTTCCAGTGCCTTATTGTAGTACTCCAATGCTTTGGCATAGTTCCCTTGGCTATCGTAAACACTGCCGATATTGTTGTAATTTGTTGCCACGCTGGGATGTCTGTCTCCGAATACTGACAAACGTATTTCCAGTGCTTTATTGTAGTACTCCAATGCTTTGGCATAGTTCCCTTGGCTATCGTAAACACCGCCGATATTGTTGTAATTTGTTGCCACGCTGGGATGTCTGTCTCCGAATACCGATAAATATAATTCCAACGCCTTATTGTAGTATTCCAATGCTTGGGCATAGTTTCCCTGACTAAAGTAAACAGCAGCGATGTTATTGTAGCTTGTTGCCACATTCGGATGTTTGTCTCCGAATACCGACAAGTATATTTCCAATGCCTTGTTGTAGCTCTCCAATGCCTTGACATAGTTTCCCTGATCATTGTAAACCAAGCCGATGTTGTTGTAGCTTGTCGCCACATCAGGATGTTTGTCACCGAGTTGCTTAACTGCAGAATATAATGCACGCTTATATAATACCATTGCCTTTTCGTAATCAGCAAGGTAATCAGCAATGAATAGTCCCGCTTCCAACTGCCAGTTCATATTTGTAGTATCAAGTTCTGCTCGCATCTTTATGTAATAAGCAGCGGAATCTCTCTCTGCACGGGTCAGACAAATGCTGTACTTACTGTAAAGCAAATCGGCAAGACGGTTTTTATCATTTTTTATTGACGTAAGGTCGGCAGTGGCGTTCTCCATTATGTCACGTCCTATATTGAGGCGTTCATTTGCCTTCCTTTCCGCTTCCTTGTTCTCCTTAACCATCTTTTCCAAAGAGCCTGCGGTTGAGATAAGCGAGTCTGCCCGTTCCAGCTCTCCGTTCTCAATGGCAATGTTTATTGCTGCATTCAGAGAGTCGATTGTGGCATAGTCGGTAGAGGCATAGCGCTCAGCCATGCTGTTTATCAGACTTTCATATTTCTCAAACCATGTTTGCAGATCCTGAAGCTGTTCATGGTAAGAAGCTTCGCTTATCGTCTTCTCACTTAATTGTTTTTCAAGTTTGGATATGCGCTGTTTGTAAGTCTTCTCCGCACGACGGTAGGAATTGTCTGAAATGCGCCTGACATCCTCTTCCTTCTCCCTCGTGTTAATCATGACAATCTCTATCGGTACCTTTGACGAGTAAGTAAAGGCACGGCCGATGGTACGGTTGTCGGCAAGCTCGTAACCTGATTTCCTGACAGAACTTAGATAAAACGCGTCACCGGCCTTTGCCTTCGACGTGGTCATCTCAAACTTACCGCCGGCCCCGCTCAACACAGCTGTGTGACTGCCACGCTGGCGGATTGTCACGCCCGGCAAATAGACAATCTTCTTGTTAGGTCGCAAAGCCGTACGGACAATGCCTCGTTGTGTCTGTGACATAAGTACGACGGATTGTAATAGGAATATCAAAACAGTGACAAGTCTATAATTTCTGAAAAAAGAAATAATATTTCTATGCGACATATAGGAACTATTTATATTAGTATTCTTTTAATTTGGAGACAAGAGCGTCTTGCGAAAAATAAAAATTCACAAAGACAGAGTCTTTCTGTAATTTCTGTTTTGCTTCGGATACAAATGTATTCGCATATTCAAGAATCAGGTCATCAATATCAGCTTGCCGATAAGCTTCGTGTGATTTCTTGTGTTCGGCTACTTCAAGAAAAGAACTTGTGGTGGAAGCAAAGTCTAAAAATATATTGTTGTATCTGTTATCTTTGGTGCATATTGTTGTTACGGTGGATCCTCGTTTCATGGATGTAGGTAATCTTGAAAATTTAAGAGAATCAGCACCAAGCTGTTTTACCATGTCATAGCGTATGTCATCAATCCGTTTCTGGTGATTCAGTATTTCTTCTTGCTTTATAGGCATAAGAACATAAATCTTGAAGTTCTGATCTCTGTTTTTCATATATGATATGACCGGTTGCAGAAAGTTGTTGACATATCCAACCATAACAGAACGCGGGAAAACATCTTTCTCGAACTGTGCCAAGTCCTGTTGCTTTCTATATTGTGAGAAAAGACTCAATATTATTATAATAAGAGATAAAATAAGGAATCCAACATACATGTAATATTTCTTTTTCCTTTTTGCTGCATAATTTTCATATCTGTTGTACAAATATGAAAAATCAATTCCGAGAAGGTAGGCAGCGATTTGGTAAAAACAATAAGTATTTGCCTCGCTCTTTTCGCTCAATGTTGTGTTGTAAATAGGAAAATGGCGCTGCATGACACTTGATTTAGCTATGGAAGGTGGAATATTGTCATCCACATTGTCTATGAATATCGGAACTATCTTTGAATAGTCAAAGTTGTGAACCTCAAGAAAATATGTAACTTCCTTATTGACAAATTCAGAGCATACTGAATGTTTACTGCAAATAAGTATGAGAAAGCGAGAATCTCTTAGTGCAGTTTTTATTTTTTCATTGAAAGGATGTTCGTCCACAGACAAATCCTTTACATCTATAAATATAGGACGTAAATATTTTTTGTCTAGAGGACGGTTTTCGATACTTATGGAAACCTTGGGATAAGGATATTTTTCCAATTTAGAATGAAGCCAATGCGCAACGGACTTATCTTTGCGTGAATAAGAAATGAAGGCTAATGTTTTCATATTGAGATGGTCGCGTTTTACAGAATTTACCGTTTATAGGATATATTTTATGTATTCTATGTGTCTTGAACCGTTACTAATTTAGCTTGAATAGTTAGACGTAATTTATCTAAAACATTGTTATCTCTGTCCGAATAATCAATACTGTCAATACTGCTTAAATCATAATTTATCCTTGGTGCATAAGGTGTCTTATCTAATAAAATAGGTATAATTGTCTTTCCGAATTTGTCTGCCAAGCTTATTTCTTTAGCTACATTACTTGAAGCATTTGAGTTTTTAGATGATATGAATATAACTAATATTGCTTTTTTTATGGCATCGCATATGACATCTTTATAATTTTCTCCACTATATATACCATTAACATCAAGCCAATATTTTATGTTTAAATCATTGAGAATACTACAGATCGGTTTTATATTCTCAGTATCTTTACGCGAATAACTTATGAAGACCTGGTGATTCATATTAATTTTTTTAGCATTATCAACCATGTTGGCTTTAGAATAATCATTTGAAACATTTTTATTTTCTCTTTTTTCTATGTCAAGAGAATATTTTGAAGCATATGAGAAACATTCAAAGAAAGGTAAGAAATCCAACTCTGTCATTTTCTCAAAACGATCATAAAGATAGATTTCTACTTCATAATGTTTATTTGTTGCCAACAATACTTCTGAAATTGCTTCAGACATAAGCTGTGCAACTTTTTCATATGGAATTCCCGCAGCACCGGCTCCTATTGCAGGAAATGCAATAGAATGAATGTTATGTGCAGCTAAAAGTTTAAAACATTCTCTTATTGAGTGTTTTATAATAAATTGATAAACTTCATTATTTTGTTTTTGATTCAAAACATATTGACAAATTGAATATTTTTTATCAATCGTTATAGCATGAAAGACAAATTTTTGAGGTAGATTACCAGCTGTGGTTACAACAACATCTCCTAAAGAAGCAGGAACTTTCTTTTTTGTATCTTGTTGTAAGGATTCACCTGCTGCAATAGAAATACATTTGGAAATACCTCCACCTCTAGACAAAAGACAATCATCAGAACTAACAATAACTTCTGTTTTTGTTTTCAGAATATCGCCAAAGCATATTTTTATTTCTGAATTATTTATCTTATATTTTCTTTCCATAATTAATAGTTTTTAGATTCAAAGTCATTTCTTTACAATTTCAAAGCCCAACTTCTTTACAAGTTTTATCGTATTCATTGCCATCAGGCGGTCATATTCTTTTTCGCTGTCTGACAGTGCGGAATACGGAACTAGGTCAGGATGTTGTTTTTTAGCATCATCGCGCACCGGACCGTATGTCCAGCCTTCATTGATTCGTGCTAATGCCCATACGTCATGAGCATTTTCTGCTATTGCCTCGCGCAAATCCAATAGGTGGTCTGTAAGGTCTATATCATCAAGATTTATCGGACGTGGATTGTATTCATCAGGAGATTTAATTGTGCATACCATATAATTGCGGGATTCGCGCCAGGCATTCATGAAATTGGAAATACAGATTTGCTGCAATGACGAAACTGATTCTTGTGGATTGTAGATTGTCAAGTTCTGCCCATAGTTGTCAATAGCGGTGATAACAACCGCATGGTTGGGTAAATCGTCTGAATCCGGTAGAGTCGGATTGAGCTTGTCATTGTTGATAACTGCTATTATATTGTTGCCACGTTTAAGCGCTTCTGTTATATCAGTCAGATTTGCATTATAGGTCCGTGTTACCATTATGCCCTTTAATGATAAAAGCTGTCCCACTGCGTACAGCGGTGTGCCTTTATCTGTAAGCCAGTTGTTTTCGCGGGCGGTATTGATAAGCTCCGACTCACTGAATTCGATGTTATGTCGGTTAAGTATATATGTTTCGCAGTGTACACAGCAAAGATTTGCTCTGCTTTCTGCCGCCATTTGTGCCATTGGCAGGTCTTTATCCATTATTACGCGTTCTTCCTTCTCAAGATCTAAAGAAATTTCAAGAATTTCGCGTATAGAAGAATCAGTTTGCATAGCGTTCAATATTTGTGCTGTCTCGTCGTCGGAAATGTTGCCCTCAAGAAAGGCAGCAAGCAATTCGTCTGATATATTTTTATTATTATTTGCCATAATGCTTAATGTCTTTTAGAGCGGCTTCCGTCAGTGCGAACATTGCGCGCCGCTTGATGTTATACAGATTTGCTGTTGTCACTCCAAGTTCTTGAGCCAACTGTTCTGGTTTCATATCTTCTATTACAAGTTTCCTTATGACATAAACATAACGTTTATTTTGCATAAAGTTAAAAATACGTTCCAAATCAGATTTTGCCGATGAAACAGACTCCGTAGTTTCATTAATGTTCTTATTATAAGGAGACTCCTGCGTTGTGTCTTTTATCAGCAAATTCCTTTTTTTAACGAAATAATGGATTGCCAACACTTTAAGCCATTGCATCAGCGAACAGCGGTATTGGAATCCACGCAGCTTGGCAGCATCGTCTTCCATCAGGTATTGGTACAATTCATTGACGAACTCGTCGTAATCGACTTCATACAAAAAAACGTGGCGTATGATGCTGTAGAAAAGCGGACGGCACCTGACGAAGAAGAACTCCGTAGTCAGCTGATTATCTTTGGCAATTAATCTCTTTATTATTTCCTTATCAGTCATTCGTTTTGTCTTTTAAACCTCTAAGACTCAGTTCTACAATGCCTTTGTCATATCTCAATGTATCAGCCACGTAAGATTTGTCCGAGCGTATCAAATCATTACAACTTAAGAAACAATCATGCGTCTTATGTTTCATAGACTTATGTTCACCATAAACAAAACCTAAAAGCTCCATCTTTGCGTTCCATCGCAAATGCTCGCAATAAGCAAGATTGTTAAACAATGTCTTGTCTGTTTCAGATGTAAGTTCAGGATATTCATTACGCTCATTACGTGAAGTAACTGAAATGAGATGATTAAGTTTTTCTTGATTTTTATCTTTATCAGCAATACCGGCCAATATTAATTTCGTAGAAATATGATAAACATTAGAACGATTTTGCTCATGCTGGTAATAATCCTTAAAAGATTTACCAGCGGCGTCTAGTTTTTCTATTTCCGTATCTTGTTGTAATCCCTTGCTTATGGCATTATAAATAATGTCGTATTCATAATGGAAGTTTTCCACTTTATCTTCCGTGGACTCTTCTGAAAGGTTTTCATAAGCAAAAACCTTTTCTTCTATTCCAAACGCTTCAATTATTTTTATTTCTTTTCCGTCTGTTATTATCCTATATTTCTTTATCTGTTCAAGTAATTGTTTCCTGTTCTCGTCACGCATCCTGACATATATTTTAAATCTGTTAAGATTTTCGCGGTAACAATGTGCGAACTCAAAAATCTGAACGGCAATAAATGCGGCATCTTCGTCATTATCGACAGCTATGACAACGTAATTCAATTGGTTTATTATTTCTTTCATCTTGTCCCAGAACGGCATATCGTAGGTAGAAATATCATCCAACCACTGTATTGAATTGTTGTTTCTAAGAGCCGGAGCATTGACAAGGAACTTCGTTTTAAGCTCACCAAGATGTTTGTCAACTACATATATTTTCTTGTCTTGTTCTATAATATCATCCTTGCCGTCAGCACCTTTCTTGGTTTCTTTGACAAACGAACCAAATTCATAAAGAAACCTGAACACATCGCGACCTGTCTCGCCAAAACCGATAACCATAGCAGTAAACATTGATGACACCGTGCCCGTAACATTGTCGCATTCAACAAAATTGACAGGCTGGCTGTCAGCATTTTTCTTTATCTGCTGTACGGCAAGCATGGACGAATCTATCAAATAAGTATTTTTACAAGCTTTACATGTTTCAAGAAGACTCTTGTTTATCCTATTCTCACGTCCATGACAGTAAATTGATGAAATCTTATAATTATATCTATCCATTAAACTCATCATGGCACAAACGGTCTCTACGTTTCTATGTTCATCCTCAGACAGAACAAAGAATTCTGTTTTGTGACTTCTGCACATGCAACGCCTAAGATTCTTCAAGCCTATTTTCTCAAATATGTCGTAACCATCATAGTTTTTTACAAACTCCATATCTATTAAATTGTCGATAACGGTCAAGAATGTCTTTACATTGCCAGAATTGAGCAGCTCTATACGATCTACATATTCTTCGATGCCGTCGTCAATAGTATGGAAGAAATGACTGAACGTGAAACGCGACGAATGATGCTTGCTGCAATCGCCCATTCTTACGAAAACCAAATAAGCCTTTTTATCTCTATCAACAGACTTTGTATCATTTAATATGCTTTCGGCAACGGTCATTGCCTTCTTGTTAATTCCCCAAAACACATAAAGATTGTAGTCCTTACAGAACAGACTGCGCAACCACAGCCTGCACATTGACATCAACCTTAGCCCGAACAGCCTAAGAATGAAAATAGCGCTTACAAAGACAGCCATGAAATGTGTAATGGAGAACAAAATCATGTAGAGATGATTTCCTTTCAAAGATACACCAACCTCGATCAACTCAGATTCCGATACGAACATTTCCAAAGATGCGATACACGAACGCAAGAACAGCACAAGAAAATCGTTCTTACTGCCGTGCTCGTTGAATCCGATCATATAAACTAAGATTCCGACAATGAAAACACAGACTGCTATACACTTTAAATGTCGGAAGATCCATCTGCGCCAACTGTTACGCAAGAGGCATAATGCCAAAAATGCTAACAATACAACGAACGCAAGAAATGAATATCCGAAATTAAAATCAAAATTATGGTCTATTATGAACTTTTCTATCATTTCAATTATTGACATTATGTATCCTTTCTTTAATGTATGTTTATTTTACTTTACTTATATCCAGTTATCATCATTCAATTATAGCGGCCGGCCACATTCGCTACAGAATCTGGCATTATCGGGATTCTGATTACCACACGACGTACAAAATCTCTTTCCGCTATTTTGTTTTTTTTCATTTTGTCCTCCACTATTCAGAATTATCATATCTAGTGCTATCTCCAACGCTTTGTTATCAAGTTTCGACTGCTCAATAATTCCCCATATTTGTGTAATAAGAACAGGCCAAAAAAAAGCATGGAGATAACTGTCGGTATGGCCTGTTGTCCCCAAATGCCGACACCAGCTTCAAAAAGAATGTTCGCTCCTTGTGGCAACAGCGTTACTTTCAACGCTGTTTTCATACCTAACACGGCCTTAAACATTCCTCCTTTCGTAATTGATAAGTCATATCCACGACCGCTCAGGGGCTCTGCCTTAACTGTATATCCTTCATTTTGAAATTCTTCCTGAATACGTTCTGCTATTTGAGGTATCAACGATTGCGGACCATATAATGTCTTTTTAGTACTGAAAGTTCCCATTTTTATTTATTTAAGTTTAATGATTGGATTGAATAAAAATTATAAACAGCGTAAAGCACGCCAGACTCAACAAGCAACTCTTTAATTTCTACAAGCTGGGCTTCGCTATATTTTTTCTCCATGTCATGAAGCAGGGCAACAACCTTCTCCGATTGTGCCTTTATCTCTTCCTTAGTTACTATGCCGTCTTCCATTATTTTTTTGAAAGACTCGTTATTTACAATAAACTCGTCAATGTTGAGTATTCCTTTTTCATCGAAAAACATAATTGTATAGGTTTTATTGGTTAACGTAATTTATTTCCACAATATTTACAGAAGGTCCAATCTGGTGAGACACTTCTTCCACAGTTATTACATTTTTTGCCTGAAGTTTCTGATTTCAGGTTCTCTTTAAGATTCAAGTATTGTGCACTTTCTCCCCATTTCAGTATTTCCCGTACACGCACCGCATTAAACGGATGGTCCAAGCCCATCGTTACATACAACTGAAGAGTCTTATTCCATAATCCATCCGTACGTATTTCATCATACTTGTCGGCTTGTAAAGCCCATTCCTGCATGTTTATATCTTTTGTCAATTCTTTAGGACCTCCTGCAAGCCGTGCCATTGCGCGGCTTACGATTTCAGGGGATGTTATGATGCTACTGCATCTGTCACACGACAATTCACTTTTTCTATACCAATAAAGTATAGCGTATTGTATTGGAACAGCCAATGTGCCCAATACTCCCAACGAATCTGCACCGCTAAGTATGTATCTGGCAATACTATGATACAAAACGTGTCGGCAGATTATATGGCCGCATTCGTGTGCTATTATGGCGTCGAGTTCTTCATTGTCCATCATTTCAACCAAACCGGATGTTATTGTGATGTATATTCTGGTATCACCAAAAGTCCATGCGTTTGGTATCGGATTCATTATCAAGATAAAATTCAGGTTCGTCAATACCTAATTTGTCGCATATTGGAGGTAAATGGTTATAAATGTTGGGTAATTGTGTTGGTGAAAGTCTTATTGCAGAGGCCATGTTGACACCGTATTGCATTTGCTCCAATCCCAATGATAAAATCTTTTTAACCAGTGCCGGGAATCCTGGAATATTTTCCAATTGTCTAAGTGCAGCCGCGTCTTCTGGATGAATAAATTCCGAAGCGTTTACTTTGATATTAAGTTGTTTCATATACACGTTTCTGATTGATTTTACATTATTTCAATTTTATTTTTCCATAACCGTCAACCAAAAAGATTATTTCTGGAATGGCATTATTAAGATTAATGTCGAACGATTTTGCTTCAAAATCAACGTCGTCCAGATGGCTGTATTCGCAAATGTTTGGATGTATTCTGTTTTCACTTTCTTTAAGTTCGTCTTTCATTAATTTGAAATCACTTTTTGCTTTATCCATAGTTAGTTTCTTTTCAGAATAATTTGTTGATGGAGTCTTATCATATATTGTTGTCAGCAGATACATTTCTTTATATGTGTTATTCAATTTACAGCAGAGTTCATCATCTTCTTTTCTGCATGGGCAGAATTCCATTAATAATTGTTGTACATTCCATCTGTTGTGTTCACATTGTCCCAATATGTCCTCGTTGTCTTTAAGGGCTTTTCGCAGTCTTTTCTCTATATCTTTTATTGTTGTGTTTCCGAACAGTTTTAATTTGTATGCTCCTGCAACATTTTCACAATCAAACAATTCTGGTATAACACCACGTATCTTTTGGTAAATAGTATCTACAAAAAACTTATTGGACCATTTTTTTGCAATGGTCATTTCTTTCCATTTCATTCGTAAGTTTGTATATGTATCCTTGTTTCCAAAGTCTATTTTTTTTAAGCTATTGTCTATGTTATATGCTCCATTTGTCAAAAGCGACTTCAGATACAAAGAACGATCTCTCATGTATTCTCCATAGATCATGCCGAAAGGACGCAGTTTTTTATAACGCTTGTCTTTCTGTTCCGAGCTTCCAAGATTTGTCAGAATATCAGATGCCTCACGTTGATAAACCCATATTTCCTGTACTTTCTTATATATTTCAACGGGCATATACAAGCTTGCAGCTAAAGCCTGATGTGTCTGCGTGAGGCATACAGCTATAGTAAGTTTTGATTTATTGTTTTTAGTAATCCTCTGTAAGTATGTACGTACTCCGTTCGATTCAATTTCTCCTTTTATGAATTCTATTTCCAGGTCAATAAAATTCTTGCCGTCTTGACTCAGATGTGCCCATTGATAGTATTGCTGTTCGGCAGGATCAATCCATCCGAGGTCGGGATCCAACATTGTTGTTGGACAGTTATTCGCGTCAATATATTTATTTCTTGTGAGGCTGAAAAGGTTTGCATATTTTCCTTTAAAATATGCCATTTCCTTATCAGCGTTTGTATCAATAAATGTTATTCTTGATCTAGCCTTTCTGAAATTAAGATAATGAGCTTGAAACATTGCCTGCACGCCCATGGCTACACCTATCTTTGACATCCCGACAACTACGAAATGTACATACTCGTCAGAATCACATGATATGCCTTTCCCGTCCAGAGGGGTATATTCTATAAAATCGGGTCTGATACCGCTGTTGCTTGTTCTTGTCTCATCATTATTGCCTGAGCAGTCTTTATGCTCTCTATTGTCAAATACGCCTTCCACCATCACTCTCTGAGCCCATGTCTCGTAACAGTTGAATGGTATAAAGACGATATTATCGTTTACATTTTCCGGCATGTCTGAATATTGAAAAATTGAATATGTTGTTTGGTATTCAAACATTACTTTACATACTTTTTTGTGTATTTCGTTTTTATCTGTTCTGTTCTTATTGTTTATATGGTCCAGATAATCTGCTATCATATTGACACATTTCATATTCAATGCGTCATGGTATGTCTCACCTTGATCTTTCAGCGTCGATTCACCGAGTATGTATATTTCCGTAGCATTCTCTATGAACAGTTCTGCAAGTTCGGCTTTGGAATCGCGTTGAGCATTATATATAATAACACGTTTAAGATCTTCTTCTGTCAGATGCGATGATAGTTCTTCT
Organism: Prevotella sp. HCN-7019; assembly: GCF_037890215.1. Taxonomy (NCBI): domain Bacteria; kingdom Pseudomonadati; phylum Bacteroidota; class Bacteroidia; order Bacteroidales; family Prevotellaceae; genus Prevotella; species Prevotella sp. HCN-7019. Next base: position 115,383 of record NZ_JBBKBO010000002.1, on the reverse strand, counting down.
CGTACATCCACAGCTTCCTTACAGGTTTGTAGAATTACATATTCATTGTTTCCTTCGCACTTGAAGTTGATTTCTCCGTCTGTTTTGTGCGAGAGCAGATTCTTTATGACAGACGACACAATCTCATTGGCTCCTATTACTATGGCAAATTTGTTTTTCTTTAAGAAAAAACGTGGATACCTGATTTCTCCGCGCAACCAATGCTCCCGTCTTTTGTCAAACCAGTTGGTAAGTATTGATATCAGAATACCGTTTAAGAATATCACTCCGGATATTGCGATTATGGCGACCCATCCACGACCGGCTGTTGATGCTGCCATGTGCTGGTTACCGGGATCCATAAAATGGCTATATACAATCCATAGCAAAGACGGACTATCTTGTTTGTTGCGTAAGTCTAATGGCAAGCTGTCATTTTTAGCATAAAGTGATTCTTCGTAAATAAGTTCTTTTTTTGAACTGATTGTGTTTAATTGAGTCTTTTTTCCTGCATATATTGAAGTTCCGATTATGAGAGTAAATGTAAAAGGCAGTAATACGATAATGCATATGATCCTTCTTAAAAAATGACCGTTCATTAATTTCCAGTCGAAATCAATCCGTTTGAAAAATAATAACACTATGGTATGAGTAATATAACATAGTCCCAGAATTCCTAAAACAGAGATTATTAAGACTTCCAGACAAATAGATAATGGGAAACTTATTATTGCCAGCAGTGTTATTATACCGATAATAATTAGTGGTGTGTCTAATTTTGATAATATATTGTTTGGTTTCATTGCTTAATTATGTTTTTGCATAGTTTGGTTTGGGGTATGCTGTATAATTGCAAAAATAGTAAATAAAGTTTAAAATAAACGGTAAAATGGTAAAAATATATGATGGAATAGAATAAAAATATATCCAATAAAAATTTGATATATAATTTATTTAAACGGAATATGTATTTGTAATAAATGTTGTGATTTTACGGTTGATGATATATTTTGTATGTGTTTTTATATAATTTATGTTTCTACCTGTCATTTTCAAATGATATTTATAACATATGGTTTCGCCTATGTGTGATATAAATTTTTTGATAAAAAATCTTTACACTACCCCCGTTTAAAATTTAAATATTTTCCACCGCAGTCACTTCTGCTCCGAAATACGTGATTCTCGCGAGGTTAACTTATATTGTTGAATATCAGTGCGTTATGTTGATTATTGTTCGTAAGGATTTTCTCCATGTTCTGAAAATGCCTTTATTGCATGCCGATAAAGTCTTTTTTATCGTGTAATACAGTTTGTTTCATGGTGTGATAATGCCTATATGGCAGTGTGATATGGCCTATATTGCGGACGGATATTGTTTTGGTGGCGTTTCGTAACAGATTTAAGTGCGGCTCAAATGTCGTATTTCATGTCTGTGGTTCTTTTTCCGCCGTCTGATATGCATGAGTTTACTATTTCCGGTTTTCTATTTTGTCATAATCAGTCGGACGTTTTTTTGGTAAATTTTTTTTACAATGTTGTGGCTGCGCAGATGTGTTGTTGTGTATCAACTGCGTGTGTGGCGTGGTGTGTATGTCGGGTGTTTATCATGATATATGATTTTTGCAGTATATCAAAACCGTTGCTCATATGGTACATATGATATTATTTTGTAACTTTGTTACTGGATGACTGCATCGTGCAGGATGTTCTTACAGGCGGCGTCCGGTTTATTACGGCAGTGCCGGCGGTAGGGTGTGCCGAATGCCGGTGGCTGTCAAGAAAGATGGAATATTAATGGAAAAACAAACGATAGTGATATGAAAGTAAAAACATGTGCGGAGACTGTGGATATACGCAATGGTGCGCGGTTTGTTGAGATGCGCATAGCCGGTGTGCCGTTTATGGGTATGAGTGTGATGGAAGCACTCTCTGAACCTGAAGTGGAGGTGAGGTCTGATGGCAGCAGGTATTATTCGTGGCAGGCAATAAATATGGAAACGGGTAATGTCGTGAATTATGGTGTGTGCGACGAAGCACTGGGATATGCGCCGAAACTGTACGACATATCGTCGCCACTTGTGGCTGCATGGCTGCGGAAGCGTGGTTACAGCTTTTCGGACGAAGAAGGAGAGATTCTGAGTACGGATGCCGGCAGGGAGGAGATAAGAACTGTGGAGACGGTTGTGTCGGCGGCGGAGGATGACATGTGTGGAAAAGATGCGGAGAGTGCGGCTGTGGAGAGTGTGCCGCAGAAGCAGGAAACGCAGCCCGGAGCAGATAAGGACGAATACAGAGACATCGGCTGTGGAGTGGTGTCTTTGCTTGGAGACGGTTCGTTCACGCTTTTGAATATGGCTACGGGGAAGCGCAGGATGTTTGTATCAGCGAGCGGAAGGGTGCTTGTGGACGACAGTGAGATAGATGTGGAGAGGATCCACCGCCGTTTCAAACATTGCGGTTGTGTGGACGACAGGTACGTGAGGTATTGGTTTGGAAGGTACAGCGACTTTAAGGAAGGTTTCTGCGCGTTGGCGTGGACCATTTATCCCGACGGACAGTATTTTGCCGATGAGGACGGATTCGGAGGTGAGGACAACGACGAGGAGCAGATATATTGTATCATAAACACCAATCTGGACATAGTGGTGCCGTTCCGTCCGATGGATGATGTGAAGGAGGAACTGAGACGTGTAGTCTTGCGTGCGAAACAGAACGAGGATGGATTCTGACCTTGGAGAATGTCGGCTGTAGGTTCATAAAAATGAAGGTGTGTATGGTATTATACAAGTGTTCGGACATTTTATGATTTTCTGTTGTCTTGCTTGCATTAAACAGGAAATAGTGTTACCTTTATAATGTTTTACTGAATCTTGCTAGAATTACTCTAAGTCCTAAATAGTTTATTATATATTATGCGACTATTAAGATTATTAATTACAGTGTTGTTCTCTCTCTGCTTTATTGCAGAGACTGATGCTCAGGTGTCAGATGACAGTGATGGTGTTATAACTGTGAAGATTGATTCTATCATCTATCCTCGCCAACAACTGAAAGAAGAGCGGAAACAAATATCAAGAAGTGATACTTTGTATGCTTACAAGTACAACATCTATTATCACTACTATAAGAATGGAGAAAAGACATGGTTGATAAATAATGTTTTAGGTAATGACGGAACCAGGGTTGATGAGATACAGTTCGACGTGGCAGACAGTGATTTCACAGGATATATGACGTTTGATGATGTAATGAGCGGATTGAGATATGTTGTGGCAGATGCCAATAAGCGATACGGTATAAGGAGCAGATTCCAAATATGGGTGAATACACTCGACTTCGGAGAGGAAAGCGTTGAACTCTGCCGTATATATGATAAGAAACGTCATAAGATAAGACATGACGTTTCTTTATTCAAAAGACTATTTATCGAGAGTGCGATATTCAGAAGCATAAATGATATGATGAAAGAGTACGGGATGGAGTTCGAGGATTGTGGATGTTCCGATTTTGCCCGATGGAATTATTTGGACGCTGATGCTTATATCAGGTCTTATGGTTATAACGGTGATAAGGGGACGCTTCCTGAGAAGATGATTTATGCATGGGACTATATAATAGAATTCGTAGACAGGAAATAGTTGCCGGTTTTTAATAGCTGTTTATTTATCGGCATCATGACAAATATAAAGACAAAATATATGCGACAGGTAAGATTTTTAATGATATTATTCTCCCTCTTCGTTGTTTCAAAGGCGAATGCCCAGACATCGGACGACAATATACAGATAATATCGGTGAAGATTGACTCAACGTATTATGAACCTATTTATAAAGATATATTAAATAAAATGACAGACTATTCCTATTATAAAAATGGGAAAAAGACAGGTAATACAGTTGAAGTACATATTGCAGATGACGGTCTGGTACGTTCTATAAAAATAGACTGTAAGGACGAGAATCTTGAGACCCTCGGCTGCTACATGTCTTTAGAGGACATGATGAACGGATTGAAGTGTGTCATGGATGACATCACAAAGAGGTATGGCATAGACAATGAATTAATAGTGAAGATAAACACGCTGGATTTCGGAGACGGGAGTGTGGACCTGTGCCGGCAATATGATAAGAAAGCGGGCAAAAAAGGAATTGGTATTCCTTCCGTATTCTCAAAAGTATGCCTTAAAAGCAAAATCGTCAGAAGCCTGAGAAAACTGATGGCGCAATACGGAAAAGAACATGCCTTAGAGCATCCTTTTGTCTCTGACGGTTTGTTATACAATATATTGGATTATGTGAGCCCAGAGATTTATGCCCACTTCTATAAATATGAAGGCAATAAGGATGAACTTCCTGAAAAAATGTTTTACTCCACCGATTTATTAATGGTATTCCGTGATAAGGAAAAGTAAGCTTTGATAATTATAAATCGAAATGCGGCAGCATCGTTGCGGGAATCTATCCGCTGGATACTGTCGCATTTACGTATGATTGATACACCGTAAGTGTATGGATCGGTGCTACGCATCCGGTGTATGATTATTCTTATTGTGTCTGGAGAACTTCCTGGAGTCCGCTTATTTTCTTAAGACTCTTCATTATTTCTTTCACCTCGCTGCGGTCGTGTACGCGCAATTCTATGAGTCCGTCAAAGATGCCTTCGTCGCTAGAGATCGTGACTTTGTGTATGTTGACGTTCATCTTGTCTGAGATGACGTCGGCCACATCGTGGAGCATGCCTTTGCGGTCGATACCGCGTATTTCGATTGTCGCGTCGAAGAACATCTGTTTGTGCATGTTCCATTTTGCATCGAGAATCTTGTTGCCGAAACTTGTTTTGAGTTTGTCGGCCACCTTACAGTCGCGCTTGTGTATCTCAATGCGGTTTTTGTTGTCAATATATCCCAGAATGTCGTCGCCTGGTATAGGATGGCAGCATCCCGGATAGATGAAGTTATCGATCGTCTCTTCGGAGATGATAATTGGTTTTTTCTTGTTGAAACCTTTCTCGACAATGAACAGGGCTTTCTTCTTTATATCTTTGTTTGAGTTGCCGAGGAATGGTACAAACTTGCGCCATGTCAGGGCGTTCTCTTTCTTCTTGTCGTTGAGTTCGTCCAGTTCCTTGTCGCCAAGTGTTATAGTTTTCTTGCCTATGTTGAGGAACAGGTCTTCTGGTTTCTGCAGGTCGTGGAGTGCGCACAGTTTATTAACGACACCCATGTTCATCTCCTTTTCGTTGGCTTTCAGCCATTCTGTCAGAATCTGCTCGCCTTCTTTCTGTTTCTCTCTGTTGTCACGGCGCAGGCTCACCTGTATTTTTCCGCGTGCCTTTGCGGTGGATACGAAATTGATCCATGACGGTTGTACGTGCTGCGACTTGGATGTGAGAATCTCCACTTGGTCGCCGCTTTGCAGCTTATGGCTCAGAGGCACCAGTTTGTGGTTGACTTTTGCTCCGATGCAGTGGGTTCCTAGGAATGTGTGTATCTGGAATGCGAAGTCGAGCACCGTACATCCGGCCGGCATGGTTTTGATTTCGCCTTTGGGAGTGAATACGAATATCTCGCTTGCAAAGAGGTTGAGCTTTATCGTATCGAGGAAGTCCATGGCGTCCGGTTGCGGATCGTCGAGTATTTCCTTGATGGTGCTCAGCCAGTTGTTAAGTTCGTTGTCGTCGTCCACAACGATATCGCCTTCCTTGTATTTCCAGTGTGCGGCAAATCCCTGTTCGGCCACTTCGTCCATCTTGTTGCTTCTTATCTGCACTTCGATCCATTGTCCCTGCTTGGACATCAGTGTGACGTGCAGTGCCTGATAGCCGTTGGCTTTAGGATGGTTCACCCAGTCGCGCAGGCGGTCGGGGTGTGATTTGTATATCTGGCTTATCGCAACATATATTCTGAAGCATTCGTTTATCTCTTCGCTACGTGCTTTCGGGGTGTATATGATGCGCACGGCCAGAATGTCGTATATTTCTTCGAAGGTGACATGCTTGTTCTGCATCTTGTTCCAAATGGAATAAGGGCTTTTCACTCTTGCCTTGATCTGATAGTTGATGCCCATTTTGTCGAGTGCCTCACGTATCGGAGTGGTGAAAAGTTTGAACAGTGTGTCGCGTGAAGCCTGGGTAGATGCGAGTTTCTCTTCAATGGAAGAGTATTCCTCCGGGTGCTCATATCTGAAACTCAGGTCTTCGAGTTCGGTTTTTATTTTGTTGAGTCCGAGACGGTTTGCCAGTGGTGCATATATGTAGAGAGTCTCTCCGGCAATTTTGTACTGTTTGTTTGCTGGCTGGCTTTCAAGTGTCCGCATGTTGTGCAGACGGTCGCATATTTTTATAAGAATCACCCTTATGTCGTTGCTCATCGTCAGAAGCAGCTTCTTGAAATTTTCAGCCTGTGCAGATGCCTGTTCGCCGAATATACCGCCGGATATCTTTGTCAGTCCGTCGACAATCTGTGCTATCTTGCTTCCGAAGATGTTCTCAATGTCCTCAACCGTATAGTCAGTGTCTTCTACAACGTCGTGGAGCAATGCCGAGCATATGCTCGTTGATCCGAGGCCCATTTCCTCGCATGCTATCTGTGCCACGGAGATGGGGTGTAGTATGTATGGCTCGCCGGACAAACGGCGCACACCCTTGTGTGCCTGTCTCGCAAAGTTGAACGCCTTTGTTATGATGTCAACCTTTTTGCGGTGACGTGTTGACAGATAGGTGTTGAGCAGATGCTGGAACGCATCGTCTATCATCTGAGCCTCAGAGGCTTCTTTCTGTTTGTCTTTAAGATCCAGGTCGTCCATGACTATAGTATTTTAAGGTGATTGTTTATGCGTGATTATCTCACTCTGAGCTTCTTGCCTGCGCGTATGTTTGTACCACTAATGTTGTTGAGTCGTTTAAGTTTGCTTACAGTAGTATTGTTGCGCTCGGCTATTTCAGACAAAGTGTCTCCCTTTCTGATGGTGACTGTCTTTGCTCTTGTGGTACGTTTACGTCTTGTACTCTTCTTGCGTGTTGAGGCTACCGGTGCAGCCTTGTTGATTTCAACCTCGGTGCGCTTGTTCAGAAGCTCCTCCGCATTGTGTGCATATATGCGTTCCTCGTTGTCGATGAAGCTGTTGATCTGTGTTGACGGCAGTCTTATTGCAGATGCCTGTGTGTTGCCGTTGACTATGTTGCGGCGGTATTGCGGGTTGAGTTCCTTTATCTGGTTAATATCCATGTTGAGCACACTGGCAATCTGTTCGAAGTGTACGTCGCGGTTCACCATTACCGTGTCGGTCTTAACAGGCAGGTCGGCTCTCATCGGGCAAATGTTATGGTCGCAGTAATATGTCATGATGTAGTTGGCTGCGATGAACGCCGGAACGTATCCTCTTGTTTCTTTCGGAAGGTAAGGATAAATCTGCCAATAGTCGGTTTCGCCTTTCGAACGGTGCATGGCTTTTGTTATGTTGTCCGGACCGCAGTTGTATGCTGCTATCACGAGGTTCCAGTCGCCGAATATTTTGTAAAGATCTTTCAGATAGTGTGCTGCCGCGTACGATGATTTAATCGGGTCGCGTCTTTCGTCAACGAGCGAATTTATCTGGAGACCGTATTGTTTTCCGGTTGTGATCATAAACTGCCAAAGACCTGTCGCGCCTACACGTGACACGGCGTTAGGATTGAGCGCAGACTCCACTACAGGCAGATATTTCAGTTCGAGCGGCAGTCCGTATGCCTCGAGTGCTTCTTCGAATATCGGCATATAGAAGTTCTGTATACCGAGCATCATGCTTACGGAATGACGTAGTTTGATGCTGTATCTGTCAATCATCTGCTGCACTGCGTCGTTGTACGGCATTTCGATGATTGTAGGCATTTTGCTCAGTCTTTCCTTATAAACCTCTTTGTCGTATACCGGATTTATGTCTGGCATGTTGCATGTAGTGTCCGGTTTCAGATAAGTTTTTATATGGTATTCGCTTAAAAGACTATCGAATTCGCATGTCATGCCTCCAGGGAGTTCGATGGTTTCTTTTTCTCCTTTTTCGTTTGTAACTGTTATTTCTGTGTCGTCATTTCCTGATTGTGCATTTACCGGACTGCAATATCCGATAACGAGGGCGGCTATGAATAAACTTATTTTCTTCATCAATTGTTGTTCTTATTTTTCTGATTGGTAATGTGATAATATAGTAGCAGTGGAGTGGCTGTATTTCAGAAATTCAGACTGCAACTCACTCCAATGGAGTTTGATTTCAGTGATATCCTGTTGTCGTTATAGTTGTTTATTATCGTTGGTTCAACGCTCATACTGAGATTCTTTGATATGTCAAATTCAGAAAGCGAAGCGTCAACATAAGCATCAATAACCGACAGGGCATACACACCGACGAGTACGAAGAAACTCATATCGCGCCACCGACGGTAACGGTCTTTACGGCTTTTAAACAGACTTTTGTACCTTTCGATGTTTGTTTCGTCTATCTTGTTGCCCAGATGCAGGAACTGGTTATAGCTTTGTGTGTTAGGATCGTCGTCCATTATGTCGAGATACGCCTGTGAGTAGTCACGGTACATCTGGTTGTTCCACTGCATGGCGTATATACATCCGACAAATCCTCCGTAAACTATTGGAATCTTCCAATATTTGCGGTTATATATCTGTCCGGCTCCCGGCAATACCAGTGCCAGCCATAATGCCCGCTTGGGGTTAGGCCTCCATGTGGCCCAGTCGCGCTTTGCCTTCTTTGCAACCGAGTCGGTTGTCGCAACGAGTTTCAGACTGTCATCGTGCGAAAGCATGCTTTCTGTACTTATAATGCTGTCTGACGGATTATGCTCGTTCCATGCGGCAGATACCGGCGTGGTGACAGTGTCTGTCTCACAAGTCGTGGCTTGTACGGCGACAGGCATGCATGCTATAAGGCATACCCGCAGTATGTCGGATAAATGAAATCTCACGTTTATTGTTCTTTCATTTTATCGAAGATGTTCATAATGCGCTCCAGTTCCTCTTCGTTGGCGAAGGGAATGGTTATCTTGCCTTTACCTTTAGGCGAACAGCTCATCTGAACCTTTGTATGCAGGAAGTCAGACAAGCGGCTTTTAAGCATATTGAATTCCTCCGGGAGTTTTGCCTTTGCTGCAATCTTCTTTTTGCCGCTTTCTATGTCCTCGCCGTTTTTCAGCTGTTGTGCCAGTTCCTCCACCTTGCGTACGGAGTAACCGTGCTTCTGTACTTCGTTGAACAGTTTTATCTGAAGCGACGGGCTGTCGATGGCAAGCAGTGCGCGGGCATGTCCCATGTCTATTTCTTTTTTCTGAAGAGCCATCTGCACTTGTGCCGGCAGACGCAACAGACGCAGATAGTTGGTTATTGCCGTGCGGCTTTTTCCCACACGTTCAGATACCTTTTCCTGAGTCATGCCGTCAGCTTCGAGCAGATGCTCGTAGGCAAGTGCAATTTCTATGGCGTTCAGGTCTTCGCGCTGTATGTTCTCCACAAGCGCCATCTCCATGACGTTCTCATCCTTTATGGTGCGTATATACGCAGGGATGGCTTCCAATCCGGCCAGTTGGGATGCACGCCAGCGGCGTTCTCCGGCAATGATCTGGAATCTGTGCTCGGCTGTCTGTCTGAGAGTTATCGGCTGTATTATGCCGATCTCGCGTATGCTGTTGGCCAGTTCCTGCAGCGCTTCTTCGTCAAAATCTCTTCGCGGTTGGCTGGGATTTGGCTCAATCTGGTCCAGTGGAATTTCGTTGATGGTTGATGTGCCCTGTGTACGCACGCCGTTTGTGTCGATGAGCGCATCAAGTCCTTTTCCTCTTTCTATATCGTCGAGTCCTCGTCCGAGAACGTTTTTGCTGAATTTCTTGTGTACTGCCATAGGGCGTTATTGTTATGTGTGTTGTCTGTTGTTTTGTTTTGGCTGAAAGTCCGTGCCGCAGACACGTCTTGTTCAAGTCTTGCAGATGCGTCTGTCGCATATCTTCAGCCTGCATTCTTTCTTTGGGGCGTCAGATTCTCTATCTGTTTTTGTTTATTATTTCCTTGGCCAGTGCAAGGTGGTTCTTACTTCCTGTTGAATCAGCATCATAGAGAATTACAGGCAGTCCGTGACTCGGGCTTTCGCTCAATTTTACGTTTCGCTGTATGACAGTCTTGAAAACGAGTTCCTGGAAATGGCGTTTCACCTCGTCATAAATCTGGTTTGCGAGTCTGAGACGGCTGTCATACATTGTCAGCAGGAATCCTTCTATTTCCAGTTTCTGGTTCAGTTTGCTTTTTATTATCTTTATTGTGTTCAGCAGTTTGCTGATACCTTCGAGTGCAAAGTATTCACACTGTACGGGAATAATCACCGAGTCGGCCGCCGTAAGCGCGTTTACTGTGATGAGTCCGAGAGACGGACTGCAGTCAATCAGAATATAGTCGTATTCGTCGCGTATGGAGTCGAGCAACCGTTTAATCATTTTCTCTCTGTCGTTGAGGTTGAGCATTTCTATCTCGGCACCCACCAGGTCGATGTGGCTCGGTATTATGTCGAGTCCGTTGATATCGGTTGTATAGATGGCGTCGCGCACGTCTGCGTGGTCAATAATACATTCATAGAGTGAGCAGTCAACTTCTTTAAGGTCGACTCCCAGTCCACTCGATGCGTTTGCTTGCGGATCGGCATCAACAACGAGTACTGATTTCTCCAAAGTAGCAAGCGAAGCAGCCAGATTTATGGTTGTTGTGGTTTTACCTACGCCGCCTTTCTGATTAGCTAATGCAATAATTTTTCCCATCTCAGTCTAATGCTTAGTTCGCCGCACGAAGGGTCGTGCACGCAGCAGAATATAACTTCAGGACGTGGTCCTGCATTTGATTAAAATTATTGGCAAAGATACATATTTTATGTGAGAAACGGATAGTTTAAACCTTTTTTCGTATTTTTGCATGCAAATTAAATGTAAATTTATGAAAGAAAAAAGGCCTTTGATACTCATTTCAAATGATGACGGATATCATGCCCGTGGCATAAACAGTCTTATAGATATGCTGTCGGATATGGCCGACCTGCTTGTGTGCGCTCCCGAGTCGGCGCGTTCGGGGTTCTCGTGCGCGTTTTCGGCCACCACACCGCTCCGCCTGAAGCTGCGCAGACACAGAGAAGGTGTAGATGTGTGGTCGTGCAACGGAACGCCTGTTGACTGCGTGAAACTCGCCCTCGACCGCTTTTGCGTCGACCGAAAACCAGATATGGTGATAGGCGGAATAAACCATGGTGACAATGCGAGCGTCAATACGCATTACAGCGGAACGATGGGCGTGGCCACCGAAGGCTGCATGAAATACATTCCATCTGTCGCTTTTTCGCTTTGCAATCATCGCGATGATGCTGATTTTGAACCGTTGCGCCCGTTGGTGAGAAGCATCACGGAAAGAGTGTTGCGTGAAGGTCTGCCCACAGGAGTGTGTCTGAACGTCAATTTCCCGCTTGTCGACGAGTTCCGTGGCGTGAAGATATGCCGCATGGCAAAGGGCACATGGGGCAATGAGTGCGTGTGCATGAAACACCCTCACGGTTATGAATACTTCTGGATGACAGGCGAATACACAAACGACGAGCCCGAGGCTGAAGACACAGACAACTGGGCTCTGACTCACGGATATGTGGCCATAACGCCTACCACAATAGACGTCACGGCCTATGACATGATTGACAAAATGAAGGACTGGACCTTCTGAAAGCATCAATACCGATGAAATATTATCTTATAGTGGGAGAGGCCAGTGGCGATCTGCATGCTTCGCGGCTTATGAACGCACTGAAGGAGAATGATGCTCAGGCTGAGTTCCGTTTCTTCGGGGGCGACCTTATGTCGGCTGTCGGCGGAACACGCGTGAAGCATTACAGCGAACTGGCATACATGGGCTTTGTCCCGGTGCTCACGCATCTGCATGTCATCATGCGCAACATGACACTGTGCAAGCACGACATAACGGAGTGGGGGCCTGATGTGGTCATTCTTGTCGATTATCCCGGCTTCAATCTCAATATAGCACGCTATGTTCATGCTTCCACCGACATCCCCGTCTATTATTACATTTCGCCAAAAATATGGGCGTGGAAAGAATGGCGCATAAAAGACATCAAGCGCGACGTGGACGAACTTTTCTCCATTCTTCCTTTCGAGATACCGTTTTTCGAGAAAAAACACGGCTATCCCATACATTATGTGGGCAATCCTACGGCCGGAGAAGTCGGTGCGTTTCTTGACGGATACAAGGAGACGAAGAGCGAGTTCTGCAACCGTGTCGGACTGGAAGAAGGCAAACCTGTTGTGGCGTTGCTGCCGGGCAGCCGCCGTCAGGAGATAAAGGACAATCTGCCCGCAATGCTTCTGGCTCTCCGTCGTTTCCCCGACTGCCAGCCGGTGCTGGCATGTTCGCCGGGCATACCTGATGAATATTATGATGCTTTTGCCCATGATGGCACATTGCGCTTTGTACATGGCGAGACTTACGCGCTGCTTGCCAATGCCGACGCGGCTGTTGTGACGAGCGGCACTGCCACACTTGAGACCGCGTTGTTCGGTGTTCCGCAGGTGGTATGTTACAAGACTCCGCTGCCGGGACTTATCTCATGGTTGCGACGAAAGCTCATACATGTCAGATATATATCGCTTGTCAATCTCATAGCCGATGCCGAAGTTGTAAAAGAACTTGTTGCCGACACCTTCAGTGTGGATAACATAGCTCACGAACTGTCGCTCATCCTTCCCGGTGGCGAGAGGCGTAAAGCCATGCTCGACGGATATGCTTCGGTGAGAGAACGCCTCGGTCATGAGGATGCTTCGCGGAATGCCGCAATGATAATATGCGATCTGCTGCGGTCGCGTTCTGCCGGACGACGTGCGAAAAAAGGCTGATTGGATAGCTGTTATAAAAACGCGAAACACTCTCTTTTTGTTCTATTAACGGGAATATCAGGTGTAACAGGTTGCGATATGGGCTTTCCGGGCTTACGGAACGGCCTGTTTTGAGGTGCGGAATAGACTGTTTTAGGCATCAGAACGGCCCGTTTCATGGCTCGATACGGGCTCTTTAAGAGTGCGGAACAGGCTTTGTCAGACGACGGTTGAAACCGCTTTATGTTAAAATACTTGTATATATAAAATATGCGCCCATGACATGGATGATGTCATGGGCGCAGTTTTTATTTTCTTTGATTTCATTCTTTATTCGGCGAATGCATGGCGATAGCCTTTTATTTTGTTCCATGCTCCGCGCGTGAAGTCGGGCACTGCCACAGGAACGCTGCCGTTCTCTATCGACAGGCGTGTCAGTTCGGCCATGCAACACCATTCTGCCAGGTCGTAAACGTCCATGTCGAGCGGCAGACCGTTGCGCAGACAGTAAACCAGACGATAGTCCATGATGAAATCCATTCCGCCGTGTCCGCCCACTTTCTTTGCTGTTTCCTCAAGCTCCTGATGTATCGGATGCTTGTATTTCTTCATAAGCATGTCCTTCACTTCCTGCGATACTGCCGAGTGCATGTCCAGCTTCTCGTGGTCGGGGATGCCTGTTGAACCCGACTTGTCGGGGCGCAGACAGTATTGTTCGATAGGATACTTGTTGGCAAATCCGTTTGTTCCGGTGAGCTGATACATACGGCTGTACGGACGCGGATTCATCACGTCGTGCTGTATGTGTATGGTCTTGCCGTTTTCGGTGCGTATGAATGTCATTGTGTGGTCACCGTTCTGGAAGTCGGAGCCGTCCTCTTTCTGTAGTTTCTTCACCAGTTCCGGACCTGTCACAGCCTTGGTGTCCATGGCCACAAGCGTCTTCATGCGGTCGCCACGGTGTATGTCGAGCAGCTGGCATGCCGGTCCCAGTCCGTGTGTGGCATAAACATCGCCGCGGTGTTTGCGGTTGTAGTCCAGACGCCAGTTGTTCCAGTAATACGGCCAGAAGTCCTCAAGGTTGTGTATGTACGAGCCTTCCACGTGCAGTATGTCGCCGAACACTCCGTGCTGCGCCATGTTGAGGGTTGTCAGTTCGAAGAAGTCGTACACGCAGTTCTCCAACTGTATGCAGTGCTTCCGCGTGCGTTCGGAAGTGTTTATGAGCGCCCATATCTCGTCGAGCGTCATTGCCGCCGGCACCTCAATGGCTGCATGCTTGCCGTGTTCCATGGCGTAGATACCCATTTCGGCATGGTGTTTCCAGTCGGTTGCTATGTATATGATGTCTATGTCGTCGCGTTCGCACATCTTCTTCCATGCGTCCTCGCTGCCGTAATACAGGTCGGGTGCGGGCATTCCTGCGTTTGTCACAATCTTCTGTGCGTTCTCCGCGCGTTCCTTTATGATGTCGCAGAGAGCCACTATTTTTGTTCCTGGAATGTGTGTCCAGCGTTCCACGGCTCCCGGACCGCGCATTCCGAGTCCGATGAATCCTACTCTGACTGTTTCGAGTTTGGGTGTAGTCAGTCCCACAACGTCTTTTTGTCCTTCAGGACGTTCGGGTACTTTTACTTCAATAGGGGAATACTTTGCCACGCTTTTCGGCGCACAACTCCAGCACAGCAGCATTACTGCTGCAGACAGTAAGCAAAAAATCAGATTTTTTTTCATAATAGAATGGTAAGGTTTGTTTTTGTTTTCAGGTTCAGGCCGATCCTTATGATTTATAGTCGGGTGCAGAACGGATCATGTCTGCACCCGACTTTATGTTGTTTTCAGAACAATGTCAGAGTGTAAAAGTACACCACAGCTGCGGGTATTGCCATGAGCGACGAGTCGAAACGGTCGAGCATTCCGCCGTGTCCCGGCAGTATTTTGCCGCTGTCCTTTATGCCCATGGTGCGTTTGAAGAGTGATTCAACGAGGTCGCCCCATGTTCCGAAGAACACAACGACAAGTCCGAGTCCCATCCACTGGGCCACCGACATTGTGTTGCCGTACATCAGTTCACCGGTATTGCTGTTCTCCACATATCCTATAATGGCTGCAACAGCCAGCACGAGCAGTCCGCCGCCTATGCTGCCTTCCCATGTCTTGCCCGGGCTTATTCTCGGAAACAGCTTGTGTTTGCCGAATAGCGATCCGAAGCAGTATGCTCCGGTGTCGTTGGCCCAGAGGAAGATGAATATGCTGAGCGGAGTGAGGTAGCTGAATACCACCTGTCCGCCGTAGTCTCTGAACGCCAGTATGTTTATGGTGGAGAGGGGCAGTGCCACGTACATCTGGGAAAGCATGGTGTACGCCCAGTTGTTTATGGCGTTCTTGCTTTCTGTGTACAGCTCGCTGATGAACAGATAGATGACACTCAGAAGATAAGGTATGAACACAGCCGAGGGTGTGATGCCGCTGCAGAATCCGGCAACGGCAAGAAAAAGATAGACACCTGCGGCGGTGGAAATGAATCGGTTCACGGCCACGCCGTCAATTGTGTTCACCAATCCTGTGTACTCCCAGACTGTCAGTCCGGTGATAAGTGCGAACACCATAATCATCCCTTCGGGACACATGAAACACACAACGATAATCGCGACAAAGAGTACGCCGGTTATTGAGCGTGTGATCAGGTTTTTCATTTTCTCACTCATGGGCTGTATTGCTTTAGTGTTTATTTGTCTTCCTTATTCTCTCCGTCGCCGTCGTTTGCCGGTGCGGTTGTGGTTTCCGGTTCCACATTTTTCTGTTCGAGAGATCTTTCGTGTTCGGCCTGTGCCTCCTTCACGATGTCGGGCATGTCTTCCAGTTTCGGAGTGTCGTCCTCCATTATCTCTTCCGAACGGCTTATCCACGGGCGTTTGCCGAATATCTTCTCCACGTCCTCGGCGAATATCACCTCACGTTTGAGCAGCAGCTCAGCCAGTTGCTGGTGGCCTTCCTTGTGTTCGGTCAGCAGATCCTTGGCACGTGCGTACTGGTCGTTGATCATCTTGAGTACTTCGTCGTCTATTATCTTGGCCGTTGTCTCCGAGTAAGGACGCTGGAACTGGTATTCCTGATTGTTGTAATAGCAGATGTTAGGCAGCTTTTCGCTCATTCCGGCGTAGGCCACCATGCCGTATGCGCTCTTTGTTGCGCGTTCCAGGTCGTTCATTGCTCCTGTGGATATCTGGCCGTTGCAGAGCTCTTCGGCAGCGCGTCCGCCGAGCAGCGCGCACATTTCGTCGAGCATCTGCTCCTTTGTTGTTATCTGGCGTTCCTCAGGCAGATACCATGCTGCACCAAGTGCACGTCCGCGCGGTACGATGCTCACCTTGACAAGCGGGTTGGCATACTCGCAGAACCACGACACTGTGGCGTGTCCTGCCTCGTGGAGAGCGATGGTGCGCTTCTCGTCGTAGGTCATAACTTTGGTCTTTTTCTCCAGACCTCCGATTATTCTGTCAACGGCATCGAGGAAGTCCTGCTTGCCCACAAACTTCTTGTTGTGGCGTGCTGCTATGAGCGCGGCCTCGTTGCATACGTTTGCTATGTCGGCACCCGAGAATCCCGGAGTCTGGCGAGAAAGGAAGTCTATGTCCACGGTCTCGTCGGTCTTCACCGGACGCAGGTGCACCTGGAATATCTCCTTGCGTTCGTTCAGGTCGGGCAGATCCACGTTTATCTGTCTGTCGAAGCGTCCTGCGCGGAGTAGCGCCTTGTCGAGCATGTCGGCACGGTTTGTTGCCGCCAGGATGATTACGCCGCTATTGGTTCCGAATCCGTCCATTTCTATAAGCAGTGCGTTAAGTGTATTCTCACGCTCGTCGTTTCCTCCCATGGCCGGGTTCTTGCTTCTGGCACGTCCAACGGCGTCTATCTCGTCGATGAATATGATGCACGGAGCTTTCTCCTTGGCCTGTCTGAAGAGGTCGCGCACGCGGCTTGCACCCACGCCGACGAACATCTCTACGAAGTCCGAACCGCTCATCGAGAAGAACGGCACGCCTGCCTCGCCTGCTACAGCCTTTGCAAGAAGGGTCTTTCCTGTTCCCGGAGGACCTACGAGCAGTGCGCCCTTAGGTATCTTTCCTCCCAGGTCTGTGTATTTCTGCGGTTCCTTGAGGAACTCCACAATCTCCTGTACCTCCTGCTTGGCGGCAGCCTGTCCGGCTACATCCTTGAAGGTTATGCCCAGGTCGTTGCCCTTTTCATACATGCGGGCCTTGCTCTTGCCCACGCTGAACACGCCTCCGCCCGAGTTGCCTCCGCCCATGCGGCGCATTAGCAGTATCCACAGTGCGATGCCAAGAATGAAGGGTGAGAGGTTTATGAGCAGATTCATGAACGAGTTGCCTTTCTCGTTCTCATAACTGAAGTCGCTCAGTTTTCCGGTTTTCTGCATCGAAGTGAGATACTTTTCAAGCTCGTCCACCGAGCCGAACTCCACGTTCACGGCAGGTTCCGGGCCCACCTGCTTCGCGCTCTTGCCGAACACGTCGCGTATGTTTTTCGACTTCACATACATGGTAAGCATGTTGCGGTCCTTGTTCACTACTACGTTCTTGGCGTAGCCTTTTTCAACATACTCCTTGAACTTTGTGTATGTGGCCTCCTGTTTTGCCGAACCTCCTACGGCGAGCGCGTCGCCCCCGCCGGTGATGAAGAGTATACCCAGAGATACCAGTATGACTGTGTAAATCCAGTTCATGTTGAACTTGGGCATTTTCGGCTGGTTATTGTCGTTCTGATGTTTTTTTTCGTTATTGTCCATAATTGTGAAATGCTACATTATGCCAATCATTTGTTATATACGATAATGTTGTCTGTCCTTGTGCGGTGCTTTCAGTCGAGGTCGGGGATGTGGGTCATGGGTGCGTCCTCCCACAGATTCTCGAGGTTGTAGAACTGACGTGTTTCCGGCAGGAACACGTGTACCATAGCGTCGATGTAGTCCATTGCCACCCACTGGCTGTTGCCGAGTCCGTTCACGTTGGAAGGTTTTTCACCGGTTGTCGTTCTCACCACTTCTTCGACAGAGTCTGTTATGGCTTCCACCTGCGACGGCGATCCGCCCTGACATATCACGAAATAGCTTGTTATTGCTCCGTCGATGCCTCTTAGGTCAACAATGGTTATATTCTGTCCTTTTTTTTCCTGAATTCCTTTTGTTATTGAGTCTACCAGTTTGTTTGTTGTTTCCATTTATGCGAATTTTGTTTTTTTTGATTCAGTCGGGGCTTCTGCCTCAATGCATTAGAAGCTCCTGAAGTGCTGATTTTTGCGTTTGTGTTACTTGATAATGTTTTTAATTAATAATGTACAAAGTTACATCTAATAATCTGAAAAACGAGGAAAATAGGCCGTTTATTTATTTTTTTTAGAAAAAAGTTGCGAAAAATGTTTGTAGTTAAAAAAAAATGTGTACCTTTGCAGTGCAATTCAGAAATGATGACGCAAACAAATTGGGATATGGTGTAATGGTAACACTACAGATTCTGGTCCTGTCATTCTTGGTTCGAGTCCGAGTATCCCAACACAAAGCCGGATGTATCGCAAAGATGCATCCGGTTTTTTTATTCCCTATGGTCGTGTCAGAGTGGCGCTTTACGGGTTCATTGGAATTTCTATGTAGATTGGTTTTAATACAAAAACAGTGGTTCCAATCCTGTATCGGCGTTGTTGGTTTCTGCTGAAAATAACAATATCGGGCCCGTTCCATATTCTTTGCATCCTGTGGTTTTTCGGTCTGAGTTTTCTGTTCTACCCCAAAAAATTAGCGAGTATTTGCGGGCAGACTTTCCTTCGGACGCAAATACGCGAAAAATGAGAGCTTTATACAAAGCGTTGAAAATCAGTTGTTTATATTTGATATTTGTTTTTCTGTCCTGCGAAAAGCACCGTTTTGGCATGTGATATTGCCCGTTTCATGGCTTGATATGCATAATATCACACCCTCAAATGGACGAAACCATGGGCTGAAACGGGCTTTATCGGAATGTCAGGCACGCCATTCCGCACTTCACTGCAGGGTATATAAAAAGTCTGTATGGTTGGAAATGGGCTTTATAGTGCCTGATTTAACATTTATTCACATCTCTTTTGCGATTTTCTTTTGTCAAAAAAAAGTCAAGAAAATCCGCGGATGCGTTGCTCGAGTTTTCTTTAAAAGTGCCGACATGAGGAGTGAGAAAGAATGCGGGATGTGTTCATGCCTTTTTCGGTGGGGATTTATCGGCTGTTGTGATGTGGGTCTGATATGAGGAAATGTGCTGTCACGCTTTATGTCATCAGTGCAATATAAGAAAGTTTTCCGCCGTTCCGTGCTGCTTCATTAATAAAAACATTCACTGCTGAATTCCTTTTTACAACTGACCTGTGCGCCGTTTCCGACTGTCTGTGGGGTTCAGGCCGGAGCTTATTGAGCGTGCGGTGAGAGGCTGCGGGGCGGATGTGTCACGTATGAAAAGATGCCGAAGGGGCTGTAAACGAAAAAACGGGCAACCGGCCTTTGCCGATTCCCCGCCTTTCTATATAAACGTTCAATAAATTCTTCTTAAAGAAGAAGACATCAGATTGACCTTATTTCTGAAGGTCGATCTTGTGTCCTAAGCTTACTGCCTTAGCAATCATGATTGCCACAACGGCAAATGCAAAAAATGTTACCATAGTCTTTTTACCTTTCTTTTAATTTTAATTTGTTATCCTTTTTGTCTTTTCGACGCTGCAAAGATAATACGAATAACGTACCGCGCAAGGGCTTTTTCATTAAAAGTATATGAATATGATGTTTTATTGACGTACGTCAATGAAAGCCAGAGAAATGTTACAAAAACTTTACAATATGTCATATATTTGTCATAAAATACGACTTTATGTCATAATATACGCCATTCTGGCACAGAGCGGGCTGTCGGCAGGCATGTCGTGCTGACTTGTTTGCGGAGCGCGGGAGGTGATGCGGTATGCTGTGAGGGTGGTTTGGGGTGTGAAGCTAAAAAATGTTTATTCATTTGGTTTAATTACATTATCCGACAGTTTTTTCGTACATTTGCATTATATATATGAACAATAAAGAACTCTAACAGAAACATTGGAACGCAGAAAAACATTCAACGATATACTGAAGGTCGTGTTTTCGCTATTGCTTGGCGGACTGATACTTTACTGGATGTATCGTGACTTCGATTTTAAAAATGTCAGTCGGGTGCTTCTCCACGAAATGGACTGGACTTGGATGTTGTTGTCTTTTCCTTTTGGCATACTGGCACAGATGTTCCGCGGCTGGCGATGGCAGATGAGTCTTGAACCTATTGGCGAACATGCGAGAGCATCGACAAGCATCAATTCCATATTCCTTTCTTATGCGGCCAGCCTTGTGGTGCCGCGCGTGGGCGAATTTGCGCGTTGCGGAGTGCTCAAGCGCTACGACGGAGTGTCGTTTACGAAGGCGTTGGGCACGGTGGTCACCGAGCGCATCATCGACTCGCTGCTCGTGCTTGCCATAACGTTGCTCACACTGTTTTTCCAGTTGCGCGTGTTTGACCGCTTCTTCAGCCGTACCGGAACCAACATAGAGATAATGTTCGACCGTTTCTCCACGGCTGGCTATGTAGTGACTGCCGTGTGTGCAATAGCCGCAGCCATACTGCTGTGGTATCTTCTGCGCAGGTTCTCTGTATATAATAAGGTGAAGTGTACCATAAGCGGAATAATGCAGGGTGTGTTCTCCCTGCGCGGTGTGAAGAACATGCCGCTCTATGTGTTGTTCACTCTTGGCATATGGGTGAGCTATTTTCTGCACTACTATCTTACGTTCTTCTGCTTCGAGGCCACCTCGGGGCTGGGCGTGGCCTGTGCGCTTGTGACATTCATCGTGGGAAGCATCGCCGTGATAGTGCCCACACCCAACGGAGCCGGACCGTGGCATTTCGCCGTGAAGACCATGCTCATACTCTACGGAGTGGGCGAGACCGATGCTCTCTACTTCGTGCTTATCGTCCATTCGGTGCAGACGCTGCTTGTCATTCTGCTGGGCGTCTATTCGTGGATAGCACTGTCGTTCACATCGGTGAGGACAAAAGTGGCCGCATGTACGGCCGGTAATGATGACCAACATACTATTAATAATAAATAGAAAAGCTATGACTGAAATCAAAAACCTGAAACCTGAGTGTGTGTGGAAGAATTTCCATGCGCTTACACAAGTACCGCGTCCGTCAGGACATCGTGAGAAAATACAGCAGTTTCTGCTCGATTTTGCAAAAAATGCCGGCGTTGAAGCGTTCAAGGATCCGGCCGGAAATATAGTGATGCGCAAGCCTGCTACTCCGGGAATGGAGAACCGCAAGGGCGTAATCATGCAGGCACACATGGACATGGTGCCGCAGAAAAGCAAGGAAAGCACCCATAACTTCGAAACAGATCCTATTGAGACTTGGATTGATGGCGAATGGGTGAAGGCACGCAACACCACTCTTGGTGCCGACAACGGCATAGGTGTGGCTGCCATAATGGCCGTTATGGAGGACAAGACTCTTGTGCACGGTCCGATAGAAGGACTCATCACAGCCGATGAGGAGACTGGTATGTTCGGCGCAAACGATCTGCCTGAAGGACAGTTGCACGGTGACATACTGCTCAATCTCGACTCGGAGAGCTGGGGACACTTCTGCATCGGTAGTGCCGGTGGTGTGGACGTAACAGCCACTTTGGAATATAAGGAAGTGGAGACTGACAGCACTGATGCGGCTGTACGCGTTGTGCTCAAAGGTCTTAAGGGCGGACACTCCGGTCTGGAAATTCATCTTGGACGCGGCAACGCCAACAAACTGATGGTACGTTTCGTACGCGACGCTGTGGCAGAGCTCGACGCACGTCTGGCTACATGGCATGGCGGCAACATGCGCAACGCCATTCCGTTCGAGTGTGAGACTGTGCTGACACTGCCGAAGGAGAACGTAGAGGAACTGAAGGCAATGGTGGAGGAATACCGTGTGCTGTTCAACAACGAGTTTGCTGGTATTGAGAACGACATCCACTTCTTCGTAGAGGACGTGGAAACACCGGCTATGGAAGTGCCGGAGGATATACAGGACAACCTCATCGACGCTATCTACGGATGCCACAACGGCGTGATGCGCATGATTCCGTCGTTCCCTTCAGTGGTTGAGACTTCTTCAAACCTCGCCATAATAGAGATTGGCGGCGGCAAGGCAAGCATAAAGATTCTTGCACGCGGTTCGCGCGAAAGCTACAAGGAGTTCATCGTCAACACACTGCAGAGCACATTCAACATGGCCGGCATGCGTGTGGAGACTTCCGGAGACTACTGTGGATGGGATCCTAACACTCAGAGCGAGATTCTCCATCTGCTCACCACAAAATACAAGGAGCTCTTCGGTGAGGAGGCACACGTGGTTGTCGATCACGCCGGACTGGAGTGCTCTATCATCCTGGGCAAGTATCCGCAGCTCGACGTCGTATCGTTCGGTCCGACAATCCGTTCGCCGCACACAACAGGCGAGCGCTGTCTCATACCGACAATAGAGCCGTTCTGGACTCTGCTCACAAAGACTCTTGAGAACATTCCCGAGAAATAAACGGTACATATAGCGGTCGGGGCTTTCCTTAGGATGGCCCGCCGCCCTGTGTGACACATACATTCTGCGGACGCAGTGGGCTACTGACGTATTGATGTCAGTAGCGCTGTGTCCGCTTTTTCTTTGTACTTACGCTTCGTGACAGGAGTGTTCTGCGACCAGCAATCATGCTTTGTATGCTCTTCTGTTGTGCTGTTCATTGTGGTGTGTGCAGTCAAATAATTCAAATTAATGCCATTTTATTTTGTCCGCCACCCAAGTTGCTGTATCTTTGCCGTATGAAAACTGTCAGACCAAAGAAAAATCTCGGTCAGCATTTCCTGACCGATCTTAACATTGCAAAGGCGATAGCAGACACAGTGGACGCGTGTCCGGACATCCCGGTACTTGAGATTGGACCGGGTATGGGCGTGCTCACGCAGTTTCTCATGGAGAAAGACCGTCTGCTGAAAGCTGTTGAGATAGACTCCGAATCAGTGGAATGGCTCAACAGTCATTACCCGGCGTTGCGCGAGAACATCATCGGCGACGACTTCCTGCGCATGGACCTGTCGAGTCTGTTCGACGGCCGGCAGTTTGTTTTGACTGGAAATTATCCTTACGATATATCGTCGCAGATATTCTTCAAGATGCTCGACAACAAGGAACTGATACCTTGCTGCACGGGAATGATACAGCGCGAGGTGGCGCAGCGCATTGCTTCGGCGCCGGGAAACAAGTCGTACGGTATATTGTCGGTGCTCATACAGGCGTGGTATGATGTGGAATATCTGTTCACGGTGAACGAAAACGTGTTCAATCCGCCGCCAAAAGTGAAGAGCGCCGTCATACGAATGACGCGCAACTCAACTGAAAAACTCGGTTGTGATGAGGCGTTGTTCAAACGCATTGTGAAGACCGTCTTCGGTCAGCGGCGCAAGATGCTGCGCGTGAGTTTGCGCCAGATAATGGGCGACAAGGCCGTCGCGCAGGAGTTCTGGCAGCACGAATGTATGACGCGCCGACCAGAACAACTGTCTGTCGCCGAGTTTGTGGAACTTACAAATCTTGTTGATGCTGAACTGAAAAGCGCTGTCTGACCGCGCTTTTCAGTCATTATTTGTCTATTGCCGCCTGCGCTGTCTTCATGGCTTCGGCCCGTGCCGGTTTGCCGGTGGCGGTCATTGGCAGTTCATTTACGCATATATAATGTTTCGGGCGGCTGTATTTCGGCAGATGCTCTTCGCATAGACGGCGCATCGTTTCGCTTTCGTCGCCTTCTATAAGCATTGCCACCGCCTCGCCCAGACGGTGGTCCTTCACCTTGGTTATCATGAACCGGCACGCCGCGTGCGGCTTCAGTTGCCGTTCCATTTCCTCAATCTGCATCTTTATTCCTCCGCTGCACACCACGTTGTCCTTGCGTCCGATGATGCGGAAACGTCGTCCGTCGGCGTCCAGCTCGGCTATGTCGTTGGTCTTCAACCGCTTTTCGCATACGGCAGGCGCGTCTATCATGAGGCAGCCGTCGGCGTCGGTGGCTATGCTTACGTTCTCAAACGGAGTGTACCATTCGCTTGCCTCAGGTCCGTTGAGCCGTCGCAGGGCTATGTGCGACAGCGTCTCGGTCATGCCGTATGTGCTCCACACGGCGTTGGGAAAGTCTTTCAGAGCGTCGCACAATGCATCGTCCACCGCTCCGCCGCCTATTATGAGCTGTCTGACGCCCATGAGCAGGCAGCGTTCCTCGGGGTCGCTGATGCTGTCGTAAACCTGAAGCGGTACCATCGCGGCGAACACGGGAGACCGGTCAAGGCCGCGCAACGGGTGGCCGCCCGGCTTCACGCTTATCAGTCTGAGGCCTGTGACAATCGACCTCACCACCACCATCTTGCCCGCAATGTAGTCGAGCGGCATGCACAGCAGAGCCGTATCGCCCTGCTTCAGACCGAGAAAACGGCAAGTGATGCGTGCGCTTGCCTCCATGCGGCGTTTTTCCACACGCATCGGTTTGGGCTTTCCTGTCGAGCCGCTGGTGTGTACCGTTATGCAGTCGTCGCCGTTGTTCCATTCTTCAAGAAATTCGTCGAGAGTCATATTTGCGTCTGTTTTTATTTTATGAGATAACGTGTGTTCTGTCTGTCAGGACGTACATGTAAAATGATAAAGCCCAAAACGCGTTGTCAAAGAGCCCGTATTGAGGCCTGATAAAGCCCATTTCAGGGCATGAAATGGCCTGTTTCGCGGCCTGAAATAGTGCGTTTTGCAGGCTCAAACAGCCTTTTTCGTGAGCGATGAAAGCTGATGGCGGTCTGAAACGTATGAACAACGGCATTCCGGTAACATTCAGAACTCACTACAGAAAGTGTCGTTCCGTTGTGGCGTATGGTGCTGTCGTGGTCAGCGTGTGCGCCACAACCGGTCTTTTCTTATTTCGAGCGGCATGGGCAGATTGTCCGTGAAAAGCTGTCCTGTGCCCAGTCCCTGCGGCATGCTTATGCCTGGTCCGTAGATGTGGGCGGCAAGCTGAGCTACTGCGTTCAGTCCCACGTTGCTTTCCAGTGCGCTTGTTATCCATGAGCCGATGCCTCTCTCACCGGCAAGCCTTATCCATTCCTCCGTGCCGTGCATTCCTCCGTGGAGCGACGGTTTGAGTATGATGTACTGCGGTTTTATAAAGTCGAGCAGCTGGGCTTTCATGTCCTTGGCGTTCACTCCTATGAGTTCCTCGTCGAGCGCGATGGGCAGCGGAGTCTCACGGCACAGCTTTGCCATCTCGTTCCACTGGCGTTGCTTTATCGGTTGTTCTATGGAGTGGATGTCATATTTTGCAAGCTGTTCGAGCCTTTCCGCCGCGTTGTCGGGAGTGAAACCGCCGTTGGCATCCACACGCAGCTCGATGCTGTCCTTGCCGAAGTGTTTTCTGATGTGCCTTATCAGCTCCAGTTCCTGATTGAAGTCTATTGCTCCTATCTTCAGCTTGACGCATGCGAATCCTGCTTGCATCTTTTCCTCCAGCCGGCCCATCATCTCTTCGAACGAACCCATCCACACCAGACCGTTTATCGGTATGCCTTCCTCGCCGCGTGTGAACGGAGTGTCGAATATGGTGGTGCCGCCGTTGTCGAAGCTTTTCTCGACTGTCTCCATGCCGAAGAGCATCGACGGGTACGGACGCATCAGGTCGTAGTCTATTGATTGTTTCGTCTCGTATATCCGACACAGGGCATTCAGCGTCTGCTCATATTCGGGAGACGCGTCGCAGCTAAGGTCGGGCAGGGGCGCACATTCGCCCAATCCTTCGCGTTGCGGTTCCTCGTCCGACGTCATTTTCAGAAACCACGATGTGCGTGTGGTGTATATCCCGCGTGACGTTCCGGCTGGTTGCTTGAAGTGGAGCGTACGTTTCGTTACAGTGAGCCTTCTCATTTACCTGTAGTGTTTGTTTCTTTATGTTGTGTGATGATGAGGCTTTGCGCCGTTCAGAATGACTTACGGGAGCTTAGGATATTTGCTGAAGTCGGGCTTGCGTTTCTCGAGAAACGCCTTGCCTCCCTCCTGAGCTTCGTCCAGGAAGTAGTAGAGCATGGTGGCGTCGCCGGCGAGTTCCTGTATGCCCGCCTGTCCGTCGAGTTCCGCGTTCAGGCCCGCCTTTATCATTCTCAGTGCGAGCGGACTGTGCTCCATCATCTTCTCGGCCCATTCCACGCATGTGTCCTCCAGCTGGTCGAAGGGCACCACCTTGTTCACCATGCCCATTCGCTCAGCCTCTTCGGCCGAATACTGACGGCAGAGGAACCATATCTCGCGTGCCTTCTTCTGTCCGACGATGCGTGCCAGATAGGATGCGCCGAAGCCGGCGTCGAACGATCCCACCTTCGGCCCGGTCTGTCCGAATATCGCGTTGTCGCTTGCTATGGTGAGGTCGCACATCAGGTGCAGCACGTGTCCGCCGCCTATGGCATATCCGTTGACCATTGCTATCACCGGTTTCGGCAGCGACCGTATCTGTTTCTGCACGTCCAGCACGTTGAGTCTCGGCACACCGTCCTCACCTACATATCCTCCGCGTCCTTTCACGTTCATGTCACCACCCGAACAGAAAGCCTTGTCGCCTGCACCGGTGAGTATCACCACGCCTATGCGTTGAGCTTCCCTGCACCATGCGAACGCCTTCGACATCTCCCACGTTGTGCGTGGTGTGAAGGCGTTGCGCCATCTCGGGCGGTTGATTGTTATGCGGGCGATGCCGTTATACTCGTCGAAAAGAATCTCCTTAAAGTCGAAACCTTCTATTGGTTTCCATTCTCTTGTGCTCATATCTTTTATGTTTTGTGTTGTCGTAAACTGTATTCAGTAGTGGCTTCTCCGGACTGTTGTCTCACAGTATTGAGCATGCTGTATGGCATAAAACGCTTTCCTGTTTCTCATGTCCTTTGCCGCCGTAGTGGCAAAGTTATCAAATTTTTGCCATAAGAGCAAGCATACGTACATATGACTTGGTGTTCCGCGTGTTTAAAAGAACGTACATATATAAAAACAGGCATGTCTTCAGAAAGACATGCCTGTCGGAAATTACATATAATAATATTATGTATTGCTTACTTTATAACCTTTACAGTCTTTGTAGTTCCGTCAGAGAACTTCATAACCTTTACGTTAATACCCTTCTGTGCGTTGCTGATGCGACGGCCAGAGAGGTCGAAGTATTCTGTTGAAACAACATCAGCATCATTGCCTTCAACCTTGTTGATACCAGTTGTTGTGGCTTTTATTCTGAGGTTTGTGTACTCTTCCGTAATATATGTACCATTTTGATATGTATACACGTCAGAAAGTCCATAATCATTCAATATGTAGCTGTCTGAAGGTGAGTCATATACGAAATTTTTTGTACCGAAATATAAATAATTACCTTGAGTGAACGCAGTCGTTAGATCTTCTTCTACATTCTGCGGTAAGGACAATTTAAGGGAGTCGTCTATGTTTTCGACGAGCATCCATGCATCCTCATACTTCTCCGGCATCAGACCTTTGATATAGCTTACTTCGCCAAGATTGATTACCTCTATAGTACTTTTTGCGTCTGTTTTTGTCACTTCCATATTGTTGCTGTCAAGTCCAGAATAGTCATAAATGTACTCATGTTGTTCTGCGGCAGGGAATAGATCCTCTGGATAGAATGTCAATGATGCGCAATAAGTATAAGTCGTAAGTGATGAATTGTATTCTATGTACAGGCATAGTATGTCTTCACTGTTTGAAATAATACCGGATTTTGGATCAATTGTAAGCTGATAATCGCTGTTTGTGTCGGGCGTTATATTGCCTGATTGATCCATGATTCCTTTGTACATAAAGACGTCGTAACCCTGAATATTGCCTACGGTCTGTCCTTTTGTCAGGGTGATGGTGTTTCCGTTGATGCTGCCTTCGAGGTATCCTCCGATAGAATTAGGACACATCATGTTTTTGATGTAAACCTTGTTGTTGTCACCGTATATAATATCGATGGCTTTGTGATACTCTGGTAATGCACTTATACCGAATATTGTTTCCATGCCATAGCAGGAATTGAGAAAGTCAAGATAGAATGTTTTAGGTGTTCCATCTGGTGCTTTGGTTTGTGCTTTGGCTGCTTTTCCCAAAAGTCCGGTATGCATGTTTTCCGTCGGGATGTTCATTTTCATGGCCTTTGTGGAAAAATCTAAATTTTTGAAGCTGTTTAACGGTTTCTGTGCCATGCTGCCCAAAGAGAACAGAACTGCTGCAATAAGTAAAATTTTTCTCATAACTACTATTTTTTAATTTGTTGTTAAAACTTTCTTCAAAAGTAGGTATTATTTTTTACAAATAACAAGAAAATGCCATTTTTTTTTGCATTATGAATTGATTTTTTATTTCTGTGCTTACTTAAAGACGTCAAAAAAAGGCTTTCACTATATTATAAAAAGATAATTTTTGTTTTACTGTCAGTTTATGGTGTGTGTCTTTTAGAGTAGGTTATTGCGGTAAAGGTATTTTTCTGTTTAAAGTGTTTGTTTTTGCGGCATACGCATCAGAGTTTGAGCGATTTGAAGTAATCGCCCATCACTCTGTTGTCTGTTGCCGCATCTGTCGTCACCTCGAGTAGCATAGGACGCTCAGAATGTCGTGTGAGCAGTGTGACAATGCCCAGTTGCATTTCTTCCATGTTGTGTGCAGCCATGTATCCGATGTCGTTTTGTGTGCATATGCCTTCGGCATTTGTTGTGTGACATGCAGTCACGAGCTTGTCGGCCGCCGCACTTTCGCTTAGTCCAGGGAGTCCGCGGAATATGCTTCCTCCGCTGTTGTTGAGCAGGATTATGCGCAGATTGCCTTTGAGCGAAGTGTTCCACAGTGCGTTCTGGTCGTAAAAGAAACTCAGGTCACCGATAATGCAGAACACCATGTCGGCCGTTGCCATGGAATGTCCCGCCGCTGTTGATAGACTGCCTTCAATGCCGTTCACACCACGGTTGCACTCCACATGATGTGTGGCGAATATGTTTGCGAGCCTTATGGCTGAACTGTTGGCATAATGTACGTGCCAGTCGTATTCCATGTCGGCAAGCTGTTGTTCAAAGTATTTCACCACAGCCATCGACGAATATGCTGGTTCGTATTCTTCGGAATGGCATTGTGCTGTGTTAAGTTCCTTGTTCCACATTTGCAGGAAACGTGTGCGTTCGACATCTATGTCGGCTGTCTTATCTGTCGATGGAACTGTGTCTGTGTTTTGGTCTGTACGTTTGAGCAGTTCCGGCAGACGTTTCAGTGCGTCAGGACTGTCGTATTGAGCGATGTGCGTGAGATGCATGAGCGGGTCGGTCACGGCAGAAGCGTCGGGTGTAAGCAGGCATGACGGTGCACCGGAACGCCGCAGAAAGCGTCGTGTGGCCTTGCTCACGACGGTGTCGCCTATATATAATATATAGTCAGGCATGTAGTTGGCGCCATTACCTACGGCGCGTATCACCTCATCAAAATGCACTGCGTCGGCTCCGAGAGGTTCGCACAGAGTGACAAACAAACGTGACAAGGCGCGCAATGTGTGGCTGTCTATAGCTCCGTACGGCATTTGTCCTATGACCACCATGGGCCGTCGGGCTGTAAACCATGCGTCGGGCAGCGTGTCGCACAGGTCTGTGCCGTTGCCACGATTGCATTGTACGATAGTGCGTTCGGTCGGCAGACATTGGCAGTCGAATGTGAATAGCGGCTCGGTTATGGGTACATTGATCTGTACCGGTGCGCCCGTGCGGCATGTGGACAGATAAAGTGCCTCGCACACAAGGCGGTTGCACATCCAGTGTTCCTCATCGTTATGAGGTTCGGGCAGTGTGACACACTTGCGCACCATTGTTCCGAAAGCGCCCGGCTGCGGCAGAGTCTGTCCGTCGAGCTGGCCTATCCATTGTGCGGGACGGTCGGCTGAGATGACGATGAGCGGTATGTGACGGTAGAAAGCTTCGGCCACGGGCGGTGCAAGATTGAGCAGAGCCGATCCCGACGTGACACATACGGCCACAGGTTTCATGCCTATGGCCAGACTTATGCCTATGGCGCAGAAGCCTGCCGAGCGCTCGTCGGTCACAGGATAGCATTTTATGGCCGGACACTCGTTAAGGTTGTGTACGATGGGAGCGTTGCGGCTGCCCGGACACACCACTGCATGGCGCACTCCGTAAGCGGCGAGAAGCGCCGTGAGTATGTTCACGTTTTCCTTGTTGCTGTACATTTCAGTCGTTGTTTATCACACACCGCATGGTGTCCATCTTACATTCTGTCTCTTCCCACTCATGCTGTTCGTCGCTCTCGCGCAGCAGTCCGCCGCCGGCATAGAGTCGGTAACCGTTGTCGCATATGCTCATGCAGCGCAACGATACGAACAGACGTGTGGCGCCATCGGGTTGTAACGGTCCGCTGAAACCGCTGTAATAGCCACGTCCCGCCGACTCATTGCTCATGATGAAGTCGCGTGCTTCGTCCTTGGGAATGCCGCACACGGCCGGAGTGGGGTGCAGGCTGTCGATGACGTCGCCAAGGATATTCATGTCGTCGAGTGTGAAGGTGAAGTCGGTACGTAGGTGTACCAGTCGTCCGGCGCGTGCCGTGTATGGTCCCTTGCTGCTTATGTTGTAGGCGAAGCGTCCTATGCGGTCGCGTATGTATGACGCTACGTAGGCCTGCTCGCGTGTGTTCTTGTCGTCCCATTCAATGGTGGTGTTGCACTGTGCGCTGCCCGGTGTGTCGAATCCGAGCTGACTGTCGTCAAGTCGCATTGTGCCTGCCAACGCCATGGTTGAGAATATCGGTGCGTCGCCACTGAGCAGAATCTCCGGTGTAGCCATGAGCCACGTGCCTCCCTGAGGTGTGGACACGAGTGCCACAAACATGCGCGGATAGAGCCGGCACGCCCTCATGAAGAGCTCTTCCGGTTGTGTCGTGGTAGTGCATTCCACGCGTGAGCTGCGCGCAAGTACCAGTTTTTCGAATTCGCTTTTCTGCAGCGACTCGTGGAAAGCAGCGAAGTCAGTGGCGTACATGTTCCTCTCGTCTTCATCTGTATGGCGTGGCGGAGCGTATGCAGCCTGTGTCTGTTGACAGTCGGGAGCCTCCATTGTCTCCGTGAGATCCGGTCGTATGAGCAGTACAGGGCATGATTCCGATATACAGAACGGAGCGAAAACGAATCCGCTCCGTCCGTTGAGTTCACGATATGAGTGCAGTTCTTCGGGTATTCCCGTGGTCTGCGTTATTTTCACTATATGTCTGCCGTGCGGCAGACGGTACATGGCATAGCTGCTCATTTTGTTCTCGGGCTGAGTATGAAGTTGGTTACCTCTACCGACGAAATGAGTTCGCCGGCGTTGTTTTTCAGTTCTATGTGCCACAGGTGCAGTGTGCGGCCCTTGTGTATGCATCGTCCGTAAGCTGTCACGGTGTCGCCTTCGAGCACCGCCTTCATGTGGTTGCCGGTCACATTGATGCCAAGACAAATCTTACCCGGGCACAATGCCATGGAGCCTATCCCTGCAAGGTTCTCTGCCAGTGCGAGTGATGCGCCGCCGCTGAGAAATCCGAACACCTGGCGGTTGTGTCGTCCCACCTTCATGCGTGCCATGCACGTGTCGGGTTCGGGTGTAGATATGAAATCCATACCGAGCGTTTTGGACAGTCCGTCCTGCTCAAGTCTTACTCTTTTGAGTTTTTCAATGTCCATTATCAGAAGTGTTATATAACTGTGTCAGAGCCCTTCGCGATAGAAGTCGAGGGCTTCGAATATTTCGTCTTTGGTTGCCGTGCGGTTTATGCGTATGTCGCCCACGTCGGCCAGAAGTGTGAAGTTGATGGTGCCCGCGGTGTTTTTCTTGTCGTGAGTCATCAGTCTGTAAAGCTCCGGATAGTCGTCGCATGTCACTTCGGGCAGTGAGTAGTTCTCGCGTATGAATGTTGCCGTCTGGCGCAGTTTCTCTATCGGGAAACCATCCTTAACGTGACTGAGATACAACTCGCACGCCAGTCCCCATGCCACAGCATAACCGTGGAGCACCGGATGGCCTTTCTGCATGGCCAGCGACTCGAAAGCATGGCCCACGGTGTGGCCCAGATTGAGGGCCTTGCGTATGTTCCGTTCCAGCGGGTCGGCCTTTACCACCTTTTCCTTTACCTTCACCGATTCGGCCACCATCTGCTGCAGACGCTTCAGGTCGGGGCTGTTGAGGTCGAATGTCAGCAGGTCGCTCCACATGCGGTCGTTGCTTAGCAGTCCGTGTTTGAGCATTTCGGCATATCCCGAGCAGATGTTTGCATGGTCGAGCGTACCGAGGAAGAGCGTGTCGAGGATGACAAAGCGGCTGTCGCAGAACACTCCAATCTCGTTTTTCAGTCCTCCGAAGTTCACACCCGTCTTTCCTCCGACAGATGCATCGACCATGGCGAGCAGTGTTGTCGGGATGTTGATGAAGTCGATGCCGCGTTTGAATGTCGATGCTACGAATCCGCCGAGGTCTGTCACCATGCCTCCTCCAAGGTTGATGAGGCATGAGTGGCGCGTCGCGCCTCCTTCCTGCAGACTGCGCCATACGCTGGTGGCAGAGTCGATGTCCTTATGTGTGTCGCCGGCCTTTATGGTGATGAGGGTTGCATTCTTGAGCGAGAGAAAATCCCTTAGTCTGGGCCAGCAAACGTCGCGTGTGGTTTCGTCGGTCAGTACAAACAGTCTGTCGTGTTCGCACTCGGATATCGCTTCGGTAATCTCGATCTCGATATCCTCAGATAAGATAATTCTCTGTTTCATAATATCTCCCTTTCTGTTTTTAATATGTGAACACCGTCAAGTGATGGCGCGGCATATATATTATGCAAAGATAGTGTAAACGGCCTGCAATACAAAATAAAAAACGGCATTTTTTGTATTGTGCCACCATGCCCTGTCGCTGTCAGAACATGTATATACTGT
Organism: Prevotella sp. HCN-7019; assembly: GCF_037890215.1. NCBI lineage: Bacteria > Pseudomonadati > Bacteroidota > Bacteroidia > Bacteroidales > Prevotellaceae > Prevotella > Prevotella sp. HCN-7019. Next base: position 82,406 of record NZ_JBBKBO010000002.1, on the reverse strand, counting down.
CATTGTTACGAAAGAGCCGGGATTGGATGAATAAATATGCAAAATGTTTCGGGGTGTGTATAAATATACAACGTCAACTTCACGAGAGTGTCGTCGGAAGTCAGAAAAAATTTTTTGCGTGCATATACGCGAGTTTTGAAGATATAAGCCAACGCTCTGTGCATCAGTCGCTTACACAAAAACGCTGTCTGATATGCTCCTGACGGCTGTCTGATAAAGCCTTTATCAGGGTGTGATAAAGCCCATTCCATCGCCTGATACAGACTGTATGACCACCCGAAATGCTGCATTCCACACCACGATAAAGTCTCTTTCGCGCAACACGCATCAGAAAGCGATAAGGAAATTGTATTTATATTCATCTTTTATACAGGTTTTACTGTTCTCGAATTTCTATTTTGAAAATTTTTATTGTCAAAATTTTTTACTTTGAGAATTGCATATTTATGCATTCCGGTGCATGCGCGACTGTAGTGTCACAAAGTGTGTTGTGGCATTATACTGATTGACAGAAAAAAATAAAAAAACGTGCTTTTATGAAAGAAAATTAAACCTTGAAAATAATGATTCGTCTAAAAAGGCGTGAACTCATTATAAAAACAATCAAACATACAAGATGAAAAAAACTGTTCTGATAATGCTGCTCTCTCTGGTGTGGACTGCCGTCTCCGCACAGAACCGCAGCATCACCGGTGTGCTGACAGACAGAGACACCAAGGAAGCCATGGCACAAGTGACGGTGCAGATGCTCAACAGCGACAGCACCTATGTTACGGGTGTCACGTCGGACGACAACGGCAAATTCACACTCAAAGCCCCGTCGGACGGAAAGTACATACTGAAATTCACGAGTGTGGGATACATCGTGAGTTTCAAGAATGTTGAAGTGAAGGACGAGGGCAATGTGGATCTGGGCGAAGTTGTGCTCGGAGCCGAAGCCACAATGCTCAAAGGAGCTACCGTTACGGGCCAGGCTGCCAGAGTGGTGGTGAAGGAAGACACGCTGATATACAACTCGTCGGCCTACCGCACGCCTGAAGGTTCTGCCATAGAGGAACTGATAAAACGTCTGCCGGGAGCCAAGGTGGACGACGACGGTAAGGTGACCATCAACGGACAGGAAGTGAAAAAGATAAAGATGGACGGTAAGGAATTCATGACCGGCGACACACAGACCGCGCTGAAAAACCTTCCTACATCCATCGTGGAGAAAGTGAAGGCATATAACGACAAGAGCGATCTTGCGAAAGTGACGGGTATCGATGACGGCAATGAGGAGATGGTGCTCGACTTCGGATTGAAGCGTGGCATGAACAAGGGAACATTCGGAAACATAGACGCAAGCTACGGAACTGAAGACCGCTATGCCGAGAAGCTCATGGGAGCATACTTTAACGACAAGTTCAGAGTGATGCTCATGGGTAATGCCAACAACGTGAACGACAAAGGATTCCCCGGTGGCGGTGGACGAGGCAACTTCGGACGCGGCCGCAACGGACTCACCACATCGAAGATGATAGGTGCTAACTTCAACTACGATGACGGCAAGAAACTGAAACTCGACGGAAGTGTACGCTGGAACCATACCAACAATAACGCACGCACAAAGAGCTCGTCGGAGAACTTCGTGAGCACCGTTGGTTCGTTCTCCAACAGTTTGAACCAGAGCTATTCGCGCGGCGACAGATGGAACGCGCAGATGCGACTGGAGTGGAAGCCTGACACCATGACCAACATCATGTTCAGACCTTCTGTCAGCTATTCGGCCGACGACAGCCGTTCCATAAACCGCTCGGCATCATACAACGCCGATCCGTACAACTACGTGACCAATCCACTCGACGAGGAGTCGATAGCAGAGCTGGACAAGGAAGATGTGATGGTGAACAGCAACAACGGAACGTCCATAGGCTACAGTGAGTCGAAGCAGTTCGGCGGTTCGCTCCAGTACAACCGTCGTCTTGGCAACAACGGTCGCAACTTCACCGTTCGTGCCGAGGGCCGCTACAGCGAGGGTAACAGCAACAACCTGTCGCTCACCAACGTGCATCTGTATCAGATACTCAACCAGGCAGGGCTCGACTCTACATATCAGACCAACCGCTATCGCGTCACTCCGACACGCAACTACAACTACACTGTGCAGGCAACATACAGCGAACCACTTTGGAAAGCCACATTCCTGCAGTTGAGCTATAAGTTCAATTACTCTTACAGCAAGAGCGACCAGAACACTTACGACTTCAGTAATCTGGGTGAGGACTACTTCTCCGGACTCACACCTGCATACCGCGGATGGGGCGAATACTTGGCACGTCTGGAAAATCCATTCGAAACCTACTTCGACAAGAGTCTGAGCCGTTACTCGGAATACAGAAACTATACGCACGACATTGAGGTGATGTTCCGTATGATACGCGAGAAGTACAACTTCAATGTGGGTGTTCTCTTCCAGCCGCAGCGCTCCAACTACAAGCAGGATTACCAGGGTGTTTACAAAGACACTGTGCGCACGGTGATGAATATCACTCCGACGCTCGACTTCCATTATCGTTTCAGCAAGCTGAGCAGCCTGCGTATAAACTACCGCGGATACACTTCGCAGCCGAGTATAAGTTCTTTGCTTGATATCACCGACGACAGCGACCCGCTGAACATATCGATGGGTAATCCGGGGCTTAAGCCATCGTTCACCAACAATCTGAGAGTTTTCTACAACAACTTCATCGAAAGCCACACTCAGGCCATATCCGGACACCTCAATTTCAGTACCACGCGCAACAGCATAAGTACGAAGGTGACATACGACGAACAGACCGGTGGACGTATAACGCGCCCGGAGAACATAAACGGAAACTGGAACCTGAACGGTGCGTTCATGTATAACGTAGCCATCGACTCTACGGGATACTGGAACGTGAGCACCACAACAGACTTCAGTTATAACAACTATGTGAGCTATCTGAGCCTTGACCGCACCTCCGATTCGCAGAAGAACATCACGCGTTCAATGACGCTCGGCGAACGTCTGGCGGGCAGCTACCGCAACGAGTGGCTGGAGCTTGAGCTTGATGGTTCGTTCCAGTACAACCATGTGCGCAACAAATTGCAGGCACAGAGCAATCTGGACACATGGCAGTTCTCATATGGAGGAACAATGTACATTAACTGTCCGTGGGGCACAAGTCTGTCGACTGATATTCATCAGAACAGCCGTCGCGGATACAACGACAATTCGTTCAACACCAACGAGCTGGTATGGAATGCACAGATATCGCAGAGTTTCCTGAAGGGAAAACCGCTGTCGGTTATGATTCAGTTCTACGACATACTGCGCAACCAGAGCAACTTCAGCCGTACTATCAACGCCATGCAGCGCAGCGACGTTGAGTACAACTCCATCAACAGCTATGCTATGCTTCATGTGGTCTATCGTTTCAATCTCTTCGGTAATAAGGCCGCACGTAAGGAAATGCGCCGCGGCCCCGGTATGCCAGGAGGACCTGATGGTCCTGGCAGGGACCGTGGAGGCAGACATGGTGGCAGACCTGTCAGAGCAATGCCTATGATGCCTATGATGTAACGTGAAAATATATCCTGTGGCCGGTTGTAAATAAAATACAGCCGGCTTTTTTCTTTTTGTATTAAACCTTATATTATTATATGCGTCATATAAATAAAACCTACTATTATTATGAATCTTCGACACATTGCGATATATTTTCTATTGATGTTTTCGTGTGTATGCGCCTATGCCCAGAAATCGTCAATCAGTGGAAACGTTGTTGATGCGGCAAACGACAGCGTGCTGTTCAGAGCCACTGTGCAGCTGCTGAAGACTGACACCACGTTTGTGGGAGGTGTGCTGACCGACGACATGGGCCGGTTTGAGATAAAGGTGGACGCCCCTGGAAAATATATACTGAAAGTGTCTAACATGGGATATCTTGAGAGAATGCACGATGTTGTGGTGTCTGCAGGACGGAAGACAGATGCCGGAAGCATAAAGCTCGAACAGAGTGTGACGCTGCTCGGTGAGGCTGTGGTTACGGCCAATGTTCCGAAGGTGGTGGTGCAGGAGGACACATTTGTCTATAACGCTGCTGCATACAGAGTAGCTGAGGGTTCGGCGATAGAGGAACTTGTGAAAAAACTGCCCGGTGCCAGGATTGAGGAAGACGGAACTGTGACCATAAACGGCAAACAGGTGAAGAAGTTCATGCTCGACGGACGAGAGTTTATGGGCGGCGATGTGCAGAACGGACTGAAGAATCTGCCTGCCGATATAGTGGACAAAATAAAGTCGTATGACGAAAAGAGTGATCTGGCCAAGCTTACTGGAATAGACGACGGCAACGAAGTGACGGTGCTTGACTTCACTGTGAAGAAGGAAATGAAGAAGGGTTTTAATGTGAATACCAATGTGGGTTACGGTACGCATGACAGATATGCCGGTCGCTTTATGGGCGCACGCTTTTATGGCGACCTGCGCTATACGCTCATAAGTAATATGAACAACACCGGCAACGGTGGAAAGCGACGCTCGAAGATGACTGGTCTGAATATAAACTATGAGAAACGCGACAAACTGAAAATAGACGGTGGAATAAGATGGAACCATTCCGACAACGACAATTGGTCGAGAAGTTCGGTGGAAAGTTTTGTCAACCAGACGGGTGCTTTCTCAAACAGCGAGAACCAGAACTATTCGCGTAGCGACGGATGGAACGCCAATATGAAACTGGAATGGAAACCGGACACCATGACAACCATAACATTCAGACCTTCATTCAATTATTCCATGAACGACGGACGCGGATTCTCTTCATCGGCGTCGTATAAGGAAGATCCTTACATCTATGTGGATGATCCGTTGAGCGAGGAGGGAATCGGTGTGATGGATGACAACGGACTGATGGTGAACCGCAGGCGTAACAAGTCGTTGAGCAACGGAAGCAACTGGTCGACTGGTGCTTCGCTTCAGTTCTTTCGCAAGCTTAACAGCAAGGGACGTAACATCGCGCTGAACGGAAACATCAATTATGGAAAAGGCAACAATAAGAGTCTGTCTGCATCAAACGTCCATTTTTATCTGGTGCAGGACATGTTCGGTAACGACTCAACGTATCAGACAAACCGCTATAATGTGTCGCCGTCGGACAATGTAAGCTACAGTCTGAGGGCCACATACACCGAACCACTGCTTAAGAATGTCTTTCTGCAGATGAGTTATCAATACCAGTACAGTCACAGCATGAGCGATCGAAAGACTTATAATTTCGAGCGTATAGCCGAAGAGGCATGGAATGATATAATGAACGGTTATCGTGACTGGAACAGCATGTTCGAGCTTTTCGAACAGCCTTTGGAATATTATCTTGACGAAGACCTGAGCCGCTATGCCGAGCATAACAATTATAATCACAATATCAATGTGCAGTTGAGAGTGGTGGACGAGAAATACAACCTGAATGCCGGTATAGTGGTGCGTCCGCAGCGCTCGCATCTCATACAGGATTATTGGGGAATGCTTGTCGATACGGTGCGTACGGTGACCAATATTTCACCGACTGTTAATTTCAGATACCGTTTCTCTAAGTTCAGCGACATAAAGTTCACCTATCGTGGCTCGACTTCGCAGCCGAGCATAACAAGCATGCTTGACATCACGGACGACAGCAATCCGCTCTATATAAGCAAGGGTAACCCGGGGCTGAAGCCTTCGTTCACAAGCAACATAAATCTGAATTTCAAGTCGCATGCCATGAAACACCAGCGTAATATAACGGCCGGAGCAAGGTTCAGCACAACACGCAACAGCATAAGCAACATGGTGACGTATGACGAGAAGACGGGAGGACGTACTACACAACCGCAGAACATAAACGGCAATTGGAACGGATCGCTGAATTTCTCGTTCAATACATCGATAGATACGTCAGGTGTTTGGACTGTGGGAACTGACAGCCGGGTGAACTATGATCATTATGTCAGCTACATAAATCTCAATAACGACGCCTCGTCGGAGAAGAATGTGACTCATTCAACATCGTTCAGAGAGAATATATGGGGAAACTTCAGAAACGACTGGCTGGACGTTGGAGTGCATGCATCTGTGAACTATAACATGACAAGAAACATGTTGCAGTCTAACAACAACATGGATACGTGGAGATATTCGTATGGAATGGATGTCGACATAAAGGCTCCGTGGGGCATGTCTTTCTGGACATCTATCAATCAGAGCAGCCGTCGCGGATATAACGAAAAGTCGATGAATACGGACGAGCTGATATGGAATATGCAGATAAGTCAGAGTTTCCTCAAGAAAAAGGCTCTTAAACTGATGCTTGAGTTTAAGGATATACTGCGCGAACAGAGCAATTTCTCACGCTCCATAAATGCCAACAGTAGAAACGATACGGAGTATAACACCATAAACAGTTACGTTATGCTGAAGGTGCAATACAAAATGAATGTGTTTGGAGGAAAGAAAGCAAGGCGCGAGGCACGCAGCGAAGGATGACCTGAATCATAGAGAGGAGATCGCCTTCTCTATGGTTTTGGGATAATGGAGCATTTCCAGGTCGTGAACTTTAGCTGCGATGTCGTCCACGCTATCGCTTTCGGTCAGTGGTGTGGAGTGTTGTGCGATGATTTCACCGCCGTCGCATACGTTGCTTACCCAGTGTATTGTTATTCCGCTTTCTTTCTCACCCGCAGCCTTTACGGCTTCATGTACATGACGGCCATACATGCCTTTGCCTCCGAATTTAGGAAGTAGTGCCGGATGGATGTTCACCATGCGGTGGTCATATGCCTTTACAAGAAAATCGGGAATCATGAGAAGAAAGCCTGCAAGTACGATGAAGTCGATGTCGTAGCGGTGCAGTGTTTCCATCAGAATGGCTTCATCGTTGAATTCGCTTTTAGGTATCACCACTGTTGGAATATTGTATCGGGCGGCACGGATGAGGGCATAAGAGTCTGCACGGTTTGAGACGACAAGCGCGACAGATGCTTCTGTCGAGCCGGAAAAGTGTTTTATTATGTTCTCACAGTTGGTTCCGTTGCCGGAAACGAATATTGCAATATTCTTCATAAGTGGTTGTTTGTTATTCTATGTCATCATCAAAGTCGTCATCGAATCCGAACATTGCCGGATCAATGAAAGCATCGAGAGCTCTGCGTTCCTTCTTGGTAGGACGGCCGGTTCCGCGTGCTCTGTCGACAAATCCGCTTATGCGGCTCATCTCCAGCAATTCGTATTGTTTTGGATCGGTGACGTTTTCGTAAATCTCAGGAATAAGTTTTGCGCCTACACGCTGCTCTATGGTTTTCAGAATGCGGAATGAATAGGTGATAGGAGGCTTCTTAACACTTACCACCTCGCCGGCTTTCACCATACGGCTTGGCTTTACGCATACGTTGTTCATCATCACACGGCCGTTCTTGCATGCGTCGGCTGCGATGGAACGTGTCTTGAATATGCGTGCGGCCCACAGCCATTTGTCTATTCTTGCTTCCTCTGCCATTATTTCTTTCCTAATTTGTTGTAGGCGTTCATTGTGTTGTCGATACCGGCCAACACGAAACTCTTTATTATGTCAACGGCGCAGTCGATGGACGGCTGCAGCACTTTCATGTCTTCTTCGCTGTATTTTCCCAACACCCAGTCTACCTGTGCACCACGTGGAAAATCGTTTCCGATGCCCATACGGAGTCGCGCGTATTGTTGTCCGATAAGCTGCTGTATGTTGCCAAGACCGTTATGACCGCCGTTGTTGCCTGATCCTTTCAGACGGAAAGCACCGAGTGGCAGTGAGAGGTCGTCCACAATGACGAGCAGACGCGACTGGTCTATATTCTCCTTGTTGAGCCAATAGCGCACGGCATTGCCGCTGAGATTCATGTATGTGGTGGGTTTGAGCAGAAACAATTTGCGTCCTTTGAGGCTTGTTTCGGCCACAAAGCCGTAACGCTTGTCCTCAAAAACAATATTGGACGCTTTTGCAAAAGCGTCCAATATCATAAATCCAGTATTGTGGCGGGTTCCGGCATATTCGTCACCGGGATTGCCCAACCCTACAATTAAATATTTATCCATCTACTATAATGTTGCGGACAGGAACTTCATAAATCCTTTTTCATGATGCTGAAGTGCCACTGTCCGGCATCAGATTGTCTATTGGAAACTTATTACTCTGCTGCGTTGGCGGCTGCTGCAGACATTGCGGCACGTGTCATCTTCACAGAGCATACGATAACTTCCTTGCTTGTTGCGATCTCAAGACCTTCGAAGCTGAGATCACCAACCTTGATGCTCTTACCGATCTTCAGTGATGTAACGTCGATGTCAAGGTGCTCCGGTATGATAGTGTAAGGAGCTGTAACGTCGATCTTGCGGATAGAGAGGTTCATCTTACCACCATCGCGTACACCCTGTGCCAAACCAACGAGTTTTACAGGGATACCGATTGTAACCGGTTTGTTCTCGTTCACCTCGAGGAAGTCTACATGCAGCAGTGCGTCTGTTACCGGATGGAACTGCAGTTCCTTCATGATTGCTGTGTGAGACTCGCCGTCGATTACGAGGTTGATCATGTAGATATGCGGAGTGTAGACAACCTTACGCAGTTCGCTCATAGGAACAGCGAATGCCATTGCTACCGGTTTGCCGTCCTGTGTTGCCTCACCGTAGAGGTTGCAGGGTACCAAACCTTCTTTTCTCAATTCTTTAGAAGCTTTTTTTCCAAGGGCAGTGCGCTTCTGACCTGTTACGTTAATTTCTTTCATAATAAAATGTGTTACTCTAAATTAAGTTTGATGATAGTCATGCCTTAATTCGCCATCACACGAGAAATGTGTTTCTGTATCGATGTACTCATAAAAGCGGTGCAAAGTTACTCTTTTTCTTTGGATTGCCCAAAGCATATCAAAAAAAAACATTAAACGTCTGTATTTTTTTGGCGGTTACTGTATTTTTCTCTATTTTTGCAAAGAATTTTATTGAAGGATGGATAATGATTAATCGTGAGCTAATAAGAATAAAGATAGTCCAGTTAACCTATTCTTACTATCAGAATGGCAACAAAAATATGGATAACGCTGAGAAGGAACTCTTGTTCAGCCTTTCTAAAGCATATGATTTATACAATTATCTGCTTGAACTTATCGTAGCCATTACACGGGAGGAAAGACATCGTGTCGAGATACTCTCCCAAAGGGCACAGCGTGAAGGTAAGGAGTTACCGTCGTCAAAGTTTGCTTATAACAAGTTTGCTGTGCAGCTCGAGGAAAACAAAATGCTCTGCGAGTTTGCCGAGACTCAGAAACAGTCATGGGAGGAAGACCTGGAGTTTGTGAGAAAACTGTGCAATCAGATAGAACAGAGCGAGGCATACGCCAACTACATGCAGTCGGAGGACGACTCATATGAGGCTGACCGTGAACTGTGGCGCAAGCTTTACAAGCAGCTCATTCAGGAAAATGCAGACCTTGACGCTATTCTTGAAGAAAAGAGTCTTTATTGGAATGACGACAAGGAAAAAGTAGATACATTCGTATTGAAAACCATCAAACGCTTCGATCCGAAAAACAAGCAGAAGCAGGAACTCCTGCCTGAATACAAGGATGAGGAAGACAGAAACTTTGCGCGTAAGCTTTTCAGAACAACAATATTGAATGCCGAGCAATACCAGCGCTACATGAGCGAGACATCGCGCAACTGGGACTTCTCCCGTCTGGCGTATATGGACATCGTGATAATGCAGATCGCTATTGCCGAGATGATGACTTTCCCGAACATTCCGGTAAGTGTCACCATCAACGAATATGTAGAGCTTGCCAAGCTTTATTCCACACCGAAGAGTGGAGGATACATCAACGGTATGCTCGACGCCATTGCACGCTTCCTTATCAGTACAGGTAAGATGTTCAAGTCGATGGACGAACCGCGCTCAAAGAAGTCTCAGGCCGCTGCCGAAACCAAGAAGAACGGCGGTGAAGAGCCTGCGGAGACAAAGGAAGACAATGCGGTATAATAATTGAAGAAATATAAACAAAATAACTAAGACTATAAAAGATGAGTACATTGGTATTGGCTGCTCAGGCAGCAGGAGCTCAGGGCGGAGGCTTGGGCATGTTGGTAATGATGGTGGCAATCTTCGTTATCATGTGGCTTTTCATGATACGCCCACAGCAGAAGAAACAGAAGGAAATACGCAAGTTCCAGAATTCTCTCACAGAAGGAGCAAAGGTTGTTACCGGTGGTGGAATATATGGAACTGTAAAACGTGTTGATCTTACCACCAATACAATTGAAGTGGAGATAGCACGCGGTGTGGTTATTGTCGTTGACAAGAGCTACGTTTTCGCTGATCCGTCTTCACAAATGCCGAATGCCTGATGTCACGCATTCGGTGTAACAGGTGATACCTAGAACGTCGAAGGAATGGAGCGATTGACGCATGATTATAAAAACATCAGGAACTTCTTGTTCGGATTCTTGAACAAGGAGTTTCTGATTTTTTTGTTTTTTCTGGCTCTAAGCAGTATCTTCTGGCTTATGATGGCTCTTAATGAGACATACGAGCGTGAAATAACAGTGCCGATGTCGCTTACCAATGTCCCAAAGAATGTGGTACTTACCACAGAGATGGACTCCACAGTGAAGGTGACTGTGCGTGATAAAGGTTTTACGCTTGTCACTTACATTTACAGCAGACGTATGCAACCGATAAAGATAAATTTCGGAGCATACGCCAACAAACAGACAGGATACGGACTTGTGCCGTCTGCCGATATACAGAAGTTTGTCTATCAGCAGCTTATGGGTTCGTCGAAGATAGTGTCTGTCAATCCCGACAAACTTGATTTTTACTTCAATTACGGCGCTTCCAAGACGGTGCCGGTGCGTATGGACGGGTCGGTTGTACCGGGCCGGTCTTATTATCTTGCGTCTACACGCTTCTGGCCGGAGAAAGTCACAGTGTACGCGAGCAGGAAAATGCTCGACAGCATACGCTACGTGAAGACGGAACCGATACGCATTGTCAATTTCGAGGACACCGTAATAAAGGAAGTTCCGATAGCAAAGATACACGGAGTGAAATGCGTTCCGTCCACAGTCCGCATCGGACTGTATCCTGACATCCTCACAGAGGAGAGCGTATCCGTGCCTATCAAGGCCATCAATCTGCCCGATGGAAAGGTGCTGCGCACATTTCCGTCGCATGTCAATGTAAGATTCACAGTCGGAGCAAGTATGTTCCGTACGGTGAAGGCAGATCAGTTTGTCGTTGTGGTGGACTATAACGAAGTGATGGGACATGCTTCCGACAAGTGCGATCTTCACTTGGTGAAGAGTCCTTACATGGTGCGCAATGCGCAGCTTGAGATAAATCAGGTGGATTATTTGGTGGAACAGCAGTAAGGGTATGTGTCCGCACGGCAGGCGATGCCCGGTCCGACAGACAGCCGCAAGGCTGCCTGACAAGTCTGACACTGCGTTTGCAACACCGGAGCGACACCGATAACAGACAACAGAAAAATGAAAATTGCGATAACAGGAGGCATTGGTGCCGGCAAGTCATTTGTGTGCAAGTCGCTCAACCGACGCGGCATTGAGGTTTACGACTGCGATGCGGCCGCCAAAAGACTTATGCGCACATCACCCGCACTGCGCGATGCGCTCCGCCGTCTTGTAGGCGACAGCGTGTACAAAGGAGACGTGTTGCAGAAACAGGTGCTTGCCGCGTTTCTCCTTGCGAGCGACGCCAACAACAGCGCTGTGGCCGATATTGTTCATCCGGCAGTAGCCGCCGACTACATGTCTTCCGACATCGAGTGGCTCGAAAGCGCCATTCTCTTCGACAGCGGTTTCGACAAACGTGTGCCTTTCGACTTTGTTGTCTGCGTTACGGCGCCCGTCGAACTGCGCATAAAGCGCATAATGGCGCGCGACAACATCACACGAGAGCAGGCGCTGGAGTGGATAGACCGTCAGCTGCCACAGCAGGAAGTGGTGGCGCGCAGCGATTTCGAGATTGTGAACGACGGCCTTCATGACATAGATTTACAGATTAACAACATTTTAAACAAAATAAACAACAGATTATAAAAATGGAAACAATTCTTTCAATAGCAGGCAAACCGGGCCTTTACCGTCTGGTTTCGCGTGGAAAAATGAATCTTATTGTTGAATCACTTGATGAGGCTCACCGCCGCATACCGGCATTTGCGTCCGACCGTGTGACAAGCCTCGCCGACATAGCAATGTACACTGACAGCGAAGACGTGCCTCTGTGGCAGGTGCTCCAGAACCTTGGCGAAAAGGAAGACAAGAAAGAATGCTCGCTCAATTACAAGAAATGCTCTAAGGAAGAGCTGCACGCTTTCTTCGCAGAGGTTCTGCCCAGCTACGACCGTGAGCGCGTTCACGACAGCGACATCAAGAAACTTATACAGTGGTACAACCTTCTCGTGAAGAACGGCATAACCGACTTCAAGGAAGTTCTGATGCCTACTGAGGGTGACAATATCGACGACCGTACAGAGGAATAATCCTTTTCACGGCGTGTCATGGACGGTGTCTTCGGATGCCGCCGCCCACAACGACATAAGGGATGCATGCGTTCTGAAGGCATGCATCCCTTTATTTTTCTGCCATGATTGCACTATTTTCCTATGGACAGCTCTTTTTTATGTCTTTTTCACACCGTAAGTCACAATCAATACGTATCTTTGTCAATGGCTTGTTTTATTAGCCTTAATTCAAAAGACACAACAATCACGATATGAAATATATTCTTGCAATCGACTCTTTCAAGGGATGCCTGTCTTCGGCCGGTGCCGAGGAGGCTGTGGAAAAAGCCATACATGATGCTGAGCCCGGTGCCGAAGTGTTCCGGTTGCCCGTGTCCGACGGCGGCGAGGGTATGCTCGACGCTTTCATGAGTCTGTCGGACGGCACCCGTCATAAGCTACTTGTGCGCGACGCCATGATGCGTCATGTCGAGGCCGAGTACGGAATAAGTGCCGACGGTACGGCTTTCATCGAGTCTGCTGCCTCGTGCGGACTCACGCTTATCGAACCCGAGCTGCGCAGTCCGGTGCGTGCCACCTCCTACGGAGTGGGCGAACTTGTGGCCGATGCCGTGAGGCGCGGATGCCGCAACTTCATTATCGGACTGGGTGGCAGCGCCGTGAGCGATGCCGGAATAGGCATGCTGCGTGCTCTCACCGATGCCTTTGCCGATGGTGGAACGATGGACGATGCTCTCCGCGGCGTGCTCGGGCTGTGCCGGTTCACTCTGGCCAGCGATGTGCGCAATCCGCTTTACGGTCCTGATGGCGCAGCCTGTGTCTACGGTCCTCAGAAAGGAGCGTCGCCGGCCGATGTAGTCATGCTCGACAACCGTGCCCGTCGCTTCGCCGACTTCTCCGCCCGCCACTTCGGATACGACCGTTCCTCCGAACCCGGTGCAGGCGCTGCGGGCGGTCTTGGCTATGCCTTCATGCAGTATCTTGGTGCCACGGTGCACAGCGGAGCCGACCTTCTGCTCGACATGGCCGGCTTCGACGCCATGCTCGGCGATGCCTCGTGTGTCATAACAGGTGAGGGACGGGCCGACCGTCAGACACTCATGGGCAAACTGCCCGGCCGTGTTCTGTCGCGTGCACGTGCAGCCGGAGTTCCCGTATGGCTCATCGCCGGCAGTGTGGCCGATGTTCCCGAACTGCTCGAGGCCGGTTTTTCGCGTGTGGAGGCCGTCACTCCCGCATCGATGGACACGGCAGAGGCCCTGCGTCCCGACACAGCCCGTGCCAACATAAGTGAAACAATCAAACGACTGATGATATGAAAAAGAAAATGTTATGGTCGGCTGCTATAATGGCTGTAACGCTGTTGGCAGTCCTCATCGGTTCGGGCTTCTACATGCTCGACTATGCCCTGTCCAACGCAGACAGGTCGAAAAAGACAAGCTACGCATATGTAATGAAGAACTATCCGGAGACACGTCCCTGGCTCGACAGTCTGCAACGTAACGGCATTCTGCGCGATACGTTCATCGTAATGCCCGACGGCGAGCGCTCGCACGCCATCTTTGCACGCTCCGACAGTGCCCGCGGACGCACCGCCATTGTGGTTCACGGCTACAAGGACCGTTCCACCGGCATGCTCCACATAGCTTATATATATAATAAGGTGATGGGCTACAACATTCTGTTGCCCGACCTTCACGGTCACGGGCTGAGCGATGGCGACGACATACAGATGGGTTGGAAAGACCGTCTCGACGTGATGCACTGGATGGATGTGGCCGAACGCATGTTCCGCCAGAATGGTTGCGAGTCGCGCATGGTGGTGCACGGAGTGTCGATGGGAGCTGCCACTACGATGAATATCTCCGGAGAGAAGACGCCCGACTACGTGAAATGCTTTGTGGAGGACTGCGGTTACACCAGCGCGTGGGACGAGTTCGCACACGAGATGAAGAAGCGTTTCGACCTTCCGGAGTTTCCTCTGCTTCATGTATCAAGTGTGCTGTGCAAGCTGAAGTACGGCTGGAGCTTCGGCGAGGCGTCGCCCGTGAAGCAGCTGAAGGCAAGTCATAAGCCGATGTTCTTCATACATGGAGGCAAGGACGACTTTGTGCCTACGGCAATGGTTCATCCCTGCTACGAGGCAAAACCGCAACCCAAGGCTCTGTGGATAGCTCCCGGCAGCGCACATGCCGTGTCCTACCGCGACCACAAGCAGGAGTACACCGACCGTGTGAAAGCCTTTGTGGAGAAGTGGAACAGATGATACGGTCGTGACAAAATGGCGCAGTCATGCGACAATATGGCATAAAACTCCTGTTGGTACGTTAGTTGTATATATAAGAGTGAAGCCTTTAAAGAAAGGCATAACAAGAAAACAAACAACTAAAAAATAATCAGGAGGTATTAATTATGATGCCAGTTTACAGAAATTCATGGTTACCAGAAGTGTTCAACGACTTGTTTGTCAACTCACCGAAGACCAACGCAACGGCCCCGGCCATCAATGTCAAGGAGACACAGGACAGCTACATAGTAGAGCTTGCAGCTCCGGGAATGCGCAAGGAGGACTTCATGGTTCACATCAACGACGACGGTGACCTCACCATAAAGATGGAGAACAAACGCGAGGAGCGCGAGGAAGACAAGAAAGCACACTATCTGCGCCGCGAGTTCGCCTACTCAAAGTTCGAACAGACTCTTATTCTTCCGGACGATGTAGACAAGGAGAAGATCAAGGCCGGAGTGGCCGACGGAGTGCTCACAGTAGAACTTCCCAAGATAAAGAAGGAAGAGCACAAGGTCAGCAGACAGATCACTGTAGAGTAATCTTTTAAGAGTTATTTTCTCACGGTTGGCAAATTTTAGAATGGTTATACATTAAACACTGTCCCCGGACTCAACGTCCGGGGATTTTTTGTCCGTATGTGCAGAACGCTATGGTCTGGCGGCGACGCTTATTCATGGCTGCTGTAAGGAGCGCAGGAGGCAATTCTGTATAAATATACACTTTTTTCAGTAAAAAAATTTGACAAAATAAAATCGCAAAATAGATGACAGCTACCCTCGTTACTACTGCCGGCAGATGCCTGTTTCTGTTGTTTCATGTCTCGACAATCGGTTGCTGACAGTACGATGTGGCTGTCATTGCTGTGCAATACAGGCTTTGTTGTGGTGCGAAACAGACTATATCAGGGTGCGATATGGTCTGTATCATGCCATGATAGAGCCCATATCAGGGTGCAAAAAGCACTCTTTCGTAAGCCGGAAAATTATCTTTTTTGTAAGGAAAAAATAATGTGCTGATAACCAGTGGTTTATGTTATGTCTCTGAGAATTGAATATTTGCGTGCGACAGATCTTTTGTCTGCAAATAATCGATTCTCAGAGAGTTGACGGTCCGCGCACTGTATATTTATACAACAGTTTGTGTATAAATATACATTTGCCGTTGCCGCCTGTTTTGTTCCGTCTGATGATGTTCCGGAGCGGCGACGTGCTGTATGTGATATGAAGGTGATGGTGGTTTCGGGGCGTTATGAATATTACTGAAAACGCCCTGCCTGATGCCGTGACAGCATCGGGCAGGGCGCGTGCTTTGGTTTATGGTCGGGTTTTTAGAAACCGTATATCTCCTTCAGTTTGCTGCCCAGCTGGTCGCCTCTGAGGTCGAGTGCGACAATCTTGCCCTGCGGATCTACGAGCAGGCTCGACGGTATGGCGCGGATTCCGTAAGTCGTTGCTGCGACGGATTTCCATCCCTGAAGGTCGGAGAGGTTGGGCCACGGCATGCCGAGGTCGGCTATTCCTTTCTTCCATGCGTCCTCCTTGTTGTCGAATGAGAGGCCGACGATTTCGAATCCTTTGGCGTGATACTTCTCGTAGTTGGCCTTCACGTTAGGAATCTCGGCGCGGCACGGTCCGCACCAGCTTGCCCAGAAGTCGATGAGCACGTAGTTTCCCTTGCCGCAATATTCGCTCAGCTTGTGCATCTTTCCGTCGGTTCCCTTCATCTCCACGTCCTTGAACTGTGAGCCCATGATGGCCTCTTTGCGCTCAATCTCGGCCAGGCGCGCTCTCGAACGTGCCAGTCGCGGGTGGCTGGCGTAGGCATATTTAGGGTTGAGCAGTTCGCGCAGCTCGTCGGTCGTGTACTTGTCGGCTATGTTGTCTCCGAATATTGCCGGTATGAGGTTGTCGCGGTTTTCCTCTACAGCCTTCCTCACCACAGCCTCCATCTTGGCATTTATGGGATCGATGTGGTTTTTCTGCAGATTCTCGGCCAGCGCCTTCAGCTCGTCCTGCGACTTTCCGCTCATGCTTGCTTCGGCATACTGTTGCATGTATTTGTTCATTTCGCCGTACAGACCGTCAATCTGCCGGTCTATGCTGTTCACCCGGTTGTTCAGTTCAGAGCCGATCAGCTTCATTGTGCTGAGGTCGACCGTCACGGGCTTTCCGTCGTTTATGAACACACACATCTGTGCATTCTCACCCAGAATACCGAGTATGGCGTCCTTCTTGCAGCTGCCCTTCATCTCGAACTTGCCGTTTACGGTCTCTGCGCTGTCAATCTTTATGACGTCGGAAATGAATCTCACAGTGTTGGCATCGAGCAGATAAACCTTCTTGAGTGTAGGCTGGCATGTGCCTTTGATCTCGTATTGGGTGTCTGTGCCTGTGGTCTGCGCCATGAAAGGCAGGCTAAACATCGCAAGGATAGCGGTAATAATGGATTTTCTCATGTTGTCTGTTGTGTTTTTGTTTGTTATTAGCAACCTGATTACAAATATATGAATTTTATTTTATACGATAGTAGTCATGAGGTGATAAATACGTTCTCATTCCATATAGTTGCGGTCACGGGCGTATTGCTTTATTTATGGATGCATGCCGGCATGTATGAAAGAAGACAGGACGGCCTCCCGACAGTAACTGAAAACGCCCTGCCTGATGCCGTGACAGCATCGGGTAGGGCGTGTGCCTTTGGTTTATGGTCGGGTTTTAGAAACCGTAGATTTCTTTCAGTTTGTTGCCCAGCTGGTCGCCTCTGAGGTCGAGTCCTACAATCTTGCCCTGCGGATCAACGAGCAGGCTCGACGGTATGGAGCGGATATTGTAAGTAGCTGCTGCGATGGATTTCCATCCCTGAAGGTCGGAGAGGTTCGGCCACTGCATGCCGAGGTCGGCAATGCCTTTCTTCCATGCGTCTTCCTTGTTGTCGAATGACAGGCCGACGATTTCGAATCCTTTGGCGTGATACTTCTCGTAGTTGGCCTTCACGTTAGGCATCTCTGCGCGGCATGGTCCGCACCAGCTTGCCCAGAAGTCGATGAGCACGTAGTTTCCCTTGCCGCAGTATTCGCTGAGCTTGTGCATCTTTCCGTCGGTTCCCTGCATCTCCAGGTCCTTGAACTGAGTGCCGATGATGGCCATCTTCTTCTCGAGATCGGCCATGTAAGCCTTTGCACGTGCAGCCATCGGGTGGCTGGTGTAGGCATATTTCGGGTCGAGCAGTTCTTTCAGCTCGTCGAGTTCACAGTCGTACATGATGTTGTTGATGAACGCTGCCGGTATGATGTTGTCTTTGTTGTCGCGGATAATCTGTTTTGTGAGCTCTGTGCTCTTGGCTGCAATGGGCTCTATGTATTTGCTGTTCAGTTCCTCGGCCAGAGCTTTCAGTTCGGCTTCTGATTTGCCGCTCTTCTGTGCCTCGTTGTACTGTTCGATGTATTTTCTTACTTCACCGTTTATTGCATCGAGCTGACGGTCGTAGCCGTTGAGCTTGTTGTTCAGTTCAGAACCTTTGAGCGTCATGGTGGCAAGGTCGGTGCTTACCGGTGTTCCGTCGTTTATGAATACGATGTAGCTGGAACTTCCTTTAGCTGCAATGCCGAGGAAAGCGTCCTTCTTGTTGCTTCCCTTTATCTCGAATGTTCCGTTCTTTGTCTCTGTACTGTCTGCCACGCCCTTCATCAAGTCGATGACATACACCTTCGCGATGTCTGTCGGGCATGTGCCTTTAACCTCATAGGCTGTGTCGCCGTTGCCTGTCTGTGCCATAAGCGGCATGCAGCAGAACGCAAGGGCAGCTGTGATAATTGAATTCTTCATAATCATATATAATTAAAATGGTTTATGTTTGTGGGGCACAAAATTATATATTTTATTCCGTTCGGCGGTTATTAATCAATTAAAAATGTGTAACTTTGCCGCCGAATTTGTATTCAGAGTGCTTGGTAAACCTCTTAAAAAACAAGGAAATGGACATAAACAGGAAGACTGTGAGCGTGCTGTTCATGCTTTTCAGCATGCTCTTCTGCGTTTGCCTTATTACGGCAAACGTGCTTGAAACAAAGCAGATATCGTTCGGACCGATAAACATTACTGGCGGATTGCTCGTATTCCCCGTGTCGTACATCATCAACGACTGTGTGTGCGAGGTGTGGGGATATGCCAAGGCGCGGCTGCTCATCTGGCTGGGCTTTGCCATGAACTTCATATTCGTGATGTTCGGAGCGCTTGCCGACGCCATTCCCGGCGCGCCTTATTGGGACAACGACGCCGGATTCCATGCCGTGTTCGGTCTTGCACCGCGCATAGCTGCCGCGTCGTTCGTGGCTTTTCTTGTCGGATCGTTCATTAATGCCTATGTCATGAGCCGCATGAAGGTGGCTCACGGAGGCCGTCATTTCTCGCTGCGTGCGGTGCTCAGCACGGTGTTCGGTGAGACTGCCGACTCGCTGATATTCTTTCCGCTCGCCCTCTCGGGGGTGGTGCCGTTGTCGGAAATGCCGTCGCTCATCATCTCGCAGGTGGTGCTGAAGACGCTTTACGAGATATTGGTGCTGCCGGTGACGGTGCGTGTGGTGCGTATGACAAAGGCACACGAGCACACCGATGTTTATGACGAAGGAATAAATTACAGTGTTTGGAAAATATTCAATATATGAGCAACAACAGTGAAAACAGAAAGGACGAGGGACTGAAGGCCCTCGGAGCGAAGACAAAATATGCCGACGACTATGCGCCGGAAGTACTTGAGACGTTTGTAAACAAACATCCGGACAACGATTATTGGGTGAGATTCAACTGCCCGGAGTTCACGTCGCTGTGTCCCATCACCGGTCAGCCGGACTTCGCAGAGATACGCATCGCCTACATACCTGATGTTAAGATGGTGGAGAGCAAGAGCCTGAAGCTCTATCTTTTCAGCTTCCGCAATCACGGTGATTTCCATGAGGACTGTGTGAACATCATCATGAAGGACCTTATAAAACTGATGGATCCGAAATATATCGAGGTGACAGGACTGTTCACTCCGCGCGGTGGCATAAGCATATATCCTTATGCTAACTATGGAAGACCGGGCACAAAGTATGAGAAACTGGCCGAACAGCGTTTTATCACACACGACATGAACGGATAGCGGACCGCAGGTGACGCTGTCGGTGGTATATAACAATAGCTAAACATATGAGGAAAAGGTTTTTTGCAGTGCTTGGCGTTCTGATGGTGGTGGCTTCACTGCTGTCTTCGGTCAGTGTGCACGCTTCCGACGGCAAAGGCCGTAAGAAGGTGGCTGTGGTATTGTCGGGAGGCGGTGCCAAGGGTATGGCGCATATCGGGGCACTGCGCGTGATAGAGAAAGCCGGAATACCGATCGACATCATCACCGGAACGTCGATGGGTTCTATTGTAGGCGGACTCTACGCAATCGGCTACGACGCCCACCGACTCGACTCTATGGTGAGGGTGCAGGACTGGTCGTTTCTGCTCACTGACAAGCTTGAGGCACACAGTCCGCTGCTCGACAACCGCGAGAGACAGAATACTTATTTCCTCACAAAGACACTCACGCTCAGCAAGAACAAGATAACCAACAAGCCGGGAGGAATGATAGAGGGCCGCAACCTCGACAAACTGTTCAACAGACTTACGGCCGGCTATCGTGATTCTATTGACTTCAACAGTCTGCCTATACCCTTTGCGTGTGTGGCCACCAATATTGTGGACAACTCGGAGTATGTCATGCACAGTGGCTTTCTTTCCGAAGCCATGCGTTCGAGTATGGCCATACCGGGTGTGTTCTCGCCGGTGAGAAAGGACAGTATGGTGCTTGTGGATGGCGGACTGCGCAACAATTTCCCTGTTGACATAGCACGGCAGATGGGCGCCGACGTGGTGATTGGCGTGACGGTTCAGGAAGATTTGAAGGAAGCCTACGAACTGAAGAGTACGTCGGATGTGCTCATGCAGATTGTCAACATCAACTGTAAGAATAAGTATGATGAGAATCTGGCCATGACGGATGTGCCCATTTGTGTCAACACTTCGGGTTATTCTTCTGCCAGTTTTACTGCTTCGGCCATAGACACGCTGATGAAACGAGGCGAGGACGCGGCAGTGGAGCAGTGGGACAAACTCATGGAACTGAAGAGGATAATCGGTATTGACAGCACTTTTGTGCCTGACAGACCGCACCTTCATGCTGAGGCCATGCTGCCCGACACGCTGGTTGAGGATGCAAGAAAGAAACGTGTGGGGATGCTGTCGGCCGGACTGGGTGTGAGGTTTGACACCGAAGAGATTGTGGCGTTGCAGATAAACGGCTCTTTCACGCCTGCCGCATCGCCCTTGACAACCGAACTTACGCTTCGTCTTGGCAAGCGTATAATGGGCCGCGCCGATTTCATATACGACCCGATAAAAGCCGGCCGTATGCGACTTTCATATATTTTCCGTCATAATGATTTGAATCTTTACTATGAAGGCAATCGCGACTTCAATATGACTTACAACCAGCACACGGCTATTCTGTCGCCTTTGAACTTCAACATACGCAATTTCAGTCTTGACATAGGTGTGCGTTGGGATTATTATGCTTACAACAGCATGCTTTCAAATGTAGAGAATGAGAATCTTGAAACAGTCGTCGATGGTGGCCATTACATAGCTTATTACGCAGGAGTGAGATACAACTCGGAGAACAACTGGTATTTCCCGACGCGCGGATCGCGCTTCAATGCGTCTTACAGTTACAACACAGACAACTTTGTAGGCTACGACGGCGACCGCGGATACAGCATCATAAGTGCTTCGTGGCGCACTGCTCTGCCTCTTTCGAGACGCTTCACTCTACAGCCGATGCTCTATGGACGTATGCTATTCGGTGGCACCATTCCGCTTTGCAGTGCCAATATCATCGGCGGCGACAGGTTCGGCAGTTATGTAGAACAGCAGATGCCGTTTGCCGGAGTTGGCTATGCTGAGCATATAGACAATCAGTTTGTCGCAATGCAGTTGGCGGCATACCAGCGCATCGCAGCCAATAACTATGTTCAGCTCAAGTTTGCCGCTGCGTGCATGTCGCACAAGGCGGGCGACCTGTTGCGCGAACCGCTGATGGTAGGAACGCAGATGGCTTATTATTACGACAGTATGTTCGGACCGCTCGGAGCTTCTTTGGGGTGGTCGAATCGTACGGGCAGCGTTTATTTCTACATCAATCTGGGCTTTGACTTCTGATGTCCGGTCGTAGCGTATGCCGTGAGTCGGAATGTGTGGAATGTGGCCTGTGCGCATCATGCAGTAGTCAAAATAACTAAAAAAAGCCTATATGCTCGCTTATTTGGAATTTTTTGTCTATTTTTGCATGTTTGAAAGAATGAACGAAATTAAAAATCAGAAACATACAAGATATGAAAAAGAAAATCCAGTTCAGTCTCTTATATCGGGACATGTGGCAGTCTTCAGGAAAATTCCAGCCGCGTAAAGACCAGTTGGAGCGCATTGCTCCGGTAATCATCGATATGGGATGCTTTGCCCGTGTCGAGACAAACGGTGGTGCCTTCGAGCAGGTTAATCTTCTTGCAGGCGAGAATCCAAACGATGCCGTAAGAGCTTTCTGTAAGCCGTTCAACGAAGCAGGCATCAAGACTCATATGCTTGATCGTGGTCTTAACGCACTCCGTATGTACACAGTGCCAGACGATGTACGTCAGCTGATGTACAAGGTGAAGCATGCACAGGGTGTTGATATTCCCCGTATATTCTGCGGTCTGAACGACGTTAGAAACATTATCCCGAGCATTAAGTGGGCTGCAGAGGCAGGCATGACGCCGCAGGCTACTCTCTGTATCACCAATTCACCGGTTCATACCGTTGAATATTACTGTGACATAGCAGACAAGGTGATCGCTGCCGGTGCAAAGGAACTGTGTCTGAAGGATATGGCAGGAATCGGCCAGCCGGCTATGCTCGGTCAGCTGACAAAGGCTATCAAGGACAAATATCCTGATATCATCATCGAATATCACGGCCATTCTGGTCCTGGACTTTCTATGGCTTCTATTCTGGAAGTATGTAAGAATGGTGCCGACATCATCGATACAGCGATGGAACCGCTGTCTTGGGGTAAGGTTCATCCGGACATCATTTCTGTTCAGAGCATGTTGAAGAACGAGGGATTCGATGTTCCTGAAATCAATATGAACGCTTACATGAAGGCCCGTTCGCTCACTCAGGAGTTCATTGATGAGTGGCTTGGCTATTTCATCAACCCACAGAACAAGGTTATGTCTTCACTTTTGCTCGGATGCGGTCTGCCCGGCGGTATGATGGGAAGCATGATGGCCGATCTTGGCGGTATACGTTCTACAATCAACAATATACGTAAGAAGAAAGGCGAAGAAGAACTTTCTATGGACGACATGCTCGTGAAACTGTTCGACGAAGTGGCTTATGTATGGCCGCGCGTGGGTTACCCACCACTCGTAACACCGTTCTCTCAGTATGTGAAGAACATAGCTCTCATGAACCTTCTTACTCTTGAGCAGGGCAAGGGACGCTTTGTCATGATGGACGATGCTATGTGGGGCATGATACTCGGTAAGAGTGGAAAGATTCCTGGAACCATCGATCCGGAACTGGTTGAACTTGCAAAGGCACAGGGACGCGAGTTTACAGATGCCGATCCGCACACTCTCATTCCTAACAATCTTGATGAATTCAGAAAGGAAATGGACGAGAACGGATGGGATTACGGTAAGGACGACGAGGAACTGTTCGAACTTGCTATGCATCCGGAGCAGTACCGCAACTACAAGAGCGGCCAGGCAAAGAAGAATTTCCTTGCAGATCTGCAGAAGGCAAAGGATGCAAAACTCGGCAGCCAGCTCACACCGGAGCAGCTCTCTGCATTCAAGCATGCAAAGGCCGACGCTATCGTGGCTCCTGTAAGAGGCCAGGTGTTCTGGGAGTTCAACGGAGAAGGCGAGTGCGCACCGTCTGTAGAGCCTTACATCGGTAAGGAATATAAGGAAGGTGATGTGTTCTGCTACATCCAGGCTCCGTGGGGCGAGTTTGTTGAAGTGCCTGCCGCTATGGGTGGAAAACTCGTTGAGATCGGAGCAAAACAGGGCTCTAAGATCAACAAGGGCGATGTTGTTGCCTATGTTGAGCGTGCTCATGAGTAAATGACATTTCATGGATTGGAAAATCATAATAGACAAGTATTATCCTAAGGAGAGCAAACTCAGGGATATACTTATAACACATAGTCAATCTGTAACGCGTCGAGCGTTACAGATTGTTTCTTTACATCCGGAACTGCAACTCGACCGTGACTTCATAGCCGAGGCTGCAATGTTGCATGATATAGGCATAATACGCTGTGATGCGCCTGATATCTGCTGTTTCGGAGACGAACCTTATATACGTCACGGCATTCTTGGCGCGGCCATGCTCCGTGCCGAAGGTTTCCCCAGACATGCACGTGTTTGCGAACGCCACACCGGTGCCGGTCTGTCGCTTGACGATATATGCGGGCGCAATCTGCCGCTTCCGCATTCGGACTTTCTGCCCGAAACTCTTGAGGAACAGGTGATATGCTATGCCGATAAATTCTATTCCAAGTCGCATCTCGAACGCGAAAAGACAATCGAACAGGCCGAGAAGAGTATTTCCAAATACGGAGAAGCCGGTCTGATGCGTTTTCGTCGTTGGGTGGAGATGTTCGAATAATGTTAAAGTAACGAAATCACTCGCCCGTTCTTTATATATTAAGTAACTTTGCAAGTTGAATGAGGACAAAGTCAATTATAGCCCTTCTGCTTTTCGCCATCATGTTTGTGATGGCTGATACCAATATACCATTCTTTCAGAAAAAGAAGGAAAAGACTCAGATGGTAACTGATTCGGTGATGCAAAGCGATTCTATCATGGGTGATTCGCTGGGCAACATTGTTGTTGATACCACCAAAATGGACTCGCTCGAACTTGCCATCTATCATCACAACAAAGCGATTGACGATTCCATAAGGCTAGATTCGCTCAACCGACAGAAGTCGGAGGGCATCAATTCGCCTGTACAATACAGCGCCAACGATTCGCTCGTGTATGACGCGAGCAGCAAAACAGCGCATCTGTATGGCAGTTCCAACGTCAAATACGAGAACATGGATCTTGCCAGCGAAAAGATTTACATGAGTCTTGACAGCAGTCTTGTGCATGCCACCGGTATTCGTGATACAGCTGATACCACAGGTCTGAAACTCACGGGAACGCCTGTCTTCACAATGGGTGCCGATTCGTATGAGAGCGATACGATGGCTTTCAACTTCAAGACAAAGAAAGGTCTTATAAGCAACGTATATACTGCGCAGCAGGACGGATTCCTCCGCAGTGAACTGTCAAAGCGCTCTGCCAGCGGTGATGTCTATCTTCAGCACGGTCGTTACACCACGTGTGACGCTCCGCATCCCGATTTCTACATCGCGCTCTCGCGTGCCAAGGTGCGCCCCGGCAAGGATGTGACGTTCGGTCCGGCCTATCTTGTCGTGGCAGACGTTCCACTTCCGCTCGCCATACCATACGGATTCTTTCCTTTCACCAAAAGTTATTCTAGCGGATTCATAATGCCTACTTACGGTGATGAGAGCGACCGGGGCTTCTATCTGCGTGACGGAGGATACTATTTCGCCATGGGCGACAAGTGGGATCTGAAGCTTTTGGGTGAGATCTACACCAAAGGCTCATGGGGAGTTTCGGCAGCCAGCAACTACAACAAGCGTTACAAGTACAGCGGAAGTTTCCTTTTCAGCTATCAGGACACACGTACCGGAGAGAAGGGAATGCCCGATTACGGACGTCAGGAGAGCTTCAAGATACAGTGGAGCCACCGTCAGGACCCCAAGTCAAATCCTTTCAGCACACTGTCGGCAAGCGTCAACTTCGCCACATCGAGCTATGAGCGCAACAATCTCAACAGTCTTTACAATCCGCAAACGCTCACTCAGTCGACCAGAACCTCTTCTGTGAGTTGGAGTACCACTTTCTCAAGCATCGGACTCTCGCTCAGTTCTACGGCCAACCTGTCGCAGAACATGGTCGATTCAACCATCGCCATGACGTTGCCCGACCTCAATATCTCCATAAGTCGATTCTATCCGTTCAAGCGTAAGAACGCCGTGGGCAAGGAACGTTGGTACGAAAAGATTTCGATGAGCTATACCGGACAGCTCTCCAACTCCATCAACACGAAGGAAGACATGCTTATGAAGTCGAACCTTATAAAAGACTGGCGCAACGGATTCAACCATTCCATACCTATCAATGGTAACTTCACGCTGTTCAACTATATCAATATCACGCCGTCGTTCAGCTTTACCGACCGCATGTATACCAACAAGGTGATGCGTTCGTGGGACGAAGAACGTCAGACGGAAGTGGCCGACACGACATACGGATTCTACAACGTATATAACTGGAATCTCAGTGTTGGTATGTCAACAAAGCTTTACGGTTTCTGGATTCCGAACCGCAAGATATTCGGAGACAAGATACAGGCCATACGCCATGTCTTCACTCCGTCGGTAAGTTTCAGCTATGCGCCGGACTTCGGAGCCTCACGTTACGGTTATTGGGAAACATACCAGAAGACTGACGCCGACGGCAATGTGTCGCTGGTTGAGTATTCTCCGTTCACCAATGCGCTTTATGGAGTGCCTGGAAAGGGAAAGACCGGTAGTATCTCGTTTGATGTTTCAAACAACATCGAGATGAAAATAAAGTCGGACAAGGACTCCACCGGTATGAAGAAGATAAGCATTATCGACGAACTCGGTGCCAACCTGCGCTACAACATGGCGGCGAAGGTACAGCCGTGGAGCGACCTTACCATGCGAATAAGGCTTAAATGGTGGAAGAACTATACCTTCAACATGACTGCTGTATTCGCTACATATGCATATGAACTCGACGCCAACGGCAGACCATACGTAGGAAACCATACCGAGTGGAGCAAAGGACGCTTCGGCCGTTTCCGCGGAACATCACAGAACATATCGTTCACTCTCACCCCGGAGAAGCTTAAGAAGTGGTTCGGCGGAGGCGATGACGAGGAAGACGAGAAGAAAGAAGACGAAGAAGGAATAGACACCGGCATTGAAAGTAATGTGGATGACGACATGATAGAAGGCCAGCGCGGAGCCAAGAAGAAGTCGGGAGGCGGAAAGGCGCTCACTGATGCTGACGGTTACATGAAGTTCTCCATGCCGTGGTCGCTCACGTTCGGTTACGGTATAACAATGAGTGAGAACACCTCCGGAAAGTTCAATACAAAGAGCATGCGCTATCCGTACAAGTTCACACAGACGCTCAACTGCAGCGGTAACATACGTATCAGCGACGGATGGAACATCAGTTTCTCCAGCGGTTACGACTTCGAGCGCAAGGATATATCCATGACAACGGCGTCGCTCCAGCGCGACCTCCACTGTTTCAACATGAGCTGCTCGGTCGTTCTCGCGCCTTATACTAGCTACAACTTCACGTTCCGCTGCAACGCCGCGACGCTTACCGATGCCCTCAAGTACGACAAACGAAGCGGCTACAGCAACGCTGTGCAATGGTATTAAGCCACACCTTATTATATGATATACGTAAAAGCCCCACCGTTTCCAGGTGAGGCTTTTATTTTATACAGGCTTCTGTTAAGGCCGCCCGTTGTTTCTTCGGCATGTAGGATAGGACAGTGCGGAAAGTAGAAAGCATATCTCTGTATTGTGGATAAATACGATATCCCTGTCTTTGGCAGACTCTATACGACTCAGTATAAAGTCTTTTGTGAATGCCTTTTCGTATAAAGTACTATTGAATATCGGAAGACTTACAGACACGCTGGTGGTGTAAACCATGATGGTACGGGTATTGCGTAATAATAAATTCAAATTACCACCACTTATAAATCATCGCCGCAAGAGTCGGCGCGCACTTTTTCCGCGCTTTTCCTACGCCTGATATCAGTGTCTTTAAAGAAAACCCGGACGGTGAACTTACAGATTTTCTTGACTTTATTTTGACAAAATAAAGTCGGAAAATAGGTGTGAAGGAATGTTAAATCATGCCTTGTAAAGGCTATTTCGGTATGTTCCGTATTTTAATATACCTTATACCATAGTTTGAATAAATTGATGTTGTGCTCTGATAATGCCCGTTTGAGCCTATGGTTTCGCCCGTTTCAGGGTGCGATATTGTGCATTTCAGAGCCTGAAATGGGCAATATTACGTGCTAAAACAGTGCTTATTGCAGGACGGAAAAATGGTTCTTGAATATAAGTTATTGGTGTTCAATAACTTGCGTAACACTTTTATTTCTCGCGTATTTGCGTCCGAAGGATTGTTTGCCCGCAAATACGCGCTGATTTTTTGGGGTAGAACAGAAAACTCAGATGAAAAATCACAGTATGTAAAAGGTATTGAAAAACTCCAGTCTGGAGTCCTTTCGACAGAAACCGTATAGACTGTTTCGTGATAAAAACGCGTTTCTGTTGAGACCAATCCCCTTTGAATTTATACTGAACACATAAAGAGGCCGTCTTAAAATGAACTTTATACGGTCTATGTCGTTCCATTTCATATTGAAGTCATTCGGATTTTCTCAGAAAGGAATTTATAAGTTCCCTTTTTGACGGTTTCGTCCTATCAAACCTTTTTCGTTACCAGAAGTCTCCGGTCATGTGTAGAAGATAATCAATATCATTTTGAGACAGCTTCTATATTTGTCGGGTTAGTGGGACTTGTTTGTTTTCCGAGATAATGAGAAGTTTATCCCCTGTATGCAGTTCGGCTTGTCCGTTGGGAATCAGAAATTCGTATCCCCGCTTGATAAGTATCACTAAGGTACCTTGTGGAAGGTGCATGTCGGCCAGTCGGTTGCCCGCTTTCAGCATCTCGGGTGTCAATGTAATCTCATGAAGTTCGGAATCTATTTCGTCTGGTAACTCAATTCCGAATTCATTGCCTTCTTTTTTCTGAGGCAGGTCCAGTTTCAACCACTTGGCTACTTTGGCAATGCTCATCCCCTGTATGACAAGGGACAGCAGGGTGATAAAGAATACTATGTTGAACAGTTGGTTGGAACCGGGTATCTGGGCAATGACCGGATAGGTGGCAAAGATGATGGGAACTGCTCCGCGCAGGCCGACCCATGAGACAAACAGACGGGCCTTGTTACTGATGTGTCTGAAGGGAAGCAGACAGGCAAAAATGCTGATCGGGCGTGCTGCTACGATCATAAATAGACCGATGAGTAAGGCCACAGCAGCGACATCGAGCAGTTCGTGCGGGTTGACCAGCAGACCTAAGGTGAGGAACATGATAATCTGGAAAAGCCATGTCAGTCCGTCCATAAAGGTATTGATATCTTTACGGAAGGCAAGTTTGGCGTTTCCTACCACTACTCCCAGTATGTAGACGGCCAGATAACCGTTTCCCTTTACAAAATCGGTCAGAGTGAATGTGATGAAGATGAGGCTTAACAGTAGGATGGGGTACAGGGAACTGTTCGACAGGTTGATTTTATTGATAAGCCAGATGGCAAAGCGTCCGAAGGCATAGCCGATGATACCTCCGAATACAAATTGGGTAAACAGACCTTGCGTTATGTGCCAGACATTCAGTCCGCTTCCGCTGCTGATGACTTCGATGAGTACGATAGTGAGCATGTAGGCCATCGGGTCATTACTTCCACTTTCCAGTTCCAGCATTGGGCGAAGGTTCTCTTTCAGATTCATCTGTTGCGAACGGAGCAGATTGAATACAGATGCTGAGTCTGTGGACGACATTGTGGCGGCAAGAAGCAGGGAAACCATGAAGGTGAGTTGGATGTTGGTTTGGTTCCACTCGGAGATGTAGAAGATAAAAGCTCCGGTGAGTAAGGTGGTAAGCAGCACACCAACCGTAGATAGCAGAATCCCTTGTACCATTACAGGACGCACTTCATGTAGCTTGGTGTCCATCCCTCCGGTAAAGAGTATGATGCTTAATGCCATCATGCCCACGAACTGAGCATCGGAAGCACTGTGGAATTGGATACCCAGTCCGTCGCTGCCAAAAAACATGCCGACAAGCAGGAAGAGCAACAAGGTGGGGATTCCGAAACGGTAACCGGTCTTGCTGATAAGAATACTGCAAAAGATAAGAATGGAGCCAATCAGTAAAATGTTTTCTGCTGTTATCATAGTGGATGGTTTGTGTTTTGACAAAAAAATAAATAGCGTTGACAAATAAAGAATATAACTTATTCATATTGCAGGCTTCCTGCCATTGTATACCGCTGTTGCAAACTGTATTCGGATAATTTATTGTATGTATATGTTCTGACGTATCACTGGTAATTTCAAGGAAGTACTGTCGTTTTTCCGTGTGAGGAGTAGTACTTACAAGTAATGAGTGAGAAACAACTCGTGATGAAGTTATCTTAAATCAGAATTTGACAATTATTTTATGATTCTCCGCCATGCTCAGAATGACATTCCTTTTGATCTTGATTTTTATTATGGGGACAGCTTCTTTTTGTGGAATATGGTCAGTAAGCGTCATACAAGACGCTTACTGTTGTTATCCGGCGTGGTTGCTTTTTGCCACAGCTTCGAGGTCGACTGTCTCGCCTACAAGCCATACAATGTCGTCGGGACGGAATCTGTATGATGCATCCACGGCCGAGAGGTTCTCCTTGCCTTCCTCTATTCCCACCACCATACAGTTGTATTCGTCTCTTATTCCGCTTTCGCCGAGCGTCTTGCCAGTGAATTTTCCGTCCTTGTCTATCACAATCTGCTTGAGGTGCATCTCCCTCTGTTCCAGGTCGGGATCATCCTCCACCACATTGCTGTTCACGGCCTCGCTGAATGTAGTCAGCTGTTCGTCGCTTCCTATCACCTGCAGCCGGTCGCCGGGAAAGAGAGTGTCGTCGCCGCCCGGTATGTTTATGCGTCTGTGTCCGCGCAGAATACTGCTCACGTGCACTCCATAGCGGTTGCTCAGTCCGAGCTCGCGCAGCGATTTTCCTGCCCATACCGAGTCGGCCGGCACGTCTATGTCGCTTATGTGTACATCTCTGTCGAGCAGGTGGCCTTCATACAGTGGCTTTCTCATTCCGAGCACCTGCGCCTCTATCTCACGCGATCTGAGGTTCTGCACGAAAATCTTCTCCATTCTTATGCTGCGCTTCTTCAGTCGTCTCGACACCACCATGAGCATCACCAGAGCCGTGGCTATGCTTATCATCAGCGCGTTGGTGAAGCGCGACAGATAGTTGCATATATAGAAAATGAAGGCAATGGCTATGATAGCCCGCACGATAATGGTGAATATGAGCGGGAATCGGTTCATCCAGTTCTCGTGCCACAGCGTCATGAACTCCTTGCTGTGGTTCTTCTTCATTATCATGGCGCGTAGGAACGGCGATATGATGAACACCGTGAGCAGGCCGCATATGCCGTTTGCCCACCAGTGCATGCCGGGCATGACTTTTCTTATGAACGGCAGGAAGAACATGAACATCAGCACTATGCACGCCGTAGA
The DNA here is from genome assembly GCF_037890215.1 of Prevotella sp. HCN-7019. Lineage (NCBI taxonomy): Bacteria > Pseudomonadati > Bacteroidota > Bacteroidia > Bacteroidales > Prevotellaceae > Prevotella > Prevotella sp. HCN-7019. The sequence goes on along the minus strand of NZ_JBBKBO010000002.1, from coordinate 50,993 downwards.
CAATATGGAGTAGACCAGAGTGTTGAGCGCCATCTGCGTGATGAGTCTTTTCCAGTTGCTCTGTTGTGCGGGCGCATTGTTCATGGATATGTTGTTGAGCGTGTTTATCCAGCTTTTTGGCAGATGGCGTTCCACGTAGCCGTAGCATGGCACCGACAGTTTTATCATGTAAGGTGTGAGGAACGTAGTTATCACCGATACGGCCACAACAACGGGATAGAGGAAGTGGCCCGTCACTCCGAGCGACAGTCCCAGCGAGGCAATGATGAACGAGAACTCACCTATCTGAGCCATGGAGAATCCGCATCGCATGGCCGACTTGAGCGACTGTCCGCCGAGCATGAAGCCTATTGTGCCGAACACAGCCTGTCCTACGAGTATCGTTATGACGAGCGCCACTATCGGGAGAGCGTATTCCACGAGTATCTCCGGATCGACAAGCATGCCCACCGACACGAAGAATATCGCGCCGAAGAGGTCTTTCACCGGCGACACGAGCTTCTCTATCTTGTCCGCCTCGATGGTCTCAGACATGATGGAACCCATGACAAACGCTCCGAAAGCGCTGCTGAAGCCCACCTTTGTCGACAGCACCGCCATCAGACAGCACAGTCCGAGCGACACGATGAGCAGCGTTTCGTTGTTGATGAGCTTGCGCATCGACCTCAGGAACAGCGGCACCACGGCTATGCCCACCACAAACCAGAGAATGAGGAAGAACACAATCTTCACGATGCTGCCTATCATCTGCCCGCCGTCGGCGCCGTTGCCCACGGCTATGGCCGAGAGCATCACCATCATGACAATGGCCAGTATGTCCTCCAGTATGAGCACACTCATCACCGGTCCGGTGAATTTCTGCTGCCTGAGCCCCATGTCGTTGAACGCCTTATAGATGATGGTGGTGGAGCTCATGGCCAGCATACCGCCCAGGAATATGCAGTCCATGCGTTTCCAGCCGAAGGAGTGGCCCACGATGATGCCCAGCGTCATCATGCAGAAGATGATGGTGCATGTGGATATGACAGGCGATGCGCCCATCTTCATTATCTTCTTGAACGAGAAATCGAGACCGAGCGAGAAGAGCAGGAACATCACTCCTATGTCGGCCCACGTCTGAATGCTCGACTGATCAATCACCGACATGGTGTACGGCATGTGCGGACTGACGATGAATCCTGCCACAACATAGCCGAGCACAAGCGGCTGTTTCAGTTTCTTGAACAGTATTGTGACCACGCCTGCCACTATCAGTATCAGTGCGAGGTCGGATATGAAATTCGGTGTTTCTGCCATTGTTGTTCTTTCTGTTTTGTCGTTTCGTGCCGTATGCGGTTTGTCTCGCGGTGCGATATTCCCACGCAACCGTGTCCAGACTGCGCGGTCTTCGCTCCGTCGGGACGTATAGTGCCGTACGGTCTGTTCATAAATGCACCGGCGCATGAACAGTCGTTGTGAATGTCCATGCGCCGTGCCGCTTTATCTTTATGCTGAGGCTCAGTCGTTATACTGTGCCGTCAGCTCGCATATTCTCACAATCACTTGCATGGCCTTCTCCATTACCTGTATGCTTACAAACTCATACGGGCCGTGGAAGTTCACTCCACCTGCGAAGATGTTGGGGCAGGGCAGACCCTTGAACGAAAGCTGTGCGCCGTCCGTGCCGCCACGTATCGGTTCCACTTTCGGTGGTACACCGCAATCCTGCATGGCCTTCAGCACGATGTCTATGACGTGCATGTTCGGGTCTATCTTTTCCTTCATGTTGTAGTACTGGTCCTTCAGGTCGGCTGTCACCGTTCCTTCGCCGTACTTCTCGTTCATGCGCTTCACGCAGTCTTCAATGAAGTCCTTGCGGTCTTCGAAACGGCTGCGGTCATGGTCGCGTATAATGTAGTGCAGTGTTGCGTTTTCTATGTTGGCCTGCATGCCCAGCAGGTGATAGAAACCCTCATATCCCTCTGTGGTTTCCGGTGTCTCGTCCTCCGGCAGCATCATTGCGAACTCGGCAGCCAGACGGTTGGCGTTCACCATCTTGTCCTTGGCATATCCCGGGTGTACACTTATGCCCTTGATGTGTATCTTGGCCGATGCAGCGTTGAAGTTCTCATATTCCAGATTTCCCAGGTCGCCGCCGTCCATGGTGTATGCCCATTCGCATCCGAACTTCTCAACATCGAAGTGGTGGGCGCCCATGCCTATTTCCTCGTCAGGGTTGAATCCCACTCTGATGTCGCCATGTTCTATCTCGTCATGGTCGCGCAGCCAGCACATGGCCTGCACTATCTCGGCTATGCCGGCCTTGTCGTCGGCGCCCAGCAGAGTGTGACCGTCAGTCACGATGATGTCCTCGCCCTTGTGGAATTTCAGTTCCGGGAATTTCTCCGGTGATGATATGATGCCTTCGGACAGCACGATGTCGCCTCCGTCGTAGTTTCTTATGATGCGTGGGTTGACGTTGGCGCCGCTGCAGTCAGGGCTTGTGTCGTAATGGGAAATGAATCCTATTGTCGGTATGTTCTTCTTTGAGTTCGATTTCAGTGTAGCGTAGATGTAGCCTTTGTCGTCCATCTCCACGTCGCTGAAGCCCTCGTCCTCGAGTTCTTTTTTCAGATATTCGGCAAAAACAAGTTGTTTTGACGTACTAGGCACGCTGTCCGATTCCTCGCTCGACTGCGTGTCGAATTTGGTGTAATTTAAAAATCGTTCGGTAATGTCCATTTTGAGTTATTATGTAAAATATGTTTCTTTGTTGTTTCGGATTCTTCGGCGTAAGGATTCCGCCCCTGTGCGGGCGGTCCGCACCGATGAGTATTGTATTTGCAAACTTACTAATAATCATCGTAAAAAACGAATAAAATGATAAAAAATAAAGCCCGGCGGCTTCTCTTTGTCAGCCCGTCGGGCGATGGCGTGTGTGCGGTGTACGTGTGGTGTGGATGTGTTGTGGGGTAGGCAGGCGCTAACTTTTGCTGTGCCAGATGTTATGATGTAAACAATTATTAACGAAAACTCAACCGGATTTTAACACTTCTCCCGCGCTCCTTCCAGCTTTCCGAAGAAGAATCTACCCGCTTTTTTATGCATGCAAATGCCTTTATGCCGGTTGCCTTGTGCGTTGTTGTCGGGGCGTTTTCGCTTCACAGATTTCCATTAAAGCCCGTTTTGCACTGCGATAGACATTGTTTCACCACCCGATATGGACGGAATCAGGGCATGAAAGAGCCCATTCGGAGGTGCCGAATGGGCTCTTTCGCGCCGCCGTTTTTTCATAACGGTGTGGCGGCTTGGCGTATATCGTTGAATGTCAACACCTTGTACAATTTGCCGAAAATTCCCGTTTTTCGCGTCAAAATATCTCTTATAGAAAACTTTATGAATTTTGAGCCATTTTCGGACGTTGTTTTTTAACATTTTAGGGACTCCGTTTTCCCCTTGTCCGGCGATGTTCCTATGGCGTCAGTCGATTACTCCGAAGTGCTCTAATGCCTTGGCCACGCCGTCATTGTCTATATGGTCGGTCACGTAATCGGCTGCTGCCTTCACGTCGTCGAGTGCATTACCCATGGCCACACCCGTGCCCGCACGTTTTATTATAGGTATGTCGTTGCCGCCGTCACCGAATGCCATTGTCTCTTCTATGGCTATGCCGGCAGCTTTGGCCACGGCTTCCAGTCCGCGACCCTTGTCGGCCTGATTGGATGTTATGTCGCAGAATGCCGGATACCAGCGTGTGGCCGTGCATGCCTTGAGGTAGGGCATGAGCGTGTCTTCCTGCTGTTGGGTGAAGAACGGCGTTATCTGCAGCACCGGTTTTTTCAGCAGTTCGTCTATCGGCACCGACATTACGCCACGCTCTACGTCGAGTATATCGTATAGCACATGGTCTGTCTCTTCGGTGCTGTAGAGCATTGATGTACCCTCGTTACCCATCACCAGACATCCGGCTTTTTCTTTTTTGACATACTCCAGCAGTGTGTCCACATCGCTGCGCTCTATCGGTGTCAGTCTTACGTTTTGGTCACCTATGGTGCAGCATGCGCCGTTGGTTGTGATGTATCCGTCTATCAGGTGGCTTATGGCGCCGAGATTGTTGATGAGCGGCATGGGTCTGCCTGTGGAAATGAATATCTTTACCCCTTTCTCCTTGGCGCGTGTGAGAGCTTTCACCGTCGACTGTGGTATGGCGTGCGTGTTGAAACTCACAAGTGTGCCGTCTATATCGAAAAACAGTGCTTTTATCATGACTTTATATGTTGTTGTGTATCATTAAGCGGATGCAAAATTACTTATTTTCCGTGGCACGGCCGAGAGTGGCGCGTTATTTTTTGTTAGCGTGGCATTGACGCGCTTTCAGCTATTTTGCGTAACTTTGCGTCTGTCTTTAAAAACACCGCACATCATGAACGAGGAAGCACAGCTGGCGTGGCAGATTATCGAAACCACCGACACAAGTCTTTTTCTCACCGGTAGGGCCGGAACGGGAAAGACTACCTTTCTGCGCAATCTGAAGGAATGCACGTCGAAGTGTGCCGTCGTGGTGGCGCCCACGGGCATAGCTGCTCTCAATGCCGGCGGTGTGACGATGCATTCGTTCTTCCAGCTGCCTTTCGCGCCTTACGTGCCCGGTACCAGGTTCGGCTCGCAGGGTTCGCAGGTGCGCATGAGCAAGGAGAAGAAGAGAGTGATATGCGCCATCGACCTGCTCGTGATAGACGAGATAAGTATGGTGCGTGCCGATGTGCTCGATTCGGTAGACTATGTGTTGCGTCTCTGCCGGCGCAACAGCAGGCCGTTCGGCGGTGTTCAGCTGCTCATGATAGGCGATCTCGGACAGCTTGCGCCTGTAGTTAAGGACGAGGAGTGGCAGATTCTGCGGCAGTATTATTCCACACCATATTTCTTCAGCAGCAGCGCTCTGGCCAGAACAGAGTATGCTGTGGTGGAACTGAACAAGGTGTACAGGCAGGCCGATCCTCAGTTTGTCGAACTGCTCAACCGTGTGCGCGACAACATGGCCGACCAGAGCGTGCTCAATACACTTAACAGCCGCTACATTCCCGGTTTCAAGGCCGACGCCGTGGAGGGCTGCATACGTCTGACCACACACAACGCACAGGCTCAACGTGTGAACAGTGCAAGGCTCGATGCCCTGCCGGGAAAGGCATACACTTATGAGGCTGAGATAACAGGTCACTTCCCTGATTATATGTATCCGGCTGATGAACGCCTTACGCTTAAGGAGGATGCGCAGGTGATGTTCGTGAAGAACGACTCGTCACCAGAGAAACGCTACTACAACGGCATGATAGGTACAGTGTGTTCGATAGGCAGCCGAGGTTTCAGAGTCAGGCCGAAGGATGGTGGTGACGAGATAGAGGTGGAGCCGGAGACATGGGAGAACACTCGCTACGAACTCAATGAGGAGACGAAGGAGATAACGGAAGTGGTTGACGGAGAGTTCCGGCAGTTCCCTGTCAAGACTGCGTGGGCCATCACTATACACAAGAGTCAGGGACTGACGTTCGACCATGCTGTGATAGATGCTTCGATGTCGTTTGCACATGGGCAGACTTATGTGGCGCTCAGTCGTTGCCGTACGCTCGAGGGCATGGTGCTGAGTGCTCCACTCACACGCTCGGCCATCATACGCGACGGTGCTGTGGATGGATTTGTGAGCGATGCGCGCCGCCATATTCCCGACGGCAGTATGCTGGCCGGGATGCAGCGCCGTTACTTTGTGGCGATGCTTGACGAGCTGTTCGACTTTTCGGGCATTACCGAACCGTTTTACTCAATGATGCGCGTCATGACCGAACACATGTCGCGTCGCTATTCGCGAACGACCACAGAGTTCAAGGCACGCAATGCCCGGCTCGTGTCGGAGGTGACGTCTGTGGCCGATAAGTTCCATCAGCAGTACGGCCGTATGGTTGCGGCCGCTGCCGATTATGCCACCGATGCGGCATTGGCCGAGAGAGTTAACAAGGGTGCTTCGTATTTTCTGAAACAGTTGTCGGATGTTGATATGTTTGTGAAAAAGCTCGACATAACAACCGAAAACAAGGAGCTGTCGCGACGTGTGGACGAATACATATCTATGTTGAAGACATCGTTGGCTGACAAACTTCATCTGCTTAGATTCGTTATAGACAATGGTTTTGAGGCCAACAAGTACATGCGTGAGAAGACAAAGATAGCAGTGGAAGGCGTAGAGGACGACAACCGTAAGGGAGGACAGGCCGCGGGACGCAAGAGCCGGCGCCGTAAGACTCAGACAGGGATGGCCGGCGATGAGACAGAACCTGCCGCATCAGCAGCTTCAAATGCCACGGCCGACGGACAGAAACGCCGGAAGGGCAACGCCAAAGTGCTCGAAGCTCTCATGGCCTGGCGCAGGGATAAGGCGCTGCAGACAAAGATGCCGGCCTACTGCATAATGAAGACTGAGTCGCTGGAAGCCATCGCCGACACTATGCCTAAGTCATCCGACGAACTGGTGGGGCTGTCGTCGATAGGTCAGAGAAGAGCAGAGAAATACGGAAAGGAAATAATTGATATTTTGGATTCACTGCGAAGTGAGGATGACGGCAGGAATGTAAGCGAGGATGAATAGGGGAGTGAATATATAAATGCAATTATGTTTTACTGCTTATGTTAATGGTTGTATCCAAATTTGTTAATATCTTTATTTATAGATAATAGTTCCTTTTATAATAATATAAGAATTGCAGTGAAATTTATTTATACGTTCACCGTCTTCCCAGCCGTCACAATATTTATCAAGTGAAAATGTCCCGCTTCCATTAATAGTATGTTCTATTGCGTTCTTTAATTCGTAATCATAAAATATTATTACGCTTTTTGTACAGCTTCCATTAGGACATGGCAGTATAAGTTGAAGTTCGTCATCTGGAAAAATATTTATTATCTTCTCGTATGGAATGCTAAACTCAGATCTTGGTGCTGCATTTATATGCAGCTCAATTCTTTTGATGTCAGTAAATAAATCTTTTAATAACATATTAAATATACTTTAATAACAATATCCACATTTATGTCTGCCCATTGATATAGCTTTATTTTTCTGTATCTTTTTAATTTCCATGCTACAATTATTGAGCCCAGTACAATGTCTTGTTTTATGATAAGCAGTAGAATATGGTCCTGTACATATATAAACTTTATCAGGATTAGAATTGCATGAACAAAAAATTATAGTTATATATGAGATAATTAATAATGTCATTTTCATATTAGTATAATTTGTTTATGAAAAGAAATCTTCTTCTGATATATATTCTGATTTTAGATTTCCGTTAATAACTTTGTGAAGAGTAACTGTATATGTTGGATATTTATATGAATTTGCTGTTTTTTCTGGAATAAAAGAAAAAACGTCAGACCACTTTGTTTTAGAAAAAGATACATCTTCCATAAATCCCCCTTTAAAAGAGTTTTGATTGTTGACTTTATTTTTGTTCCAGCCATGACCATACATGACTTTTATTATACATTCAACATTTGGGATATGTTTCATTTTATACGTGTCACCAGATTTTATAAAGACGTTTCGAATTACATTATTTCCTCTGCTACATAATAGTACTACAGCATCTCTTTCAGATTTATTAATAAGTGTTAATTCACTTAATGAATTTCTGTTAAATTTACCTTTACCATAATATGTTTTATAAGGGCAGTCACCCGTATGAAATATTGTTTCTTCGTATTGTTCTATTTCATTTATTTGTTCTATTTCTTCTGATAGTTTTGCTTGATTTTCCTGCCAAGAATCTTCTTCGTCTTTTAGAGTGTTATCTTGCGCCATAGTTTTATTTTCACAGTTCCATTCTGGTGCAGTGTTCTCAGAAACGATGGATGTGTTGTTTGTGTTTGATATCTTCCCTGTGGAATTTTTGTTTCCTAATCCAAATAAAAATATTAGTCCCACTATCCATGCTATGATGCAGCATAATGGAATTATTATATATTTATTATTGTTGTTTTTATTGTTAACCTTGGTTTTAGGTTCAGCTTGGATAATAATCTTATTGCAAATGGAATCAAGCTCAAGACATTGCAAATTAAGATTTGGATGGGTATTGCGTATTGATTGCAAGCATTTTTTTATTATTTCAGCAGCTATAATCTTTGATGGTGTATTGTTTAAATATTGATATACAAAAGAGTTGTTTTCACTTTTTAAGAATGTAATTATTATAAGAATTAGATTTTCATTTTTGCACACATTAGTTAAAAATGATTGTATAAAAAATAACCATTTGTCTCTATTGATATCAAGTTCTTTCTTCTTAATCCACTTATCATATTTGGTGCGCATATCTGGATTTGATAGGATCTCATAGGCTTTTCTTACATTCATAAAATCTATGGTATTACCACCTTTGTCAGGATGTACTTCAATCACTTTCTTTCTGTATGCTTCCAGAATTTCTTCATGAGTGGCGTCCTTATTAATACTCAAAATATCATAAAATGTGCGCATATTGTTTATTATTATTTATGAAAATGAAATTTTAGGTAACTTGTGTAATATAAAAAATATCTATCATTTATAATATGTGCGGTATCTGTAAAGTTCATTCCTAATATTTATATGTGTTCATTTATATTTTTCTAAAAATCATATCGATACACTATTCAAATCTTTAATATAATGTTGTTTAACCAACCTGTGATATAGGTAATAATATAATTGAATTAATAATTATGAATATAACGATAAAAGTACTATATTTAACGTGAATTCGTATAACTCACGTTAAATTATTTTTCTTTCAATATATTATTAATGCTTTTGTATTGTGATTGCTGAAACTTATGCCATTCATTTGGATATTTTATTTGTTTAAAAGAAGATGAAAAATAATCATTAGCTTCTTTTGATTCAATACCGTAATGTAGCATTAAACGTTGATGTTCATCATACAATTCTTTATATTTGCGGTATCTGTTAATTGGAATTCCTAAATTGGAAGCTGTTTGAATGTCTGGGTCTTTTTTCGCTTTTATTATATTTGTGATTATAGTGATCAATGTTATAACGACAATAAATACAATACCTCCGAGAATATATTTCCAAGGTTTATTAAAATCATTAAACCATGTTTTAATTACAAAGTTTGTAATAGCCATTGTAATAGCATACCACAATAATTGTATTATGATATTTACTATTACAATCATATTTTTCTTATTCTTCATTTTATAATTTTGTCGCCGATATTTAAAAGGTGTTTTATAAGTATTTACTTCACAAATTCTTCATATATCTAATTACAACGTGATGTCTGCCTCTGTTACTTATACGTTTGTGAAATTAGAATATGTATATTATTAATTAAGAGGTGAATCAATCAATTCACCTCTTTTCTATTATGTGATCCCGTTGGGATTCAAACCCAAGACCTTCAGAACCGGAATCTAAGCATTTTTCCTTTATTTATGGGCATTTTATTATATCTTGCTAAAACATTGCTAAAACAATTTGAGGTTTTCTAATTTTTATAGGCTCTTCCGATACGTTTGCCTGTTACCCATCCGTCACCAATTTGACAGTCCTTTACATCTACAATATAGACTCCTTTTATATTGAGTCCCGCTCGTAATGCATCATCAAGGTATGTTTCTGCATATGTGTCAAAGTTAGCTCCTGGATAAGCATCTACGGCAAGTATGAGAAAGTTTGCATCAGTAAGTTCTCCGTCATGTATATTAATTTTTGCGTCCATAAGACGTTGGATATATCTTTCGGCTTTATCTTTTTGTTCTGCTGAAGGTTTGCTGTTCCCGCAAGCAAATATTAATGTTGTAGAAAGTAATAATAGTAAGCATTTAATTTTCATAGTTTGTCTCCTTTTCTAAATTACAGCTTTTTCATACATCCAAGAACCTGGAAAATATGCTCTATCATATCTTTGGGAAGTTCCTGAATGCCGTATTCGGGTGATTTATTTGTCGGTACGAGAGTATAGCACTCCGGGTTCTGTGAGGGACCCAGGCGCTTGATTGTACGCATTCCATTAGTTGTTACTATGGCATAGACCTCGCCGAGTGGGAGGAATGAGAAGTCTTCAATCTTTTTTAGGGCGATGATATCTCCATTGTTTATCTCCGGCTCCATCGAGTGTCCAGATACGTTACACCAGCAAGTCGCCTCGTTGTACTTTTTGAAGTCAATCAAATATTCAGGTGTGATTGTCTGATCATTAAGTACAATATCAAAACCTCCAATAAAATCTACATTATAATATGGTACACCTGTTTGGTAATTAATCAGAGGTCCTGAATCTTTCTTACTGGAATTAAGCATCTCGCCTTCGCCCGTGAGCAGCCATATGCGATTAATTTCAGGGTAACAAGATGATATCTTGTCTATCATTGACGAAGAAAGTGTTTTTGTTCTTCCTTTTAAGATGTCGTATATTGCTTGATTGGTTTTTACTCCAATTTTAAACGCAAACTCAGACGCATTTATCCCTAAGTATTCCAGTATTTTATTTAATTTTTCATCAGGTTTCATAGGCTAAATGTTAAATATTATTTATAACAAGATAAAATCTTAATATCATCTTGTTTATATCAAGATATTATCTTATATTTGCATCAGAATTAACAAAGATGCAGCATTTATATAGCGTTTATCTGCAAATATACACAAATAAAATATAACAGCAATGACACAGAGAAAAAAAATAAAACTAAGACGTGGGTGTATGAACAAGTTGGTAGCTGATTGTAAAGTCGCACCAAACACTGTAAGGTTTGCATTATCCTATATCACAGATACAGATCTTGCAGAACGCATACGCAAGACAGCCTACGAAAAGGGGTATGTAAGAGAATTTTAAACTACTTAAAAAACGCACGATTATGAAAAGAAATGTATTACATGATATTATGACACTCGCCTGGCAGTTTGTGAAGCGAAATGGGTTTACTATGAGTGAGGCGTTGAAGGCAGCTTGGGCTAATATTAAGTTGAAAGCTGCGATGAAGAACCGAATAGTAAAGTTCTACTTCCAGAAAGTTGACGGTAGCGTCAGAGAGGCTTATGGCACACTGAAAGACAACCTGATACCTGCTATTGCCGGTACTGACAACAGAAAGAGAAATGACACCGTTCAGGTGTTCTACGACACTGAAAAACAAGAATGGCGGTGCTTTAAGAAGGCTAACCTGATATCTATTTGTATGTAATTGGCTATGAAAATAACAATGGAATTTAGCGAACTGAATGATACGCTTCAAAGGTTTGTGCAAGTGGGTTTCATGGAGGCTGTAAGGGCTTATGAACCGGCACAGGACATGCTCAAGCAGAAGGATGTGAAAGGATGGCTGAAGATGATGCACATCGACGAGGGTACATTTAAAACTCTCGTAAAGAATAAATCTGTTCGGGCGAGGCGAAAGGGTACGGCGGTGAACTCACCACTGTACTATTCAAAAAGAGAAATCAAACAGGCTTTGGCGACCGTCGGATTGCTGAAAGTAATCAACAAGTATGATGACATATCATGATGTGCAATAAAATGTGTCGGGAAAGCTAAAGACTTGCAACACGCAGCGAGAGCGGCGACACAACAAATCAAATGAAGTTCCGAAACGCAAGGTGCAGATGCACACAGTAAGCCGTAAGGGTAGACTTCAGTTGTAGATCTTTGACATATTGAAAAAACGAAAGCGAAGCCGTCGGCGAGACTGACAATCCATGACCTGACGGCGAGGACGCGAGTAGGGCAGATATATTTGACGTTTTATCTTTATCCCGTGCTGTCCTTTGAGGCTGCGGTTGAACCGGGCACGGGAACACTACTAATAAAATCTTATACAGGCCGATATGATTGTATCGGCTTGGTATATATACAATCAGGTGTAGTCCTGCGAGTGCTTGCAGGATACAGATTCATTCAATAGATAACAATCAAAAAATATCATACAAAGACATGAAATTTCTAATGATTGTCGCCAATGTGGCGGCGTTCGCGTACACCTGTGTGACGGGTGACGCTACGATACTTGCCATTACGATAGCGTGGCTGTGGTCAGTGTATGGGAAAAGTATTTACAAAGCCTGGTATAAATTCACAAGGATATGAAATTAACCGACAAGGATTATGAGAACATGGCGGTGGCGTGCACAGAATGCGTCAATGCCGGTATATCCCGGGTGTCTGTAGATAAGGGTGACTTAGCCGTAATACTCACAGTCGATGTGGAAGTGGATGGATACAGGGAAGACGATTACTACGACGGCACAGGATACTTTATCCCGACTGCCGCTGTATGCAGAGTGATAGATGTCGAGTATGATACATGCGATGACAATCTCGGACTGCCTGTCGTGGATAAGTCGCGTATAGAAGAACTCGCGTATGACATGTTAATGCAATTTTAAAACTAAATATTATGCCAATTATCAGAAAGAACGACGTTGCCCCGGAACGTCCTATAATCATCGTGCTTTACGGCACGCCGGGAACAGGTAAGACTTCAGTTGCCACCACAGCAGACAATCCTCTTTTGATAGATACAGATAGAGGATATGACCGTGCCGTACAGCGTATAGACACGTTGGAGGCATCCAAATGGCAGGATATAGCGTCTGAATACGCTACCTTCAAAGGTTATAAGACAATAATCGTCGATACCGCCAAGGCTCTTCTCGATGATTACCTATCTGTATTCGCTGTCGAGCAGAACTACAAGCTCGCATCGAATTCGCTCAAGCGTTTCGGTAAGATGGCGGATGACTTCAAGATGTTTGTAAATACATTGCGCTCTAATGGCTCTGATCTTATTTTCATCTGTCACGACAAGGAAACGGCAGACGGGGACATCATCAAACATGCACCCGACTGTACTGGACAGAGTAAAGATTTGCTCATTCGTATTGCAGACCAGGTTGGATATATCTGCAAGGAGAATGGGAAGCGCACCATACGATTTGAGCCTATGGATAACTTTGTAGGAAAAAATGTCGCAGGTCTCGGCTCTCTGGTAATACCTGATAATACGGATCCGGATTTCAGTACGTTCATGGCTGGAATAATAAAGAATGTGAAGTTATCCATACAGAACCGAAGTGAGGCGCAGCGCAAAGCCAATGATACTCTCAAGAATTTACGTGAACAGCTCACCAATGTGGCTACAGAGGAAGAAGCTGCCGCACTGCTTGATGTGTCGCAGAGTCTGCCGCAGATTTTCAAAAAGCCTTTCTTTGAAGAGATAAAAAAAGTCCTTTCTGACAAAGGGTTTGTATATGATGGCAAGACAAAGAGATTCCATTTGAAAGAAGAGAAGAATGATACAGCAGCATAAACCTCTTATCCGTGTGACTCAGATTGAAACATTCAGACGTTGGTTCAGACAATCAGAGTTTGACTACGAGATACCCGAACAGTCCGTTATTGACTGCATAACGCAGAAATTCGTTGGCAATGATTACACACGTATCGGTACTGCCTTTCATTCTATAGTGGAGACAGGCCAGCCTTATTGTGTTAAAGTCCCTGCCGGTATCCGCACATTCATGTTTCGCGGTAAGCCTGTTGAGGAACAAGTGCCATGTGGACGCAAGTTTGATATTGAAGGTCATGAAGTCACACTGGATGTACCGCAGTGTAAGGTCGCACTGGAATATCGTGCTGAACATCCGCAGGCGTTTCACGAGATACGTGAGTACATGGATTTCGGGGATGCAGTAGTTACGGGATGTGCTGATATGATTGATGGTCTGGAAATCAGAGATATAAAGACGAAATACAGCGTCCCGAACGATAAGGATTACGCGGACTCTTGCCAATGGCGTTTCTATATGCAGCTCTTCGGAGCTGATGTTTTTCACTTCGATTTGTTCATCTTTGACGGATACAATCCTGATAAGCATGGTGGCGATGTGAGAGGTATTCCTCTCACACGCCGTGAACCTATAACTGTTTACCGCTACCCAGGATTGGAACAGGACAATCTAAATCTGTTGCATGAATTTCTGCAGTGGGCCGAGGACAGAGATCTTGTAAAATATCTTACAAATAAATCAATCAGTTGATTATGGCAAATACAATTACAGGGCGTATCTATAGGATCACGCCAACAGAAAGCATAGCCACAAAGAAGGGTACGACTTTCATGAAACGTCAATTAATAATTGATGCATCGAGATACGACCCATATACTGGCGAGAAAAAGTTTGACAATTTCCCTGCCTTTGAGGTTGGAGGCGAGGAGTTGTGCAGACTGCTTGAGGGGTATCGTACTGATGAGCTGGTAACTGTGTCTTTTGATCTTAATGGTCGCGAGTTTTTAGACGAACAGTCACAGCAGACAAAGTATTTCACCACGGTGCGAGCATATAAGGTTGAGCGCGTACAGCGCGGTCCGGTAAGCCAACAACAGAGAACGCAACAAACGGCATCTGTGCCCAAACTTGATTATGGGCATTCTGCACCTACGATGGAAGCAGGCTTTAAACAAAATGATGATCTGCCGTTTTAATTATGAGTATTTTCAATTTACAAAACGAGTATGAGATACCTAAGTTCAAAGCATACGTAAACAAGTTGTTCCAAGAACGTGCGATTGTGGAGGTAAAAAAGAAACTTCCGAATCGTACACTTGCACAGAACAGCTATTTGCATCTGCTTTTAGGGTATTTCGGTAGTGAATACGGTTGCAGTCTTGAAGAGGCTAAAATTGACTTTTACAAAAGGACCTGCAACCGTGATTTGTTTGAGAGAAAGACTGTCAACAAAAAGGGTAAGGAAGTAACCTATCTGAGAAGTTCTGCTGAGTTGACAACAGGTGAGATGATTTTGAGTATTGATCGTTTCCGTAATTGGAGCGCATCCGTCGCAGGAATATACTTGCCTGCTGCCAACGAACAACAGATGCTAATTTTTGCACAACAAGAAATCGAACGCAATAAAGACTTTATTTGATTATGGACAAATTTTTAGGACAAGACATTCCAGAGAAGGAACGATGGCAGTTTCTTCAAGATAATGCAGACGCGATAGAGAGAATCGGATATACGCATCGATTCACGCCAGATGAACTTGCACAAAAGAAAGAAGTGCTTGCAGAAGTCTCTATCTCCATCAATGATATTGAAGTGGAGAAAAAGGAAGCTATGCAAGAGTTCAAAGAACGCCTAAAACCATTAAACGAAGAAAAACAAGAACTTTTAGACCACATCAAAAGGGGAACTGAGTTCGTTGACAATGAAGAATGCGCCAAGATTCTCTATCATGACGAAAAAATGGCTGGCTTCTATAACAGACTGGGCGAATTGGTATATAGCCGCCCTATCATGCCACAAGAAATGCAGAAGACAGTATTTAGTATTAACCGTAAAACAGGAACAGACAATTAATTATGAGTGAGAACAAAATCAACTTGATTGTACCGAAAGACTATAATGGTACGCCTATCGAAGTAGTATTAAGAGAAGGACAAGCTGCAAAACCGCTTGATCCGAAAGAGCCTAAAAAAGTTTCAATTGCCGGAACCATTGAAGCACCATTCAAATGGCTGGAAAAGCGTATTGTATTAATTAATCAGAAAGCATCAAATATCATTGTCAATCGTGATAAGATGGGATTGGCTTTGACCATTGATGAGACCAACTACTATCAAACTGAAGTCTGTGGCTTTCTGATAACCTCAAAAGAAATGCAGGAGTTCGGCATCAACACCGAGAAGAAATGGGAACCGATCAAGCTGTCTCAGTTTTTTAAGATGCATCGTGCCTTCTTCAAGGATAAGTCTGAGAACATGATGCTTGTGTCCACTTTGAAGAACTTCAAGGCAAAGGTTAATCAGGATATAGAGCGCAGCAAGGAAGAAAATGGAAGCAAGACAGACAATTATTCACAGGTTGTAGATTCCAATCTTCCTAAATCGTTCAAGCTCAATATTCCTCTTTTCAAGGGCTTTGCCTGTGAAGAAATAGAAGTTGAGATTTATGCAGACGTTGATGGCCGAGATGTTTCTCTGTCCTTGGTCTCTGCAGGTGCAAATGAGACTATTGAAGAATACAAGAACAAAGTGATCGACGAACAGATTGAAGCGATCAAAGGTGTTGCCCCTGATATCGTAATCATCGAAGTATAATTGACAGCCCGGAAAGACGGGCATACGGGCGCAAGCACAGGACGTGCTTTAGAGTGGAGTAATTGCGCAATATCTTCATGAACTTGCTTCATTGAATTAGCTAATATATGGGGCAAGTAAAACCATGATGGTTGGGCGGGTTCGATTCCCGCTGCGTCCACAAATAATCTCAAAATAAAGAATATGGAAACGAAAAAAATAACTAAGACTGTTTACATCGCTAATGATGGAAAAGAGTTTTTGACGAAAGAAGATTGCGAAAAACATGAGACTTTTGTTGAAAAAATACTTTCACGTATTAAGTATTTCTGTATCAGATGCCATCCTGATTTAACAGAAACAGGATATTTCCAGCATAAAATATATGTGGCTGTGTTTTCTAAAAATGGAATATTCAGTAAAGAAATCGCATTTCAATGGGCTTTAAAGAAGTTTGGTACTTACTTAGGGGAAAGCGTAATGGGATATGGTTTTCAACCCCATTTTAATGTAAGTGATGTTTCTAAAGAAGAATATGAAGAATGCTCCCCAACAGTATGGGGAGGCACACCATTGAAAAGCGAAAAAATATTCCTCAGCCCTGAACCAATACAGGGTTTTCCTGATAATATTAATTATATAAAAGAATGGGGATTTAAATAATGCCGTACTATATCAAGAAGCCTAAAAAGAAGAAAGAAAAACCATTGCCGTTATTTGATAGGGCAGGGATTAAGATCAAAAAGAAGCCGGATTTAAAGGCGAAGCTCGACAAAGAGTTCTCCCTTTTTATCCGGCTTCGCGATTGTATGCCAAACGGCTTTTTCCGCTGTATTTCATGCGGACAAATAAAGCCGTTTGAGCAGGCTGACTGTGGACACTATTTCAGTAGGACACATCTTGCCACAAGGTATGACGAGAAGAATTGTAATGCTGAATGTCGGCACTGCAACAGATTCAAGGCGGATCATCTGGAAGGATATCGTGTGAATCTGATTGCCAAAATCGGACAGCAGGCTTTTGATATGCTCAAACTGAAAGCAGCCCGCACATCAAAAATGAGCGACTTTGAATACGAGCAGCTTATCAAATACTATAAAGCTATAAACAGAAAACTAAAAAGAGAGAAGGGATTATGAGTTATGTTTTACGAGATTACCAGCAGAAGGCAACGTATAAATAACTAAATGTTAAACTTTGTGGTGCAAACATAAAATTGACTTATATCAATGTCTTATATGGCAAATATTATGTAACTTTGCAAATGGAAAAGAGCTATATGCCAAAATCCGACAATGAAACTTACGAGTATTAATTACGCTAGGCTGATAGCGTGGCTTGCATTTAATAAGCACCGCATCACATTGAACAGGACACAATTGCAGAAAATCCTGTTTGCTTGTTATGGTTTATATTTGGCAGAACATAAAGATAAGTATCTTTTCAGTGACGATAAGCCACAGGCCTGGCCGTTTGGTCCAGTGTTCCCACGTTCATACAATAGATATAATAGCATTATTGGCTGTGAATTGACAACGGAAGAGAAAGAGGAATTTCTAAAAGATACAGACACACTCAAAAGTATTGTTGCAATAACAGACGAATTATGTTATTACACTGCTAAAAGCCTTACAGCTTGGTCTCATCAACCTGACACTCCTTGGTCAAAAGTAGTTATTAAGGATGGTAAGGTTCGTTGGAGGACAGAACTTGATGATAATGACATTAAAGAATATTTTGGTAGCGGTGCATGGAAACAGGGCCTAAAGAATTGAAAAATACTGATGGAATTTTTGATGAACAAGTAGGTATTGGAGCATCAAAAGAATGCAAATGGAAATATGGTGGTTACTATATAGCCATAGCCATAAAAGAGTTCTTTTTCGGTAAGACAAAACCAAAACCCAAACAAGGACATGACACGTTTACCAGTGTTGCAGAGACAATAGTAGCTAATTTTAATGACAGTGATAGAATACAAGAAAGTTTGTTAAAATCGACGAAGGAACTTCTACATCAACAACGTATGCTTGAAGACACTCACGCACGTCGTAGACTGGAAAGATGGGCTACAAGGGTAATTGCATGGTATCTCATAATAGTCTTGATAGTTGTAGTTCTTAATAGCATAATTTCTGCTATTGCCAACATAGAAGGGGGCTTTATAAGTGGAGGTATCATGGCCGCTATACTTACGACAACAACAGTTAACATCATAGGTCTTGGTTTAATTGTTTTGAAAGGACATTTTCCTAATAATCAGAAAAAAGACATAGAAGAAAATGATAAATAACAAATATTTTCAGTTTACACAAGGCGGTCTGCTTCACTGCGGTTCGCCTTTTTTGTTACAGTGACGTTTCATACGCTGTGTCTTGTCTTATAATTTGATTTTATTCAAATATACGCTCTTTTATTTTGGGCTATATATAAACATTGCAATAGATTTTAATGATATATTTTATGTGTTTTGGATTGGGGGCGTTGTGAAACGCTCTCTTTCTTTTATTCTTTGATTTTTAACTCAAGTGGTGTACCACATTTAGGGCAAACTAAAGAATTTCCTGTATGCTGAATTTCTTCAGGTGAAGCAAAGAGTTGCCACATTGGTACATTTAGGGCTTTTGCTATTCTCTCAAGAGTTTCTTGTGATGGATTGCCTGCTAATGTTTTTACTATAGATATTCTTGTGACACCCAATTTGTCGGCTAACTCTTGTTGAGTTATACCTTTCTCTTTCAAAATCTCTTTTATTCTATTCATAATCATGTGCTTAAATTATTACAAATATACCCTTTTATAATGATATGTATAGTTATGTTTATACTAATTAGTGTTAAAAGGATAATTGAATATACACTTTTTCTTTGAAATGAATAATTAAAATTATACATTTGCACTATCAAAGTAAACGAACTAAGTATAACACATAAAATATAAGTAGTATGAGCACAAAATTTAGAAGTCAGATGAAAGAGGTTATGCAAATGGCATGGTCATTTGTACGCAAGAACGGTTATTCAATGAGTGAAGCGTTGAAATGTGCATGGACTAATATCAAACTTCGTGCATTGCTTCATAAGAAAGTGGTTGAGTTCTATTTCAAGAAAACAGACGGCACGCTGCGCCAGGCTTTCGGTACTTTAATGAGTGGCAGAATACCTGAAACAAAGGGTACGAAGAAAACGGCAGATAACTGTCAGGTGTACTTCGATACAGAAAAGAACGAATATAGATGTTTTAAGAAGTGTAACCTTATCAAAATTGCATAACTATGAAAAAGAAAAGTAGGGCAACCATTGAATTAGAATGTTCAAATCCGTATTCGATACCTGTATTTGAAGATTTTGTAAATGAGATACAAAAGCGTTTTGATGTTGAGAAGAATGCCAAGAACGAAGCGTATTCTTTCATTATACAAATGGGGCTTATGGACCAGTTCAGGGATTTTGTAAGGCATTATAAAGGTATAGATCATCATGAGGCCTGTGTGGGCATGTTGGCTACACAAATATTATAATTTTCTCACATGATTATAGGGCGGTCGGTATAGACCGCCTTTAATTCACTTTTAAACAATAATAATTATGGACGAAATTTGGAAAGATATTGAAGGGTACGAAGGTTTGTACCAAGTATCAAATTTAGGCAGAATACAATCTTTGCCAAGAGTAAACTTATGCGTAAATAGAACATACCTTAGAAAAGGTAAGGTTCTAAAAGGCTCATCTGATAAAGATGGTTATTTATGTGTGCATCTTAGCAAAAATGGTGTTGAGCATAAGTTTCTTGTGCATAGGCTTGTCGCTAAACATTTCATACTTAACCCGAATAATTATCAGCAAGTAAATCATAAAAATGAGATTGTAAATGATAATAGAGTTGTAAATCTTGAATGGTGTGATTGTGCATATAATATTCGGTATGGAACAGGTATAAAACGCAGGGCTAAATTGCAAACGAATAAGCATGGTGCAAAAGCAGTCTTGCAATATACATTGGATGGTGAATTTGTCAGAGAGTTTCCATCCACAATGGAAATAGTTAGAACTTATGGATTTAGGCAGTCGCATATAAATGAGTGCTGTCTTGGAAAAGCAAAATCATCTTATGGATATGTATGGAAATATAAAAAAGATGGGACGTGACAAATGCGTCCCAGACCTCTGTGGTAACATCAAACGCTTTGGTGAAGTAAAGGATCTTCGTCTTGTAGACGGTGGTAATGGAAAATGGGCCGTGTATTCAAAGGGACGACAATTAACCAATGTGAGATTCTAATATTATGGAAGGATATATAAAACTAAGCCGCAAGTTCTTCTCGAATGATATGTGGAATGAAGCCCGGACTTTTAGCAGTTGCGAAGCGTGGCTTGACTTGATTCAGTCAGCACGATTTGAGGCAACGCCCCGTATGGAGAGTATCGGAGGTCGAGAAGTCTCTTATACAAGAGGACAATATCCTGCATCTATAAGATTTTTATCAAGACGTTGGCACTGGACAGAAAGAAAGGTAAGGACTTTTCTTGCTTTCTTGAGAAGAGAAAATATGATAACACTCTCTCAGGAACAAGGTATGAACATAATAACCTTGGTTAAATACAATGAGTACAACGGCACTCCTTCTGACACAAGTGGTGACACAGCAAATGACACAGGCTGTGACACAACTATTGTGCAAGAAATCAGCAAGTTACGTTTGCAAGTGACACAACTAACGACACAGCTATTGACACAACCGGTGACACACCTACAAAATGAGACAGAAGAGCGACACACGGGTGACACAAAGCAAATAAAAGGAAAGAATAATATTAAAGAAAACTCTACTAACGTAGAGCCAAAGAAGGCCGCGGCTAAAGCCGCTACTCTCTCAAGAAAAAATGTTTTTTATCAGTCATTGGTTTCTTTTGTTGGACAATATCCGAAAGAAATGATCAGAGCTTTCTTTGATTATTGGAGTGAGTTAAACAAATCAGAAACGAAGATGCGCTATGAATTGGAAAAAACATGGGAACTGTCAAGAAGGTTATCTGCATGGGCAAATCGGGAACGTATGTATACAAAAACCGATACTGGTGTGACCTTAAAAGATAATTCAATTGAAAAATATAAAGATAAAGGTTGGTAATATGCAACAGATTGATTTTCAACAGACAATAGATCGCTTGAAAGATACGGGCTTCTTCTCTATTCCTAATACCGTACAGGTATCTATTACTGATGCTAAAGAAGTTCTCTGGGCAGGTATCAAATATTTCACCAGGGAAAATGCCAAATGGCTTCCTGAGTACGATGAAGTGGTTAGATGGTTGACAGACAATAATGGCCGTGGCCTTCTGTGTTTCGGAAACTGCGGTCGAGGAAAGACCCTTATCTGCGGCAAGATTCTTCCTCTACTCCTGAACCATTATTGCGGAAAGGTGGTAAACTGCTATGATGCCCAGCAAATGAACGCCGATTTGGACGCTGTGAAGCAAAAACACATCATCTACATAGACGATATCGGGACGGAATGTTTAAGCGTAAAATACGGCGAAAAAAGACTTGCTTTTGCAGAGTTGACTGATGAGGCTGAAAAGAAAGGCAAACTTCTTATTCTGACTACAAATTTATCTATAAACGAGTTACGGGAAAAATATGGGGAACGAACTGTCGATCGGTTGAAAGCGATAACTAAAACTGTCCTTTTCAGTGGTATAAGCCTTAGAAAATGAAAAGCATGATTATGAATACAGATTTTATTTTTTTAGAATATGTAGACAGCTTTGAATTCTGTACTGTAGAAGAAAAGAAACAGCTGTATTATATGATCCTCGAAGCATTTAAATGGGGACAAAGAGTATGAAGATAACTATTTGAAAGTATTGTAATAATTTATTATGCGATGCTTATCCTATATAGGTTATTTGTGATATGTTAAACGGTAAATAGAGGAAATTTAGGAAAGATTTCCTCTATTTAGTTTTTGCTTATAATGTAATCATTAAACTATTATTATGAACAAAGAACAAAATACTGTCAGGGATGTAATTAAGGCATATCTTGATGAACGGGCAAAAAACGATGAACTTTTCGCGCAAAATTATGCGAAGAAGAACAAGAATATAGACGAGTGTTTAGAGTATGTCATTGGAGAAGCCAAGAAAAAAGGGAATGCAGTTTATATGACCGATGCTGAAGTGTTCGGGCTGGCGGTCCACTATTATGACGAGGATGATATTAAGATAAACAGACTGCCGGAAGAAACTAAGGTGAGTGCATCGGTTCCGGCTGTTGAACTTTCTGAGGAAGATAAGGCGAAAGCCTATGAGCAGGCTGTTAATGAATACCGCCAGCTGTGTATTGGCCGGATGAAAGCTGCAGAACAGGAAAAAGCAAGGAAACTTGCTGAACGCCGAAAAGCCGAGAGAGAAAAAAGCCATACTTTGCAGCCGTCATTATTTGAAATTTAAAACTATGAGGCCAAGAAATAAACGTGAAAAGTTGGTGGCCGAATTAAGCAGCAGGCTGCCGGCTATAACAGAAGCTCAAATACGATGGGGAAAGAAACACTGCTTCCCACATAATGCTTACCGTTGTAAGGATGAAATGTGGTGTAGTGAATGTGGAAGAATATGGATCGATTTAACCGGACAGAAAGATGGTTATATACGGTGTCCTTACTGTGGTGAACGTATTGCTATTAAGTCCAGCAGAAAGAAAAGGTTTTGTCAGTATGAATACATGACAATCGTCACAGTTGTAAATGAATTCCAGATCCTTCGACATGTGGAAATAAGTAAGTATAGAAATATAAAGACGGAAGAAATGTTTTATCATACGGAGGAAGTCTGTCAGCAGTGGATAACTGAAGACTTGAAAGAAACCGTGATGGCCAAGCCGATGAATATGGGAGGAAACGCATGGATATATACACAACCAATAAGCATCAAAAATAATTATGACTATTATGGGTATAAATGTTATGATTTGCATGGAAAGATATATCCGAAAGTAAATTTGCTTCCTATACTTCGAAGAAATGGACTTCGCACGTCTTTCCATAATATTACTCCAGCCGTGTTGATACGTTCACTTCTTGGGAAAAGTGAATATGCAGAAATGTTGTTGAAAACACATCAGTATAAAATGCTGGAGTTCTATTTGCATCGAGGTAAACTTTCTCATCCGTGGGCTGTCAATATCTGCAATCGTAACGGATATACCATTAAGGATGGTTCTATGTATGATGATTATCTACATTTACTTGATTATTTTCACCTTGATACACATAATGCTAAATACGTGTGCCCAAAGAGTTTGAAAAAAGAACATGACCGGCTCATGAAAAAGAAAAGTATCAGGGAGGAAAAAATCCAGGAGAAAAAACGTATCGAGGAAGCTCGGAAATGGGAAGATACCTACATGGAACAGAAAGGACGTTTTTTCGGAATCTGCTTCGGTAACGATAATATTGTGATATCGGTCATCAGTTCCGTTGCCGAAATGGCCGAAGAGGGTGAAAAGATGCACCATTGTGTATATTCTTGCGGCTATTACAAGAAGAAAGAAAGCCTTATACTATCCGCAAAGGATAAGTCCGGGAATCGCATTGAAACCATAGAATTAAGCCTAAAAACATTCAAGATCGTACAGAGTCGTGGAGTATGTAACACTAACACGCCGATGCACGATGAAATAATAGATTTGGTAAACAAGAACATCAACCTAATAAAAAAAGTAGCATAGATAATATGGAAGCAAATGAAAATATAGAAATTAATTGGGAGCAGCGGCGTTATGAGATAGCAAAAGAAATGCTTGCTGCAATATACCTCGATGACGGAAACGCAGAAAGAGCAGATGATTCTGAATTAGGATTTGAATTTAAGTCACTACAAGGTTCTGCAAGGGAAGCTGTAAGATTTGCTGATGCACTTATTGAGGAGTTAAAGAAATGAATATATGGGTGCAGAAAAAATTCTGCAAATAGTGAAATTCCCGCGGAATTCCGCAACAATTCTGCGGAATAATTTCAACATAAAAGTACGTAATAGATATTAACAATGAAAATAAACATATAATATGCAAATAATAAATAATACAAAACATACACAGATATTAGTTGAAAAAAGTCGGCAGGAATATGCTGCAACTTTGTACGCTGCTGCTGCACTTGCACATATTGCAATTATTGTGGCTGGTGACGCAGTAGATGAATTGCAGGAAAATTGTGCATCGCTCGTAAGACATCAGGTTCGTAGATCTGTATGTTTGATACCTAAAGAAATATCCAAACTGAATAAAGCAATAAATGCACAGATGAAAGGAGACAAAGAAAGTATATGGATGTGTGATTTCGGTAACGCTGCATACAGTATAATAGAACCACATTGCAAGAAATTACATGTGGCAATATCGAATTTCCTTGGCAAATATCCCAAAGTTGTGGACCGGCAGACCTTTGCCTCTGTTATTATTGCGCAGTCGTTAGCAGGTGAAGCTAAGACGTATGTTGATAATGTCAGTAAGAAGTTTGTGGAATATAATGTTATCGGCAAGGATGGATATAAGTACAGTGCACAGGCTGTTGTTCAAAGTTTGTCGTGTGCAGCTCTCCGGCATCATCTTACGGTCATTGCAGATGGCTTGTTGACTCCATGTTTGCCAAAAGACACAAATATATTGTCTGATCCGGCTATATATTGCGGATGTAAGGCTATTATTAATTGCCTTATAAATCCAAAGACATGGGCTGAGGCTCGCGAGAAAGCAGAAAAATTCAACAATTTAAATTAAAGACAAAGTAATTATGGATTTAAATAATCTTAGAAGCTGAGCCTATAAAACTCGTAACGATTGTGGGTGCTGTTATTGTCTAAATCATAATTAATATTTTGTCATGAACGAAGTATTTATAGCATGTACAATAATTTGGCTTCCTTTTATAGTGTTAGGCATCTGTGCTTTTGTGAAATATCTCCATTGGAAACCTGAGTCAGGTAAAAAGGAAGTGATTAATCCTTTTGAGGAATCTGACAAGCTTATAGAACATGCGAAGGAATCATACTTTGATATGATGGAGGAAAAGGAGCGTATTGGTAGAGAAAGAGCTAACTCTTCAGAGTCTAATTGGTAATATTTAAATGAAAGCTATATCCATCAAACAGCCGTGGGCGAGATTTATAGCTCATTAATAGTGCTTTAGTTGAATTTTTCATACTAACTCTATGATTTTCTAAAATATTTTTGTATTTATGCAATAATTACGTATTTTAGTAACAATCGTAAGATAGAGTTAATTTATGGTTTATTATATCAACTATTATTACAATGGAAAACAAGAAAGGACAATGTTTTATTATTACTCCTATAGGAGATAATGGAACTGAAACAAGAATGAAGGCTGATGGTGTAATTGAAGCTGTTATAAGGCCTGTCTTAGAGGAGTTAAAATTTGATGTAATATCTCCAAAAGAACTAAGTAATCCTGGCTCTATTACAGATACAATTTTTAATTATATTACTAATTGTGAATTGGTTATAGCGAATATGACAGGGCTAAATCCTAATGTTATGTACGAATTGGCGATTAGACATGCAGTTGGTAAACCTGTTGTATGCATTATTGAAAAGAATGAAAAGCTTCCATTTGATATACAAGGAGATAGATTGATTCCTTATACTGATAATATGTTCGGTGTTAATAAACTAAAGGAAGAACTTTTAAAGCATATTAATGAAGCAATTAATGATCCAAAGATTAATAATCCTTTTTTTAGGGCGTTAAATCATAATGTGGATATTTCAGAACTGATAGCTGAAAGTCAAAGGAGTAATAAAGATAAAGGGGATTTGAAATTGATGTTAGATCGAATCATTAATATTGAATCTATATTATCAATCAACGGAAGGAAAAATAATTGGGAACAACCTATTGAATATAGAACCTCAATAGATGTATTGCTAGGTGAAAAAAAACAAACTATTATAGTTAGTTTTACAGAAGATGATTCTGTACAGGATGTCCTTAATAAAATTTATTTTAAGATAGATAAATATGTAGATGCTTTTAAATACATGCAAACTTGGATTTTAAGGGAAAAAGTTCTAGGAACTTACATGGTTATGTATGAGATTACTAATCTTGTGCCTGCTAAATTTATATTTTCTCCTTCTCAAAGTTGGGAAGTTGTAAGCTGTGATTGTCCATATAACCCTGCCGAATCTAAATTTTTGGGGGGATTACATCATTAGAATGGTAATCTTACTGACAGCCCTTGTCAGTGCTTTGTGAATACCCGGTAACTGCTTTGTGGCAGTTATCGGGTATTTTATTTTCAACCAATTAAAACCAACCAATTATGAACCTGAACGTATTAAGAGATAAAGCCTACCGTAACGCAGTTGTCCACGGATGGCACGAAGAAAACCTGAGTAATGAACATTTCCTTTGCCTGGTCATATCCGAACTGATGGAAGCGGTGGAAGCAGACCGGAAAGGAAGACATGCCGATAGAGAATCTTTCATAAAACATTATGAAGATGAAGAACCGCATGACAGTGCAAATTTTATGTACAGTTTTACTCGGTTTATCAAAGGAACTGTCGAGGAAGAACTTGCCGATGCCTGCATCCGGCTACTGGATTTTGCAGGATTGAGAGAATATGATTTAGATAGTTTCGACTATGAAGGAAGCGATACAGAAGATTTCTCCGAAATGAGTCTTACGGAATCAATGTATAGAATCTGTGTATATGCCACGGACAGATCATACGGCAAAGATATTTGTATCCTTTTGAATGAGATATTCGCATTCTGTCGCAGCAGGAACATTGCTATATTTTGGTATATAGAACAGAAGATGAAGTATAATGAATTGCGTCCATATAAACACGGAAACAAAAAATATTAATTAGAGTATTATTTTCTTGGATATATTTTATTTATTTGAATAGAGAGATAATTGATACAACCAACGCTAAAAATGCAATAATTGTATTAAGAATAATAAGTCTTTTTGATAGTTTTGCATCTCTTATTTGTCCTTCTATAAAACGACGTTGATTTTTTTTGTCTATTATATCTCTAGCAGATCCCCAAAATTCAAGATCATTGAAATTATTTTTTTGATTATTATTTCTCATAAATCTTAATTTTTGATTTTGTATTCGCAAAAATTATACCAAAAATTAATGATGATTATTTAGATAAAAAAAGGAGCCAGCCCCATGATAGAAGACCAACTCCACGCACGATTATGTCACAAAAATAATATTTATTTTTTAAATAACCATATCATGACAAAAGAATTTTCATCAATCATGGAGTTGAAGGCTATTCGTGAGCAGAAATCAAGATTATCAGAACGTGAACAGGAATTATCATTACCGATATTGACCGATCTGTCGCTCATCCAGGAGCTTTATCAATGGTTTAAAGAAATCCTTTCAGGAATGGATTGTCCGCCAAACCCAGATAGCGTTACTCAGCGTAAGAAGTTTCTTTTTATAATTCTGTTCCTGTTCGCTCCTAGTGTGTTGGCTGGTGGACGGTTGCCGAATGGTATCCGAGCCGAGATAGCCCATGTATTCCCAGATGTTTCACCCTGTGTTATATCAAATAATATCGCTGATGTTTCATTTATTTACCAGCAGTATAAGGATTTCCGGCAAGATATAGAATTTATTTACAATCAGGTCTTAGAACGGTTGAAGATAACAGGAGTGATAAAGTAAAGAGACAGGAGTATCCACTTCCTGCTTTTTTTGAAGCACTCGAAACGAAAACGACCTAAGCGACAGAAAGACATATTAAAAAATGTCGGATAAACGGGGGCTTATAAGGTTGGAAAAACATCTTCCTCAACTCTTGAATCCGCGTAAAACTTAAAATTTATAGGAAATGGAAACGGAAACATTATCGGAAGCAAGAGTTTAGGTAGGCGCTTATGGCAAATACAACAACGGTTCATTGTTCGGAGGTGGCTTGACATGTCGGACTATTCGGACAAGTAAGATTTTTACGAATTCTACCGGGAGTTTCTCAATGACAAGGAGGATGCGGACGACTTTGTACGGGATTTTCAAGACGAATATCAGGGACAATATGATGACGAAGAAGATTTCGCCTATCAAATCGTGGAAGAATGTTACGACCTGCCGGAGTTCGCAAAAACCTATTTCGACTGCAAACCGTTTGCCCGTGATATGTTCATGTGTGACTATTGGTTTGATGACGGGTTTGTATTCCGAACGGCTTAAACGACCATTCGGGCGGGGTTAAAAGTCCTGCCCGAATAAACAGAGAAACGATGAAACGGAAAAGCATTTATAAAATCATCCTGCGGATGTTATTGTTCTGCCTTGTGTGGCGGCTCGCCTGCACTGCCAGAGCAATCACGGTGGTAACGGCATACCCTGTACTTCGTGCCGTATGTTTTCTGCTCCGGGTTTGCCTGTCTGCGTTTTATGCGTTGTGCGTGACTCTTTTTTCCTACTGTTGCTTTCCCTATTGAGTATATAACGAATAAAAAACAGAACATCATGCAATCATTGAACAGAAACGGGGTGAGCATCACCCAAGTACCGGGAGAGGAAAAGTTTGTAAAATACCGTCCGGTCGCATTTAAGGGACGGATATTTTACCTGTACGACTATTGCCACACGGACAGGGATCTTTTTCCACAGTGACTAAAACACTGGCTGAGTGCCGCCACAAGCGGGATAAGTGGATAGAGAAGAAAGAACAGGGTAATAACAGATAAAATTAAGGGTATGAAAACGACAGAAGTAAACAAGAACCTAATAGGCAGACGTTACGAGTGTATTTCTACGAGAATGATGGTAACGGGCGTTATCGAGGACATCGAGGAAAACAATTATTCTGTAAATGTGAAAGTGCGTTTCGATGAGGCGAAGCAGTGGGGCGATGATTTGTACACGGAAGATTGGGCATGGGGACGCAAGACGGCCGAGTTCGGCACGCTATACCATTTGCGACTGTTGGCAGACGAACCGGACTTTCAGACAATGACATTAGTTTTCGGTGAGCCTATCAGCTAGATATACCGCAATGTTTTTGAAGATGTTTCCACGTGGGGCGTTTTTCTCTACAAAGTTAATAAACACAAACTACAAAAGTGTAAGTTTTCCTAATTAAAATAATCGGTGTTTTTATCACCGATTATTTTAATGCAATATTATATAGCTATTTTTTCAGTATTAATTTCTCGTTTGCTACCATCTGAGTAATATATTCTTACTCTAGTAGCAACATAAGGAACTCGTTTATAAACTTCCATTGGGACAATTTCAATATGATTACAAATTCTACAAGTTTTACGAAGAAGTATTCGGAATTGGATATATATAGGAGTATATTCAAAAATTTTTTTTACAGCACTTTTCCCTTCTTCTACACCGTCTTGAAGTTTATATATTCTTTTGTTTCTTTCTGTTTTTTTTGAACGTCTTTTATTTGTAACAGTTTGCTGATTAGATAAAATCGAATTTATTTCAGTTTTCAATGTTGGTAAAACTTTAGAAGTAAAAGAATGAAGATTATTTGTTTTTATTTCAAAGCTATCTTGTATGATAAGTTCATCTTCATATTCATAAGAGTCCTCTACTTCTTCTTCAGATGCAGATAGTTCAAATTTCAGTTTCCATTTTTGGTCGAAAATATAATTCTCACAAAGTTTTTCTACAGAAATTATTTCATAGATTTTTGAAAATAAACGATTTTTGTAAATATTCCAACGGTATAAAGGTATTGGTGTATTTTGATTTTTAGCTAATCCAACCTCATACGCAGCCAAAGCAGAAATGACTTTATTGGGAAGTATTTGGATGTCATTCTTTTCTACACAATCAAAATATCCTAAAGTTGACATTGCATATCTAACTTCTTTTCTATCGGCCTCTCCAGTAAGCATTAGCGCAACAATATACGGATTGATTTTCTTAATTTCTTTATAAAGTTCTGTCCCATTCATTGCAGGCATTCGTTGATCAAGAACTACAATTTTTATTGATTCTTGACGGATAATTTGCAATACAGTGCTAGGATTTGACTCTGAAATCACTGGTATTTTTAATTTAGTTTCAATTAGTTCTGCAAAAGTTTTTGCAGCATCTTCATCGTCATCTACTACTATAATTTGAAAATTTCTATTTTGAGTCATGATTCTTTTGTAATTATAGGAATTTCAAAAAATATTTTATTATCTTTTTTATAAAAAACTAGTTTTCCTGCCTTTCTTGATGCTAAAAGATGCCTTACTGTAAATAATCCCATCCCTCTATGATTTTCTTTAGTAGAAAATCCTTCTTTCTCTAAATTAGAGATTTCAATATTCTCTGAATATGTATTACTTATTTTAATAATACCTTCCGATTCAATAACTTCTATTACATTGTTTTCTTTGGAAGCTCTTACTGCATTAGCTAAAATTGGCAAAATGGTGGATAGTATGTAATAATTACTTACTCCATCATATTTATCTTGAACATCAATATGGATAGATACATTTTTACCTCCCCGATATACTTCAAATGATTCTTTAATTAAATCCCTTAACAAAGAATTATCAGACGATATCGAACAAAGAAATATTTCACGATAAGTTTGCAAAATTCCTTTACATATATTTACAGAAGACTTTATTCTAATAATGTATTGATTAATTTTATCTCTATTGTTGTTTTTTGGTGTTAGAAGACCTTGTATAAGGTCACATGTTGTTTCTATAGTAGCTAAAGGTGTTGCAATAAAATGTGTTAACTCTCTTACTAATATTTGATTGGTAACAGTCATTGGCTTTATATCTATAGTTTCAAATTTTGCAGATAACATTGCTATGTTAGTTTCAAGTTTTCCTATCATTTCCACTATTATTTTATCTGTTACAGAAACTTTACCATTGCTGTTGAACACATTATGAAATTTTAATCTAGCAAAATCTTTTGATAAACTTTGAATACTTAGTACTACATCATTATGTTGCTGAGCCATATTTTGAGAAAGTTCCTCTATGGAACGACGCATTAATGCATTTTCCATTGAAGATGTAACAGTAGTTCTGTTTGCTGTTTTTTCATTGGTTGGCACATTTATATAATGAACTTCTTTACGTCGTAAAAGCAAGGCTGTAATAATAAAAATAGCAGCTAATGGAATCCAAAAAGTAAATAGAACCGTTGGTATATCTACGTTTAATTTTGGAAATAAATCAACTTTACTTACCGTAACTTCATTTCTATAAAAGAAAAATAAAATAGCTAATAAACTGCTCAAAAAGGAACTTAATATATAGTGAATATTTTTTCTAATATTATATAATGATATTAGGACATGTATTAAAAATAGTACACCAAGTATAATATGCCAACTATATATCAGAGAATCTCCATCTATAATATTTATTCCAACGATAGGAATAAAACCTGATAATAAAATTGAAAGAGTAAATAAATAACTAGTATTTCCTTCTTTCGAATTATCAGAAAGATTTATAATGGCTATAATAAAAGGCACCAGTATGAGTAAGCATATTATTACAAATAATATCCAAATATAAACATTCATCATAATACAATAACCAATTGATTAATACAATAACACTTTGTTTTCTTGCAAAGTTACAGAATAAATTGTGACTATAAACAAGATATGTACTTTTTTATTGAAAACGAGGGGGCATATCTTGAATATTGTTATTAGGATTTTTCTTTATCATTATTGAACGAGAATGAAGCATGCAGCATCAGCCCGAAGCTGTCGATGATATAGATGTCAATCGTCTGCTGGTCGGTCGATGCCGATGTGTAGTAGATCCGGAATGTTTCTTTCTCCAGCGGATAAAGTTCATTGGCTAGAACACCGTACTGTTATCCATTTCCTGCTTTCCTTTGCCGTCAGGTTGGAAATAGTGTATCTGGTAGGTCGTAGGCGTAAATACCAATTGGAAAACATATCATCGGCTGACTGAAAAGTGTACCATTAAATAAAAAGATGTCCCCAAAAATAAGAAATGCTTTATGAGGAGTCAGTCAACCATGGTAGTAACCAGACCTATTGTAGAAATAGAATAACTATATTTATTTAAAGCGGAGCGTTATGCTTCCGGCTTTATTTCATCTAAATATGTTTTAATTGCACAAAAGAACTCTATTATAAACTTATAGTCTACGTGTAAATTTAACATCTCATAATAATATCTCCATTTGATAAAATTATTTTTGCTTTCTAATAATGCTTTATGGAAATTCTCTGTTTTGTAAGAAGTGCATTGTATTATGGCTTCTTGCATTTGAGGACTTAATTTACCAAATAATATATGCAAGTCATGTCCATATGAAGGCTTTTTTTCATAAGCAAGTATGGCTTTTAACCCTACTTCACAAGCAATAGAAGATAAAATTATACATCCAATATAAAAATTTGCATTAGGTGTTATTGGGGCTCCTTTCCCGTGGCTTTTAATCATATCACAATATACATAAAAAGCTTGCCTTATATTTTTAAATGGGATTATTTCATTTTGTTTTTTCATATTTTTATCAAATGGAGGAAAATACTTAAACTGATTCTTCAATACATTATATAAAATCTTCTTTCTGAACAAGATTTCATAAGGGAAGATATAAATATTGTATTAATCCGGATATAGCACCAAATGGAATGATTGTAATCCCAAATTAATAATGTGACTCTATTAATGTATTAGTTAGATGTTCTTTCATGTTTTTTATTTCAATTCAAAAAACTTAATATTATGTTTATTATAAAGTTCAATTTCATCCTTGTAAACTTCTTCAGGAGTAATACCAATGAATTTATATGAAGGAGGCACATTTTTAATAAGTCTAAATCTAGGTATGAGTGCCATGCTTTCAATCCAAGAATATTCTTTATTTGAAGATGATTGCGTTTGATTTGGTTTATTCCATTTCTTTCCTACATTAGTCAAGCTGTTGTAATACAATAATACTTGTTCATAGTCTGAAAGTTGTGTCCGCAGTATTTTTACATATTCGTATTTTTCTTTTTCGTCTATTATGAGTTGTGATGTCGCAACCATTTTTACTATATGATATAATTGTCGAAAATACAATCCTAATGTCAGATTATGCCCTTTTAATAAATCAGACGGATAACATAATTTTCCATTATCAGGAAGCCCATCATGTTCTCTATTACGTGAAAAATATATATTAGGTGCATCATTAATATCATTACATAACAAGAAGATTTCTTGCTCACTCATTTCTTTCTTAAATGAGCAAACTTCATGGATCAACTCAAAGACTTTCTTATACAAATTTAATTCTTCATCCTTTAATCTATTGGTTACTTCTTCTCCATAAAAAAAAATATTATATGAAATGTCTATAAATAAATATCTTTCATCTTTATATTTTTCCACTATGTTTTTGTAGTTGTCCAATACTTTTATATCTGAAGCATAATATCTAAAGAAAAAACCATCAATTAATGAATAAAGAATAGAAACATAATTACAAAACTGTATCATAACTTGCCTTCCTTTTTTTCCATCACTTTCTAATTCTAGAAGATTCTCTTTATGTAAATGTAATAATTCGTAGAATTTACTTTCAAATCGTTCTTTTGCAATATCTTTCCTTTGTTGCTCATTAGCTTTAAACTGTACCCAGAACGCAAGAAAAGTAAGTATTGCTGCAGCTATCGCTACAAATGGCCCCATTATACCTCCTATGGTATCACCAATTTCTCCAGTATTACTAAAGTCCAGCCTTCCTGGCTGTGTAAATAATGCAGGGAAACAACATATAATGAAAATAAAAGTAATGAAGATGGATAAATACCACCAAAAATCCCGTGTAAAGGTTTTATTCTTTTTACTATTTTCTTTATCTTTCATATTCTGTATTTTTATGTATTTTTCTTCTCCATCAAGCATTTTATATAGTGTCTGATATATGTACCCGGAAAAAAATGTGATAATAATTGCTTGTAGTAAAAATATTAAACGGATAAATATATGAGTCTTATTCCCTGTGATATTTGAATTGAATATGTTATATATGATAAAATCTCCAAATGAAATAGTTAATTCATTTTCCAATATTGTATTATATTCATTTATTACATTCTGATATTTTTCTATTTTTTGATGAACTAATAAACGAAAGTCATTTCCATTAATACTATCGTTCTTTTGTATTGATTTCAATATAACCTTACTCGTTGGATGTGATATATTGTATGATTCGTTTTTTAGCAATATTCCAATATCCTCAGCATTATTTATCCCTTTAATGTAAACACCATTAGTTCCTGTGCCAGGAAAAGGCTTCTTTTCGTTTACTTTAATGTCTATGGTATCGCCATTTATAACAGTAAAATACAAATCATCAGTATTTGTATAGCCTAAATATTCTTTGTTTTTTAATTCTTCATATATACGATTATATTTTTCAACATATTTCTTGTAACATTTTATTTCCTTTGTTATATTAAGCATCTTATCTCTTGTCGAAGTTGTGACATAGTTATTTTCTATGTTGAATTTATCTTTATCATTAATGTAGATTAGATATTCTATAGATGATAAAATGAGAAATGACAATAATAAAAACGATAAACTATATAGAATTTTTCTGTGATTTGAAAGAGTACTCAAAGATTTGTTTTTCCAACTCTTTATTATTATGATTAATCCTAACGTAGATGCAATTAAAATAGAATATGCAATTATACTAATATACAATAAACTATACTTAAATACAGGGTAGGTGCTATCATATAGGAACAAGAATAAAATAAATACTCCCACAAAGCATAGAAGTATAAACCATAATCCTATACGATTCATTTTATAATATAATTTCCAATTAGGACGTTTCATTTATTATCTTTATTGTGCAGCAGCCGGAGCATTATGCTTCTGGCTGTTCTAAATCAATAACTTCAACGTTATCCTCTGTAGTTATATTGAGTGCATCAATCATCCACTGATATAACCTTGGGTTTTTACTTTTAGATCTTATTGCTGTATAAATAATGTGTGCTGGATATTTATTAATAATTTCTCCAAATCCATTAATGATTTCATGGCTATCTGATCCTGAATTAAGAATAATAATTTCATTTGAGTTGTTTTCCAAAATATAAATAACAGTGTTCCAATCATTTTTATTGATGATGTCTATAATAGTATGATTAGTCTTTAATTCATTGAATTTTTCATTAATATAATTTGATTTTCCTGCATTTTTACGTCCTTGAATTAAAATTATTTTTCTCATAATTCCTCCTATTTAAAAAAGTATTGTTTATATCATTTTTAATCTGTTTCATTGGTTTGTTTATCGCATATTTCTTTTGATATACTGGAATATGTTGAGTCTTTAAGCTCACGATTTTCTATTTTTGCAGCAATAACATTACCCATCAATATTTTGTGAGTATCAACTAATCTTGAATGAAATTCTTTTAGATTATCTGAAACAGTTGCATTTATTTTTAGATATAGAGCAGCAATATAATTAATCATTATTGCACTAATTCCACCTAATACTCCGGTTATTATTTTACTTGTATCATCTTTAGTATATTCTGTGATAAAATAAAATGTAGCTATTATTACGCCAAACCCCAATAATATGCAACAAATACCTAAGATAAAAATCCAAGAATTTTGTCTAAGATTCAGATCGTAATATTTCTTCAACTGATTATTGTGAAGTCTTAAAGTCTTCTCTGCATAACTAATTTCTGTTCCAATTTTAAACTTCTCAATATCAATACTAAGCTCAATCTCTTGTAGTCTATTTTCATATTGTTTGATTCTCTGATAATAGCCTGGTAAGATAGCGAAAGGCATTAATGCATATAATATGAATATATAATATGTTTGTCTATTTTCTAAGAAGTAAATAGCAATTGGTACTCCTATTGTTAAAAATATAGACATAAACCACATTAAACTATTGAGCCTTTTTAGTTTATCAAGTCTACTTTGTATAAATCTTTTTTGTTGTTGAAGTATTTCTAAAGATTCATTTTTTACATTATGTTCTTCCATAAACTTTCTCTTTAAATTAAACATCCAATTCCAATAACTTTTCCAAATCCTCGAATGAGTGTACCTCATATAGAGTTCCTTTCACTTTCACATAACCGTTAACGTCAGATTCGCATGTTGTGTTGGCACTGGTGATTTCTTCTCTAGACGCCAACAACTCCCAAACAGGTACATTCAACACAGAGGCGAATTTTTCCAGGGTCTCCACTAATAATTTCCCTGACAACTGTCTGCTGATCGCCTGGCGAGATACCCCCACCATATCTGCAAATTCATTTATAGATATGTTCTTTTCTTTCAGTACATCTTTTATTCTGTTCATAGGCATTATTTTCTGTTTACAAAGATACATATAATAAGATGTGTGTAAATAGTATTATTGCTTAAATAATATTAAGGCAATAAATATATTTACAAATTTCTTGTATATGTAAATAAAACTATTTACCTTTGCGCTATCAAACAATAAGTAATAACAATTTAAACACATACGATTATGAAGACAATAGAGAGAATGCTTGCAGATGAAATCTTAAAGAGTATTGACTATAATGAAGGGACATTCTTTGTCGATGCAGAAGATGATAAAAATCTGATAGAAGTTAATGGTCGCTATAAAGTAAAAGGATATTTCGAAAATACTGGGTTTTGCCATGAGATATGGATTACTACTGATGCTTCGGTGACTATTGATAAGGTAAGATCTTATGATAAGAATGATAATGAGGTAGAAGTAGAATGCGACATTGATGCTATTAAAGAATACGTAGAAAGTAATTTGTAACATTTTAACAACAATAATTAAACACGCACGATTATGAAGACATTGAATGAACAAGTAGACGAGATTAAGAACATGAAAGGTTCTAAGGCAACAAAGAAAGCTGCTTTCATCAAACTGGGATTGAGAAAGTATGAGATTGAGCTTCTTCTTTCAGAACTGCCTAAACCTGTAAGAGAAAGATATAAGTTTACGTTTGGTGTTGAGATAGAATGTCTTGTAGCTGCAAGTATTATGCGTGAATGTGCAACAAGAAATGCAATGCCATTTCAGTATGAGGGCTACAACCACACAGATAATAGTCATTACTATAAGTTTGTTTCTGATTCATCAATTAGAGGTGAAAATCCGATTGAATGTGTATCGCCAGTGCTTACAGGCAAGGCTGGTATAAAAAGCCTAGAAACTTGCTGTAAGGCTTTGAATGAAGCCGGTGCACAAGTTAACAGGTCGACAGGTTTGCATGTCCATATCGGTGCACAGAATTTGTCTGATGAGGCTTATATAAATGTCTTTAAGAACTATCAGAAGTTAGAGAGAGTTATTGATACGTTTATGGCAAATTCAAGACGTGCCAACAACAGTCAGTGGTGCAGAACTTTGCAAGGTAAGGACTTTACACAGTGTACTACAAAACATGATGTCTTAAGCATTATGAACGGTAACAGATACTATAAAGTGAATGCCTGTTCTTATGTACGTCATCAAACAATAGAGTTCAGACAGCATCAAGGTTCAACAGACTTTGAGAAAATATCCAACTGGGTTAATTTTTGTGCGAAGTTAGTTGCATGGTCTAAAAAGAACGTACTGAGTTTAGAGGTTACTTCGATTGATGAAATACCTTTCTTGACTGCAAAAGAAAAATCATTCTTCAAATCACGTGCTGAGGTTCTTGCATGAACCTCACACGATTAAAACAAATTCAATATGTGTTGTATTATATACAAGCCGAAGGGTGTACAAATGCCCAATTTGGACACTCTTGCTAAAATCATGAAATTAAACCATAATGGCTATGGGTTTGTTTCAACAGATCATTTTCATAAGGGTTTGGATTATCGTACATTCTTGTGTCACCTTTCAGAGGTTGGAGCTGATGAAGACTGCATTATACATTTCAGACTTGCTACTCATGGATCTATATGTCGGGCCAACTGTCATCCATTTGTTGAGAATAGCGTTTATTTCGCTCACAATGGGACTTTAAACGTATGTCCTGTTGGTGATATGACAGACAGCGAAATTGTCTTCAGAATGAAAATTTATCCAGAAATACAGCGCTTAGGATATGGAACAACGCAGGCAGACTGGGCTATAAAGCAGATTTGCGGTTATTCAAGGTTTGCTATGATGTACCAGGGCGAAGTTAGATTATTTGGTGATTATAAAATACTGAATGGCATATATTACTCAAATTTAAGATGGTTATGAAAAATATATTGCAGTCTTTGAAAGAAAAGGTGTCATGTGGTGATATCACGATAACAGAGGCAGCTATAATGCTACATGATGCAGGATGGACAAACTTCATTGATGTTGAGAAAACAAAGTATTTGTTAGGTCTGAAAACACAGCAGACTAAATAAAATAATATGCTTGTGAGTTAATAACAAACATTTGGCGTATTGTTTCGTATGTGTAGAATTGTTATTCAAAATTGTCTTCATAATTAGGTATCTTTGTGAAAAGGTACCATCGCGGATTAGAGCAGTGGTCAGCTCGCTACTTTGACTTGGTAGAGGTCGCCGGTTCGAGTCCGGCATCCGCAACAAAAATATATCACACGATTATGGAAATACTTACTCTTATCATCAAACAGAAATTTTTTGACGAAATTTTGGCAGGCAAGAAACGTCAAGAATACAGAGAGATCAGGCCCAACTCTCAGAAAAAATACTGCCAGCTTGACGCTGACGGTTATTGCATAGAGGTTAATGGTGAACTGCAAGCAAGAAACTATGATGCAATCCGGTTCTTTGTAGGTTACAAGAAAGACAGAGCAAGCGCACTGGTAGAGGTCACAGATGCAAAGATCGAGTTGATTGAAGACGAGAACCACAATTTGATAGAATATACTCATCAAGGTGAGATTTATTTGGCCGCACAGGTAGTTTATGACCTTGGCAGAGTGATAGAAAAACATGTTTAATTTTAAATTTTACGCTGAGTCAGAGTAAACAGAAGTACATTTTCAACAGGCGGTTATCGTGGGGGCCGTAGAGGGCTAACTACAGAAAATGGAGGTTTGTCACAGGGTGGCAGATTCATCAACCGCAGACAGCAGTATTATAATGTCCGCACAGGACTTGGTTTGAGTGGCGGATAATGACACTGCAAGAAAGCACAAATAAGAGTATTGACGCTATCCGAGCAAAATCGGATTGTGCAATGCTCTTTTTGTCATTGGGTAAGGATTCTTTAGTTCTGCTGGATATGATCTATCCGAAGTTCGAGCGGATTGTCTGTGTGTTCATGTATTTTATCAAAGGACTTGAGCATATCGAAAGATGGGTAGGTTGGGTGAAGGCCAGATATCCTAAGATAGAGTTCGTACAGGTGCCGCACTGGAATCTTACATATATTCTTCGTGGGGGTATGTACTGTGTACCCAATACGAGAGTAAAGCTTCTGAAACTAGCAGATGTTGTGAAGGCCATGCAGCTTAAATATGGTCTTTATTACACTTTCTTGGGCATGAAAAAGGCCGACGGTATGAATCGCCGTCTGATGCTGAAGGGTTATGAGGCAAACGGTTATGAGAATAACGGCATGTGTTATCCTTTGGCAGACTGGACTCAGAAGGATATTCTTGCCTATATGAAGCAGAATGGGCTTCCTGGACCGGTGAGATATTCACTCAAAGCTAGTTCTGGGGTAGGTTTTAACTTGGATTGTATGTTGTGGCTGGAGAAAAACTACCCGCAGGATTTGTTGAAAATTTACAAAGTGTTCCCTATGGCTGAGAGAATCCTTTGGGAACATAAACAAAAGCAATAGGTATGGAATTGAGCAAGTACATAAAGAGTGAATCGATGGAACTTAACCGTTCCGCCATTCATTTTGCAGATTATAAGCCTATTGATGGGTATAATGTTAAGTATATTATTTCCACAAGTGGAGATATTATAAGACTTCCGTATTCATCTAACAGTAAATATATCCAATGGAGAAACAATAAAATGTTTCACGTAAAGAGTCGAACAGACAGGAATGGATATGTAACTGTTAGATTGAATATAAACGGTGTAGAAAAGTTTAAGCAAGTACACAGACTTGTTGCTGAGGCATTTCTACCTAAAATAGATGGGAATTTTGTAAATCACAAAGACGGGGATAAATCTAATAATGATGTTTCTAACTTGGAATGGTGTACAAAATCAGAAAACACTTACCATGCTTATAAAACCGGATTAAAAAAGGCTCGAATAGGAGAAAATGTATATAACTCCTCTTTGACAAATGAACAGGCTAAAGAAATACGAGAAAGGGCATTACATGGTGAAAGTTGTAAGTCTTTATCCGAAGAGTTTAAAGTTCCTGTTTATACAATAAGTAAAATTAAAACAGAAGTAGCTTATAAAAACATTTAGTATGGAGAATAGATATTTTACAAGTGAGTCTATTGAATTGATGCGTTCGCAAATACACCCATCGCCATATAACCCCCGGAAACTCTCCGAGGAATCACGGAAGACATTGAAACGTGGTATTAAGAAGTTCGGATTAGTAGGTGGAATCGTAGTCAACAAACGGACCGGCTTTACTGTTGTATCCGGGCATCAGCGTCTGACAGTCATGGATGAGCTTCAGAAGTTTCCTGAGAATAACTACAGAATCCGTGTTGATGTCATTGACGTGGATGAGAAGCAGGAAAAGGAACTGAATATACTCCTTAACAACCCGAACGCACAAGGAACTTGGGATTTCAGTGCTTTGGCTCGATTGGTTCCTGATATTGACTACCAGGATGCCGGTCTGACTGCAGCCGACCTGAATATGATTGGCTGTGATTTTCTTCTACAGACGGAAGAAGAGAATTCCATTGCAAACGCACTGGAAGATATGATGGCACCAGTAACAGAACAGAAAGAAGCCGAGAAAGCTGCGAAGCAGATGGAAAGAGCTGAGAAGATTGCCCACATGAAGGAAGTCAAACAGCAAGTAAAGGATGCAGCCCAGAAACAGGCTCAGGATATGGATGCTTACTTAATGCTTTCCTTTGATACGTTTGAAGCTAAAGCAGCTTTCTGTGAAAGATTCGGTTACGATCCTTACGCCAAATTTATCAAGGGCGAAGTATTCGATGAACAGATAGAAAGAATTGAATAGTTATGAAAAGTGAATCTCAACATAAGAAACATACAGGAGGAAGAAAACCTAAATTTGACTATAAGAGTGAGGAATTTCTTTCACAGGTGGAAATGTATGCCAAGAAGGGGTTCACGGACAAGGAAATCGCCTTTGCACTAGGACTTGGACCACAAACATTCTGCGAGAAAAAAGGTAAATACAAAGAATTGTCGGAAGTATTAGCGCGCGGGCGTGCGACAATAACTGCTGCAGTACGTGCCAAGTTCCTTGCTATGGCCTTGGGTGGTATTAAGACGAAGAGTACCGTAGTGAGGAAGTTGAAGGACCAGGACGGAAATCTGACAGGTGAGGAAGAGCTACAGGTAAGTGAAAGTGAGCAGGCTCCTAACCTTCAGGCAATGTCAGTCTGGCTGTACCACCATGATGAAGAATGGAGAAAGGTTGAACGCCGGCAGGACGAGGACGCCGATATTCCAAAGGATATTGACCACGGCATTTCTATTGACTCATGGATTAAAGACAAGTTGAAATGATTGTTCCCCAGACGATATATCATCCGTTATACACCGACAGGGAGAAGTTCATCATTCTCATCACCGGTGGCCGTGGATCGGGAAAGAGTTTCAACGCTTCCACCTTCATCGAACGACTGACCTTTGAGCAGACGGTGGAGAAGATTGTCCACCAGATCCTTTATACCCGTTACACGATGGTTTCGGCTGGAATGTCTATTATTCCGGAAATGATGGAAAAGATTGAACTGGACGGAACTACAAAATATTTCAATACTACCAAGACGGATATTGTGAACCGTATGACCGGAAGTCGAATCATGTTCCGAGGTATTAAGACTTCTTCCGGAAACCAGACAGCCAAGCTGAAATCCATTCAAGGTATTACAACCTTTGTCTGTGATGAGGCTGAGGAGTGGACCTGCGAGGAAGAGTTTGATAAAATCATGCTCTCCATCCGTAAGAAGGGAATACAGAATAGGATAATCATCATTATGAATCCGTGTGATTCCAATCATTTCATCTATAAGAAGTACATTGAGAACACACATCGCCTGGTGGAGATAGACGGCGTTCAGGTACAAATTTCCACTCATCCAAATGTTCTGCATATCCATACGACTTACTTTGACAATATAGAGAATTTGTCTCCTGAGTTCTTGAGAGAGGTTGAAGAAATGAAAGAGAAGAATCCGGAGAAATATGCTCATGTCGTTATCGGCCGGTGGGCTGACGTGGCCGAAGGTGCTGTGTTTAAGAAATGGGGCATCGTTGACGAATTCCCGATGTGGTGTAAGAAAGTTGGAATTGGATTGGATTTTGGTTATACCAATGATCCTACAGCAGCTATCCGGTGTGGAATTATCGACAATGCTCTTTACCTGGATGAAGTGGATTATAGAACCGGATTGCTATCTGGGGATATAATTAAGACACTCCGCCCCTGGAACCTGAAAGTGATAGCTGACAGTGCGGATCCGCGACTCATTCAGGAAATCAGTAATGGTGGAATTAAAATCTATCCTGTTGAGAAGGGACCAGGATCTATCAATGCCGGACTAGACAAGATGCTGGGTATGGAAGTTTACATCACCAGACGCTCCTATAACCTGCAGAGAGAGTATAGAAATTATGTATGGGCAAAAGATAAGGATGGACACTATATCAATGAGCCGGAAGACCACGATAATCACGGTATTGACGCTGCGCGCTACTACGTATTAGGAGAACTGCTCGGCAGGATTATGAAACCGAAAGATATTTCAGGAGTATTTGGACATTAAATTTTAGTATATGAGAACTTTAGAAGAAATTTTAGCTATACCAGAGATAGAGAGAAAGATCTACTATCTGAAGAAAGGGCGAAAGACTGAGATACCAAATGCTCACGCTCTTTACAATGACTGGAATCCGAACAAGCACGAGATAGTGATAGATGAAGAGAAATACCCAAAAATCAAAATCACGACCCTGCCTGAAAAACGGATTACAGACCCTACAACAGGTAAAGAGTATGTCGAGCCGGCAGTGAAAAAAGAAGTTGACCCGAACCGAATTTCACTTCCTATAGAGCAGGACATCGTAAACCTTCAGACTGCATTCACAGTCGGAACAGAACCTGTACTTGATTGCCAGCCGGACAAATCTGAGGAAGGTTTACTTTCCGCATTGAAGCAGGTGTTCAAGAAGAACAAACTGAAATATCAGAACAAGAAGGTTGTCCGAGCATGGTTGGCAGAGCAGGAAGTGGCTGAATACTGGTATGTAGTGAAAGATGATGGTTTCTGGGCCAAGCTTAAACGTAAGATTTCTGGAATCTTCGGTAAGTCAAAGCCAGAGTATCGTCTGAAGAGTGCCATCTGGTCTCCGTTCCGGGGAGACAAGCTCTATCCATTTTTCAATGACCAGGGTGATTTGGTTGCCCTCTCTCGTGAATA
The DNA here is from genome assembly GCF_037890215.1 of Prevotella sp. HCN-7019. Taxonomy (NCBI): domain Bacteria; kingdom Pseudomonadati; phylum Bacteroidota; class Bacteroidia; order Bacteroidales; family Prevotellaceae; genus Prevotella; species Prevotella sp. HCN-7019. The sequence continues at coordinate 7,279 of NZ_JBBKBO010000002.1, read as the reverse complement.
CAAAAAGAAAAACTTGGACGACGTAGAGATTACCTGCTTTATGACCATTACTAAAGATATGGTTTATCAATGGGAGCTGACAAACAACTGGACTGACAAAGGTTCATTTGTTCATGGTTTCAAGAAGATACCGGTGATTTATATGTACCGTCCGGAGGCGTACTGCGAGAAGATTAAGAGCCTTCGTGTGAGACTGGAGAAACTTCTTTCCAATTATGCAGACTGTATCGACTATCATTTCTTTCCGATCCTCATGCTGTTCGGTGATGTACAGAATTTCTCCGGTGAGTTCAAGAATAGGGTCGTAGAACTTACCGGTCAGGGAGCTAATGCCCAATATCTGACATGGAGTCAGGTTCCGGATACTGTTAAATTCGAGGTGGAAACATTGCTCAGTCAAATATACGGACTGACAAATACACCACGTATCTCCTTTGACTCGTTAAAAGGAACTGGTAATGCTGTTTCCGGTGTAACTTTCGACTATGTTTTCATGTCTACCCACTTGAATGTGGAAAACCTGAACGAAACTGTTGGAGAGTTTATGCAGCGGCGTGTTAACTTCCTTGTTTCTGCATTAGGTTCAGTGAACACGACACTTGAGGAGGCTTCAGAGACTATCGACGTTGACGTGCAAATGCAGCCCTACAGATTGGAGGACATAAAGGATAAAATAGACACAGCCATCAAAGCTAAAGATGGTGAAATTTGGTCGCAGGAACGAGCCATTACCTTTGTAGGGAATGTGGATGCTGTTTTAGATGAGATTGAAACCATAAAAGAGGAACAGGCAGAGAAGCAGAAGAATGACGTCAAAAAGAACGCAGCATAAGAACATGGGAGTTCTGTCAGAATAGCGGTATCTTTTGAGGTATCGCTATTTTTTTATGATTTATTTTTAGATTAATATTAATAATCTTATATATTTGTGTTTATGTTATAACTTATAAATTGATAATAATGGGCAAATCAATTAAAATGGGAAATGATGAGTTTATTCTCTATGTAAGAAAGCATAATGGAAAAAGTAAGTATGATACGAAAAAATTAGGAGAGTTGATTTGTAAATGGCTAAAAGAGAACGCTGGACTTAAAGAAAAGGACATTGAGTATGATGTTGAATGCTTGTGGGGTGAAGAGGCAAACAATGTTTCTCCGGATAAACTCCCTAAAACTGCGAGTCAATTTGTTTTTGACAGAGGCTACCTTCCTGCATTATATAATTATCTCGATACATTGTAAATATAGTAAAAATATGAACATTTATTTTGTATTTATTCATATTTTTACTATATTTGCATCGTAATTAAGTCGTAAACGCTATGAGCTACAAATCAGTTAAAGACGTTGTAACGCTGCTTACTGAAAATGGCTTTTGGTTCGTGAGACAAAAGGGCAGCCACATGGTCTACACTGACGGTGTTCATGTAGTGGTTGTACCCGACCACGGCAAAAAAGGCGTTGAGAAAGGCACTTATTACAACATTCTGAGGCAAGCGGGGCTAAAATAGCCCCCGCCTCTTTTGTTTAACGATAAAAAGGAGTTCATATGAAAACCGTAGAAGTGATTGTAGAACATGCAGGGAATAACCTTAGTGCCTACATTGAAGGTGCTCCGGTGATGACTGTCGGAAACGATGTGAAGGAAATCGAGAAAAACATTAAGGAGGCTGTTGAACTTTATCTGGAGTCATGCAAGGAAATGAACATTACTCCGGTAGAAGTATTGCAAGGAGATTTTACATTAAAGTTCAAGATAGATGCTGCTACCTTTATCAACTATTACAGCAGTATCTTCACAAAGGCTGCTTTGAGTCGGATAACTGGAATCAATGAGCGCCAGTTGTGGCATTATGCGGCTGGAGTGCACAAGCCACGCAAACAGCAGTTGGAGAAGATTCAGAAAGGTATTAATGCGCTGACAGAGGAACTGGCAGCTATAAATTTATTGTGATTATGAAAAATACTGATGATATAAGAATTGACAATTATGTAATAGCAAGGAATCCAAATTATGAATATCCGGAACTAAAAAAAGTATTTAGAGTTCAACAGAAAGATAATAAGAATATTTCAGCTTCACTTGAGGGGTTGGGACTATATATAGATAATGACGGATTTTTAAAGGAAAACATTATAAAGCCACATCCTATTCCAATCTTTCCTACCAATCCTTACGATATTGCATTAATTAATCCTATTCCGTTAACAAATGAAGTTTTATCATGTTGTAATTTTGATGATAATCAAATAAAATGTATTAGCTATACAGATGGATGTGTGAAAATTATAGATAAATATGGTGAGTTGATTGAAATTCAGGCGAAATACCTTCATCAATTACAAAACTCTTATCAAGACCGAATAGGAAAATCTTTAAATGTGGATTTATCTGTAAAAGAATAATTTTGCAGCGTGACTACTGGAGTAATCACGCTTTCTTTTTACTTAAAAACGAACATTCCCCTAATTGTTTCGTATCGTTAGTTTTAAAATTTCGCCTTCCTTTTTTCTATAAGTAAATTTACCGTATGAAATTTATCAATCAAACTCATACGGTATGACAATCTTTGAACAAATCTTGGCAGGACTTCAACAGAAATTCACTGGGGTGGATACTGCCACACTCACCCGTATTGCCACAAAGAAGGCAGAGGGTGTAACGGACGAAACGAAGGTAAACTCCATTGTTGAGGGTATCTCTTTTCAGGACGTAATGCAAAACTATGGTGATTTCCGTGCAGGACAAGCACAGACTTCCGCTGTTTCCAATTACGAGAAGAAGCATGGACTGAAAGACGGAAAACCTGTTAAGGAACCGGAAGAAAAGAAAGACGAAAAGAAGGATGAGAAAAAAGACGAAGTTCCTTCATGGGCTCAGGCGTTGATTGATTCCAACAAAAGTCTTTCTGAAAAACTGTCTGCATACGAAGCGGAGAAAGCGCAGGCGCAACGCTATTCTCAGATCTCGGAGGTAGCAAAGAAGTACGGTATTCCCGAATTTATGTTGAAAGACCGCAATATTCCTGATAACATGGACTTGGACACTTATTTCAAGGACATGAAGCAGGAAATGTCTAACAGCGGATTCCAGTTCGCTAAGGCTCCAGAAACTGCAGAACAGAAGCAGGAGAAGGAAGCAGGCGAGTTCGCCAAAATGATTGAGGCGGACACAAAATCTATTGTCGAACAACAAAACAAGTAATTTATGTCAGCAGGATTTAAGTACAACATTGAACCTGAACCGTCCATCGAGGAACGCTATGACGTTTCTACCGGTGTAAGACGCAGAGGTCCTTACAAGCTGGACACGACCAACCTTGTAGTTGGTTCATTCCTCCCGTCCTTCACACCTATCGCCGCCGACCTGGTAAAGAAGACCGCTCAGGTAGCTATCCGTGTGGAAGTTTACGAGAAATACACAACCGGTTCCAATACCACGTTGAAGATCAAGAAAAATTCATTGGCTTATGCCGGCATGCACATTGGAAATGGAGCACATGGCGCAACCATCAGTTCTATCGATAAAACAGATAAGGTTTTCGATAAGCTTACATTGGGAGCTGACTTTGGGGTGACGCTGGAAGCTGGAACTATTCTTTATGAAGCGACGGCTACAGATGGAACAACTCCAAAAGTTATAGCTAATTCAGCTCTGTACGAAAGGAAACAGGTAGAAAATGGTATCGTCCTGGTCGCATTGCTTATGCGTGCGTTTGAAATTGAACCAACCAAGCTAGCTATGCCTTTCTCTGACATCGACAAGGCCAACATGCCGCATTTTCAGTTCAATGCTCTGGATGCTACTCAGGTAGGGCAAACTTTATCAGTAGCCAAAGCTTCTTCCAGTCAAGATGGTTTGATGAGTAAAGAGGACAAAGCAAAATTGGATGGTATCGCATCCCAAGCCAACAAGTTTACTTTATCAGCAGCAACGTCTTCCGCTCTCGGAGGCGTAAAGCAGGGGGGTAAGGTGGATGATGCTACAGGACAGGAAGATGCGCATACAAAATTGAATGCCCTTTTGGCTTCTTTGAGAACAGCTGGTGTAATTGCAAGTAAATAAAGAAAGGAGGACTAAGATATGATGCTAACTATTTATACCCTGTTTAACGACCCGAACATCGTTAACGCCGTTATCCAGCGCGTCCTTCAGACCCGTAAGGATACAATCTACTGGCAGCAGTATCTGGACTTCCGCAGAACTACTACCCGTGTATTCAAGGACTACATCGGTCAGGTTACGGGTGTGATGGCTGGTTCCATTAACTCCCGTTACGGTGAGAAGCCTATTCGTGAACGTCGAAACATCGGTTCAGGATATGGTGAAATCGCTTATCTGGGTGATGCTTACCAGATTTCCATTGACCGATTGTCAGAACTTCAGGACTTGATTGACAAGTTTAACGCAGCAAAACCTGCTGACCAGGTAGCAGCCATGCAGGAAATAGTGAACTTCATCTACGACGATTACCGTCAGGTACTCTTGGCTGCTCATAAACGTATGGATATTATCGTAGGTTCACTTTTGATGACCGGAGAAGGAACAGTCAAGAACAAGGACGACAATGCCGGAGGTGTTGACCTTCTTAACATCGAATTGCCGTTCAAGTTCATCAAGCCTGATACTGGTGCGAAAACGAACTTCATCACCTATTTGCAGCAGCAGATTAATGCACTGAAAGCTGATTATGGAAACTTCCAGAAGATGATTATGTCACGTGGCACTTTCGTGAAGAATATCATCGGATCGGCTGAGTTTGGTGACAAGTTCAAGATGCAGCTTACAGGAAATGAGATGTATCTTTCAACTGGTTTGATTACATCTCAACTGGCTTCCCAAGTATTCACTGGCATCGGACTTCCGGCCATTGAAATCAAGGAAGATTACGTAAAAGACCAGACCGGAAAGAACGTACAGATTTACGCCGACGACCGTATCACCTTGCTTCCGCAGGATAAGGTCGGTTATATGCGTTTCCACACTCCGTACGAAGCTGTGGATGGCGTGCCTGGACGTAACTACACCCAAGCCGACGGTGATATGCTTATTTCCGGTTACAAGGATAAGAACGGTCGTTATTTGGAATACACCGCTGAGTGGATTCCTCAGATTATGAACCCGAACCTGATTGTGAACTTTGATTTGTCAACCATGAACGCATGACAGTAAACGACTACATATCACAGAAGTTTCAGACCTTCGGCATCAACTTGTCGGAGGCTGACCTTTTGGAGATAAGTCTGTCTTCGGGGATAAGCGGAGAGGATGAGATGGACCAGTCAAACATCGGACTTGTATCGGTGGCTATGGCGAAGTTCATCCCCTCTCTATTGCTTCGTGCCACTTCCGTCAGCGAGAACGGCTTTTCTATGTCCTGGAATACTCAGGGCTTGAAAGAATACTACTCTTTCTTATGTAAGAAGTACGGCCTTGAAGACACGTTGTCAGATAAACCTAAAGTCAGATTCCTATGATATTTGCGCCACATACATTACAGGTTAAGGTCTTTACTCCGATAGAAACAGACGAGTTCGGCCGGCCCATTCCCGGTACCGGTGGAGAAAGCTGGCTGGACGTATGCAAGTGCCGCTGTGACGATAACTCCACCAAGGAGTTTACTTCGGAAAACGGCGAGGTGTACCGACCGAACTATCATGTAGTCTGTGAGAAAAAAATCTCCCTGAAAGCTGGTGATGAAGTCAGATGTATGGACGGTGAGAATATCCGGGGAACTGGTAAGGTTTACATGGTTAAGAATACAAATTATTTTGGTTACTCAGAGATATGGATGTAAAGTTTGACTTTTCGGATGTGGATAGTTTTTTCGACCAAGGCTATGCCGAGGTAAAAGCTGTTGAAGATAAAGTCGGCAAGGATGCTGTCGATTATGCAGTGGAACATGGCAGTTATCAGAACCGGACAGGTATGCTCCGTAAGTCAAACAAGTATTCTGTTCAGGATGACGGCTTGGAGTTAAGGAATGAAGCCGAATACGCTTCTTTCGTGGAATCCAAAGGCTATGAAGTCTTGACTGGTGCAGCCCTATTTGCTGAGAAACGATTGAAGGAGGAAATAAAATGATAGTAACTACCGACATTGCGAACATACTTTACCGTGATTGCCAGCCTTTCGGAATTGACATCGTTCCTCACGGAAAGAAGCTGACTGGCGAATTGAAGTCTGAAAGGATCGTCATTCACGCTAAAAAGCAGCAGCCGGAGACGTATTGGAAGAAGTCTTTTTGCGAGGTGAACTTTTGCGTTCCTGACTTGAAGGAAGGCGAAGCCAATACCATCCGGCTAAACGAACTGGAGAAGCAGGCGCAAGAAATGTTTGACGGTGTGACCGGACGCTATGACGGTACAACCTATTATTATTCCATCGACACAATCGGAACAGAGGAGGACACAGCCTTAAAGTGTCATTATGTAAATGTAAGAATTTTATTTGAAGTTTTAAATGTAAAATAATATGGCAGAAGCGAAGAAAATTACAGCCGCTAATATCAAGAAACTTTGGTATGGCGAGACAAGTGCTATCACAGAAGATTTAACAGGACAAGCCTTGCATACTCTTTTGCAGGGTGAAACCTTGAAAGAAGTGAAGAATATCCATCAGGACACATGGACTATTGAAGAAGCGGAGGCCAGCCGTACAAACTACAAGAACCAGCTCACGGGTCAGGTTTACCGAAGCGACAAAGAAATGGGTGATGTAATCGTAAACTTCACAATTGAAGAATATGACTATCCATCCAAAAAAGACCTTATGGGTGGTGATGTTATTAATACCGATAAGGGATGGAAACGAGCAAGAGGTAAGGTGAATATTGAGAAATTGCTTGTTGCTTTGACTGATGATGACCAGTATTGCGTCATTCCCCGCGCTGATATTGGCGCCCGTGAAGCAACAACAGACAAGGCGATTGGCATTCCTGTAAGCGCAGTTGAACTAGAACCGAAAAATTCAGCTGTTGCTCCGGAATACTGGTTCGATTCAGAAGAGGTAAAGGAAGCATGAACAGATGTTGCGGTAATAGCAACACCTTCAGATGCAACAGTTAAGCTGGACGGGCAGGCGGTTAAGACCAAGAGGGTGAAATCTGGGACTTCCGTCTCCTATGAGGTATCGAAGGAAGGCTATACCACACAGTCGGGAAGCATACCTACCTCCCTGTCTGATGCTTTCAAGACTGTAGAGAAAAAAATAACTCTCGTCCAAGAAGGTGCAGGTTAGTTTTCAGAATTGTTTAACGGGTGGGGCTATATCAAGCTT